>DDYT01000065.1 GCA_002348095.1 Erysipelotrichaceae bacterium UBA2227 | reverse complement strand
GTCTCACATCATTTACAACTGTACACAACATTCACACATCGACAATATTAAATCCGGCAGCTTTCTTCATGCGGTTCATCAGTGCCAAACCCATTTCATCCTCCGCAAATGCTTCAGCAAAAATGATATCAACACCCATCTGATCAAACTCGCGCAACACGGCAAACAGGTTGGACGCCCCTTGATCCAACCGATGGACGCTTCCAATCGAAAGAACACAGGCTCCCCGATAGTGAGACTTAGTTTCATCACTGCAAAGTACTCCGACTGAAGTTGAAGCGTTGGCGGTACTTTGAATTTTACTTTGAATATATCTGATAATGTCGTTTCTGTCGCCACGTACGATTTGCATCGTTGCATTGGGAGCATAATGTGTATATTTCATACCCGGTGAACGAGGTTTGTCTGCTTCACCTTCAATCATTTCATCGATGACAACACCTTCTTTTCCGAGAACTTCCTGAAGCTGATTCAGTGTAATACCACCGGGACGTAAAATGACCGCAACTTCTGAAGTAATGTCCAATACGGTTGATTCTACACCGATACGGCTGCGATCTGCTTCAATGATCATATCGACCCGGCCGTCCATATCTGAAATCACATGCTTTGCCATCGTCGGGCTCGGCTTTCCTGAGACATTGGCACTGGGAGCTGCGATTGGCACTTTAGCCAATTCGATCAGTTTCAGTGCAATCGGATGATCCGGCATCCGGATAGCCACAGTATCGAGATTGGCGCATACTTCCAACGGAACCAACTCAGAGCGTTTAAATATCAATGTCAGCGGTCCCGGCCAAAAGGTATCAATTAGTATTTTGGCTCGCATATCCAAAGGTTCATGCAAAAGATTGCTCATCATATCCGCAGAACACACATGAACGATCAGGGGATTGTCTGCAGGGCGACCTTTCGCCATAAAAATCTTTAATACAGCTTCAGAAGACAGCGCATTGGCTCCCAATCCATAAACCGTTTCCGTAGGTAAAACGACGGTTCCCAAATCTCGGATGATCTGTGCCGCTCGTTTCAACTTCTCAATATCAATGTTCTGTTCATTTAATTCAATGATTTCTGTATTCATCGCCATCACTCACTTCCGACATGTACAACAATACCACATCACCTTTATCTTTTCATCAGATATTTCCTAATGATACCCGATGGAGATACCTTTTAGCAATCAGTTTCAATCGTATCAGCGTTTCTTTCGATGTTACATTACGATCTTTCCACAAATAATTCGGAAAGAATCTGTTGATATGCAACGGAATGTCAGGATTGATACCAGAAAGCCACTTCGCCATTTCTTCCATATCATTGTCTGAGTCATTTTCACCTTCAATCACCAAAAAAGTTATCTCGACATGCGCAACTTCAGAAGCTAGTTGAATCGTCCGTTTTACCGATTCCAAGTTCCCGCATAACTTATCGTAGAAGATTTGATTGAAACCTTTCAGATCAATATTGTAAGCGTCGATATATGGCAGAATCTTTTTCAGTGGTTCTTCTTCAATTGTCCCGTTGGTTACCAGTACATTGACCATACCCATATTTCGGATGGCAATCGCACAATCCAAAACGTACTCAAAATTAATGAGCGGCTCATTGTATGTGTATGCAATTCCGATATTCCCATCCTTCTTGAGAGAGGAAGCCAGTTCTGCCGCATTTTCGATAGAAAGATATCGGGTATGTATTTTTTCATCTGCCATGGAAATCGAATAATTCTGACAAAAAGGACATCGCAGATTACAACCGAATCCCCCAATCGACAAAATCATACTTCCCGGACAAAAATATTTCAAAGGTTTCTTCTCAATGGGATCCAACGCGATCGACGTCACTCGGCCGTAGTTCAGCGGGATGATTTTACCTTCTGCATTTTTTCTGGCACGACAAAAACCAACTTGCCCTTCATTCAATTGACACCGGTGAAAACAAAGATCGCATTCAGTCATGGTGTCTTACTACCTCAAAGCGATACAACTCCACTTCCTCATCTGCATCGATACCTGCTTTTCGTCGGGCAATAGACACCTGCTGATCAATCGAATCAATTCCTTCCAAATCCGGTAAAAGAAGTCCGCGCCGCGAACCGGAAGCAACGATGACTCCATACCTTCGAACATCCAGTTCATTTTTATTTTGGATTTTCTCTGGTTCAGTCAAAACATCCACCGAAATTTCCAGATCTTTCAACTCCTGTACAGATACCGGATAAAAACGTGGGTCTCTGGAGCAAGCCGCTACCGCATTATAAATAATTTCCGTGCCAAGATTCTTTCGGACAGGTTCTATCGTTCCGATACAGCCGCGCAAACGACCTTGTCGGTGAATCGACACAAACACGCCGCCGGATGGCAGACTAAGTTCCATAAGAGATGAGGTTTCTTCGAGTTTTATGATTTCCCTTTTTCTGACATAATGATCAATCGTCTTGCGCGCTAAGTCGACATACGGATCTTTCATCTTATCGAGAAGAAACGAGGCAATGGCATATCCAACCCCGAAAGGCCCTTCATACGACAATAACATCGGAGAAACCTTTTGATTACTCAATACTCCGTCTAAAACAAACAATCCTCGCAAACCGCACTCGCCCGCCTTCTCACACAGTGTATCATCCAAGGCATCTAGCAACTCAAAGTTACCCGAAGACAAGATTTCGGTAATTTTTCTATCAAAAATCTCTCCCTCTTTCACGTATCCATATGGACCGTCGTGTTTTAAGCGGTGAGACAGATCCCCGCTGGCAATAAAGACCGTCTTCTTATTCAGGCGTTCACTTACCGCGCTGATATCTTTTCCAAGCTGCCTGTGCTCTTGCTTGGTCAATGTCGAAATTCCAGTAATGACCCAGCGGTATGATCCTTGTTGCTGAATAAAGGAAAGAGGAACCATAACCCCATGGTCTACATCTGTTTTCCCCATATCGAAAAGCCGCACCTGATCATTGATTTCTTTCAAAGCACTGGCGAACTCACGATCCATTCGAAATGTTTCTTGAAGTTCCGGATGACCAAATCGCGAAAAATCTCCGGTAGCTGATTCAGAATTTCCTACGAAAAATCCTTCCCTGAGATACGGGGCATGCGGTGAACTGATAACAATGATGTCCGGTTGGATATCCGCAATGATTTTGGATATCTGATGATAAGCATTGATGGTGGATTGGATGTTTCTTTCTTCTCCCCGACCGATAACTGAAATGGCAATCGGCGGATGGGGAAGCAAAAAGGCAGCGATGATACTCATAAGCATCCCTCCAAATTCACCTTCATTATACCCTTAAAATCAAAAAAAAGATGCACTGTTGTGCATCAGTCCACGTTGATCGAACAATCGCCCGCTTTTATTTTTTTCATCTTCACAAGAATCTCATAAAACAAGACACTCAATATCCCGGGAAGAACGATATAAAGAAATAAAACCTTAAAAAATACATCTGAAGTAAATCCCATGGTCTGAAAGGTCAGAATGACTCCCACCAATCCGCTGGTACCCATACCGGCTCCGGCCGCAATGTTCTCCATGGAAAATACTATCGTAGCCAAAGGTCCTGTAATTGCCGCTGCCAATGTCGGCGGAACCCAGATCCACGGATTACGGATGATATTGCTCACTTGCAACATCGATGTACCCAAGCCCTGAGCGATAACTTCTCCGGCCTTATTGTCCTTTCGGCTCATCAAAGCAAACCCGACCATCTGTGCACAACATCCGGCAGTGGCAGCACCTGCCGCCAATCCTGAAATTTGTAACATCAGCGCCAGTGCTGCACTGGAAATCGGTGCAGTCAAGATCATACCCATGACGACAGAAACGACGATACCCATGATCAGGGGTTGTGCCTTGGTTGCCTCAACGATAATAATGCCCAACCCTGACATCAACGCCCCAATCAGCTGCCCCGCGGAAATCGCGACAAGAAATCCGGCAATCATCGTAACGATTGGAGTAACGATAATGTCAAGCGGTGTCTTTTTTGATACGAATGATCCGGCTTCGATGGCCATAACTACGGAAAGATACGCTCCCGCCGGTCCACCGTACACCGCACCCAACTGACCGGCCACCATGGATGCAACCAATACCAACAAGGGAGCTTTTAGTTTGTATGCGACCGCAATAGCAATGGCCGGCCCCATCATCGAAATTGCGGCACGACCGATTTCCTGTATGGACAGCACTATCGGTGAATCAGGCCAAAATAAAAGCAATTGTTCGGCCGCAGTACGCAGGATCAAGCCGACGATCAATGAAGCAAACAATCCCAATGCCATCGCCGATAAACCATCGAGAATATATTTCTGATAAAACTTCTTTAGAAGACGTTCCATGTTTCCTCCGAAAAAAAGACTTAATCATTCTCTTCGATTAAGTCTACTAAATAATTGTTGTAAATGTCAATGCGATCATCCGTTTTATAAGTTAATTGCCGGATCAGATCATATACTTCACAAGAAGCACTGCCCAGAGAATCTCGTAAGGACTGAGCTACAGAAAGTTCTTTTTGGTGTCCTTTTGAACAATCAGCCAAAATCGACTTAACAGTCAGTCGCTGATCAGCGGAGAGTTTGGATACCGACTGAATGACTGGCATTAAAATTTCTTCAATCTTCAGATTACTGTCGATCGTCATTTCATATTTCAAAAACATTTTCTTGATATCTTCAACGTTTTCATCCTTGAGCGGCAATTGCATCGGCTTTAACCCACGATGTATATTTTCTTTGATGATCCTCATTGGCTCACAAAAAGACTCTTTCAGATACTCAGATAGTTGATCGACGCTCATCGACTGGATAATAATTTCAACCTGCTTGTTATTCATACACTCACCTCGATGACATTGTACCCCCATCAAGGAAATATTTCACGGCTTATGCTACTTCCCGCCAGATAACAGCCCCCAGCTTCTTAAGTTTTCCATCCAAATCATCATAACCGCGATCTATATGATAAACCTCATGGATCTCAGTGATACCTTCCGCAATCAATCCGGCAATGACCAGGGATGCCCCACATCGCAAATCAGTCGCTGTAACGATGTCTCCATACAATTTTGTCGGTCCTTTGATCGTAGCCTTGGCAGTTGATAAGTCGATGTTCGCGCTCATTCGTTGTAATTCGACACAATGCTTGAAACGCTCGGTATAAATCGTTTCTTTGATTGTCGACTCACCTTTGGCCTGCGTGAGCAATGGTGTTAACGGTTGTTGTAAATCCGTGGCAAACCCGGGGTAGGGTAATGTTTTGATGTCGACACCGACAAGTTCATTACCGCCACGGATCGTCACTTTATCGACCTCAACATCCATGTCCACTCCCATTTCCTGAAGTTTGGACAATAAAGACTCTAAATGCTGTGGAATGATATTCTCGATGATCATTTCCTGGGCTGCAGCTGCCGCCATGATGATAAACGTCCCGGCTTCAATTCGATCAGGGATGATCTCATGGAAGCAACCGGACAGTTCTTCCACACCGTCAATGGTGATAACATTAGTCCCTGCTCCGCGAATGTGCGCACCCATCTTATTCAGCATCGTAGCCACATCAATGATTTCCGGTTCTTTTGCTGCATTTTCAATGGTCGTTCTGCCCTTGGCATAAACAGCAGCCATCATGATATTGATCGTAGCTCCCACCGATGATATATCCAAAAATATCTTAGCTCCCACCAACTGATCCGCATGAATATGATAACTCCCCTGAGTGTATTCAATGGTAGCTCCCAAAGCTTCAAATCCCTTCAAATGCAGATCGATCGGGCGTGGACCGAGATAACAACCCCCAGGCATTTTCATCTTTACTTCTTTATACTTCCCTAAAAGTGCTCCCATAAAATAATATGAAGCGCGCAGTTTGGTCACCGCCTGTGTTTCAAGAGGCTTATTGTACATCTCACTGGGATCAATCACGATATGATCCTGAGACTTCTGTATGACTGTAACATTAAGTTCTCGCAATAAATCAGAAAGTGAAGCAACATCTGAAATGTCAGGAACACCGATAATCGTCACAGGTCCTCGAGACGCTAAGATCGCCGCCGGAATTAATGCCACGGTTGCGTTCTTTGAACCGCTGATCCGTACTTTCCCGTTTAACTTATGGCCACCTTTGATTTTAATAACTTCTTCCATATCGCACCCTCTTTTTCGTACCCTCATTTTACCAAAAACTGATACAAAACACAAAACTCTTTCAAAAACAAAAAGTTGCCCAAGGGGCAACTTCGATTACGCTTTACCTTCGCTCCCCAAAACCGTTTTGATTTTATGGGATACCAATTCTTTGATATACTTACGGCCTTGTGTCAGATAACCGCGCGGATCAAACAATCCCGGCTTGGCATTGAACACTTCGCGAATACCGGCTGTCATAGCCAAACGCAAATCCGAGTCAATGTTGATCTTGCAGACTGCTGATTTGGCAGCCTGACGCAACATTTCCTCCGGAATTCCAATTGCATCTTCCAACTTTCCGCCGTTTTCATTGATGATTTTTACGTATTCCTGGGAAACACTTGAAGCACCATGCAATACGATCGGAAACTCCGGTAAACGGCGCTCGATTTCTTCCAGAATGTCAAAACGAAGTTTCGGTTCTTGCCCAGGCTTAAATTTAAAAGCTCCATGGCTGGTGCCGATCGCAATCGCAAGCGAATCCACACCGGTCCGATTTACGAAATCTTCCACCTGATCCGGATTGGTGTAATGCGCATCCTCATCGGATACATTGACATCATCCTCAACCCCGGCCAACTGACCCAATTCACCCTCAACGGTCACTCCGTGTGCATGGGCATATTCAACGACTTTACGCGTTAATGCAACGTTTTCTTCATACGGCAAGTGAGATCCATCAATCATCACTGACGTAAATCCGGAATCTATGCACTGCTTACATAATTCGAACGTATCGCCATGATCCAAATGCAGAGCGATCGGAATATCACTTTCCAATACGGCAGCCTCAACCAGCTTCTTCAGATACGTCGGATTTGCATATTTCCGTGCACCTGAGGAAACCTGCAAAATGACCGGAGACTTCAACTCATTGGCCGCTTCGACAATTGCCTGAATGATTTCCATGTTGTTCACATTGAAAGCACCGATTGCATAACCGCCTTCATAGGCTTTCTTAAACATTTCTTTTGTAGATACTAAACCCATCTTGTAATCCTCCTTTATCACACACTATTTTACGACATTTTTCGAGAAATTGAAAGAAGCGCGCACAAACCCGTAGAACAGCGGATGAGCCCGATTCGGACGTGATTTGAATTCCGGATGGAACTGACATCCCACAAACCACGGGTGATCCTTCAACTCAACGATCTCAACCAAACGGCCATCCGGGGATACGCCGCTGAAAACGACACCTTTGTCCTCCATGACCGAACGATACTTGTTATTAAACTCATAGCGATGACGATGACGCTCCAAAATCCTCACTGATTGATATACCGATTCAGTCTTGGAACCTTCAGATATCAGACACGGCCAGTTACCCAAACGCAATGTACCGCCCATATTGACAACTCCGTTTTGATCAGGCATCAAGTGAATGACCTGATCAGGGGATTGCGGATCCCACTCCTGAGAGTTCGCCAACGGCAAACCGCAAACATTTCTTGCATATTCGATCATGGCAATCTGCATGCCCAAACATATTCCAAAATAAGGAATCTTATGCTCACGTGCATACTTCGCAGCCGCGATTTTCCCCTCGATCCCACGACCGCCAAATCCACCCGGGACCAATATTCCATCAACCCCCGCTAAATGCTTCATTACATTTTCAGGACTCAGCTCCTCAGAGTTGATCCAACGGATATCAATTTTCGCACCTACCGGATAACCGGCATGTTTCAAAGACTCAGCCACCGATAAGTAGGCATCATGTAATTGAACATACTTACCAACCAGTCCGATCGTTACCGTATGCGGCAGGTTGTTGGCCATATCGATCATGGCTTTCCATTCAGTCATATCCGCTTTGGGTACATTCAATGAAAGTTTATGGACGACATAGTCATCAAATCCCTGAGCCTGAAACGACAGCGGGATTTCATAAATATTATCAAAATTTCTCGATTCAATGATAGCATGCTCTCGAACGTCGCAAAACAAGGCAATCTTCTTCTTCATATCCGGAGTCAAAGCTTCATCGGAACGCGTCACGATAATATTCGGTTTGATCCCCAGTGACATCAGTTCTTTAAAACTGTGTTGAGTCGGTTTGGTTTTCATTTCGTTGCTCGCCGGCACTTTCGGAATCAGAGTCGTGTGAATGAAAACGACATCATCTCGCTCATTGTCCGAATGCACTTGACGTGCTGCTTCCAAAAACGGCAATGACTCAATGTCTCCAACCGTCCCGCCAATTTCGGTAATAATGACATCAGCACCGGATTCTCGGGCAGCTTCATATACCTTTGACTTGATTTCATCGGTGATATGCGGAATGACTTGAACGGTAGCTCCTAAGTAATCGCCACGACGTTCCTTAGTGATTACATTCATATAGACACGGCCTGCGGTAATGTTTGCGTTTTGTGTCAATTCTTCATCCGTAAAGCGCTCGTAGTGCCCCAAGTCAAGATCGGTTTCTGCACCATCCTTTGTTACAAAAACCTCACCATGCTGATAGGGAGACATCGTTCCAGGGTCGACATTGATATACGGATCAAACTTCTGCATGAATATTTTCAGTCCGCGGTTTTTAAGTAAACGTCCCAAAGACGTTGCAATGATTCCTTTTCCGATACCGGAGACAACACCACCGGTAACAAATATGTATTTTGCCATAAACAACCCTCTCTTTTAAAATAAAAATAAAAAGCGCCCCCTAAAACCAGGGGACGCTCTGCCCTTTATTATTCTAACAGAAGGAACACGTCGTTTCAAGAAAAATCAGAAAGTCTCCTCTTCGATTTCATCGACATATCCATCATAGTCTTCATCTTCCTCAACTTCTTCCGAATCCTCGCTCGTCTCATCATCAAAATCGACATCATCGTCGATCAGAATCGAACTGGTATCAAAATGCGTTTCTTTATACTTATAGTTCTTGCGTAGATCCCATTTATTATCCGGCAGTGCCGTAAAACGGGTATCCAACATCATCGCCGAATAAAACTGAGCGATTTTGTTTTCGGCTTGTGTCTGTGTAAATGCCAACCGGGTACAGACTTCAGACCACAGAACCGTAAAAGGAACACCATTTTTATTTTGCATATACTCATATGCGATATCTGTCATTGACTTATTACTCATCGTTATCCTCCCCTTGACTACATGCGTTCTACAGGCTCAACGCCAATCAAATTCAAGGCGTTGTGCAATGTGATTTGAACTGCCTTGACCAAAGCTAAACGTTGTGCGGATAATTGCGGATTTCCCATATCCAATACATAGCACTCATTATAGAAACTATGGAACAATTGTGCAAGTCTTTGAATGTAATTACATAACTTATGCGGCTGACGCGTATTTGCGCTATCTGCAACCACGGATGGAAATTCATTTAACTGCTTTAATAATTCTACTTCTTTTTCGTGATTAATCAACTCAAAATGATTCGCTGGCGTGATTTTTTCTTGCTGGCGTAAAATTGAACACAATCGGGCATGGGCATATTGTGCATAATAGACTGGGTTTTCGTTGGATTGCTTGGTAGCCATATCCAAATCCAAGTCCATATGAGTATCTGCTGCACGTGAAACAAAGTAATAACGTATTGCATCGACACCGGCTGTCTCAATAAGATCTTTAAGTGCAACGGCCTTACCCGTGCGTTTTGACATCTTGAATTCTTCACCATCCTTGATCATCCGTGCCATCTGGATAATATCAACATCCAAGTCTTGCGCCGGATAGCCCAACGCTTGAATTGCCGCTTTTAAACGCATGATATATCCGTGATGGTCAGCACCTAAGAAATCAACCAGTTTTTTGAAACCGCGATCTTTCTTATTCAAGTGATAAGCGATGTCAGGCATCAGATATGTGTATAAACCATTCCCACGTACCAAAACGCGATCCTTGTCATCACCAAACTGCATCGTCTTTAACCAAACCGCATCCTCATGGATATAGGTCATGCCGTTATCTGTCAGTTGTTTTAATGCTTTCTCAACCAAACCTCGATCGTAAATGCTCTGCTCTGAAGTATATACATCAAACTCGACCCGAAAGAGCGCCAAGTCGTCCTTAAGCTTCTGAAGTTCAGCCTTCAAACCATATTCTTTAAAAAACGGAACATTGGTCGAAGGATCTTCCTTAGACATTCCCTCGCCGATCTCAGATTTCAGTGTTGCGGCGATTTCAATAAGATCCTTACCGAAATATCCATCCTGAGGCATTGGCAAGTCGATTCCACATGCCTGATAGTAACGGGCCTGTAACGATAAGGCCATATTGTTGATTTGATTTCCGGCATCATTAACATAAAACTCCCTGGTCACATCATAACCGGCGAACTTCATGATTCGGGTAACCGCATCCCCAATCGCCGCACCGCGGGCATGTCCCGGATGCAAATCTCCGGTCGGGTTGGCAGAGACATATTCGACATTGACCTTCAGTCCTTGTCCGAAATCTGATTTCCCATATTCATCCCCGGCTTCGATGATCTTACCGATCAGTTGTGCCAGTGAGCCTTTCAAAATAAAGAAGTTGATGAATCCCGGCCCTGCTATCTCAGCCTTCTCAACATCTGCCATCGCATGGTCAAAACCTTCCAAAAGCGCAGTTGCAATGTCCTTGGGGCTCTTCTTCAGAATTCGTGTCAGACGCATCGCCACATTGGTCGCATAATCTCCATGCGCCTTGTCTTTAGGCAATTCTATAACGATATCTTCCAACGTCAATTCCACATCAAACACACCTTTTGCGGCCGACTGAATCATCGCTTTCAAATTTAGTTCAATTTGATTCATGAACATCCTCCTTAATCTCCCACTTCATTTCAATACGATCGATTACATCTGCATCGACCATCAAGTCATAATCGACAAAAACCATATCTTTTTCAACGATGACCAGATGTGTCATGACTTCAAAAAGATGTTGACCGAAACTTGACTTCACGGAAATTGAAGTAGGCGCAAGGTGTTGCCACGTACATGATGTGACAGCCTCTCCTTGACGAAGGCAAGTAATGATTCCATCATTGACCTCCAACGTAACCTTACAATTTTCATCGTTGGCTGACTCATGATAAACCAAGAGAATCCCGTCAGAAAACTGGGACAGATACGCTTTGCCCAAATGAATGACTTCGCTTTTACCATCTGAAACAGATTTACGCGATACTCTGCAGATGACAGGATGCAAGTGTTTCATATCATACCTTTTTCTTCTTGAATTATATAGAAACGTCAATGTTTGTCAAGAGAATTAGCATGTTTCCGTAAGAATTCATATCCTTGCTTCTAAGAAACACACATCCCTTTTGTCGAAAACAAAAAAATGTACACTTTTATGTACATTTTCTTCCTGTTTTGAAACAAGTTATCTGTTACTCATTAATGCTTCAATCTCATCAATTGATTTAATGATATCCTTACTTAAGTTTCGATATCCCTCTTCAGTTACAAGCACATCGTCTTCAATTCGAATGCCGATTTTTTCTGCTTCGATGTACAGTCCGGGTTCAACCGTGATTACATTTCCCGCAACCAAACTCATATTTTCGATCTGACCGACATCATGCACATCCAGTCCTAAGAAATGAGATACTCCATGATAATAATATTGAGAAATCTCGCTTCTGTTTTGAATCAGTCCGATATCCTTTAACTGCTGCTCATAAGTATCGATTACGACATCATTCAGTTCTTTCAACGTAACCCCCGGACGAATTTTGGCAAATACTGCATCCATTGCTGCCAGGACGACATTATACAACTGTTTCTGACGCTCCGTGAACTTGCCCGACTTCGGAAAAGTTCGGGTAATATCTGAATTATACAAATGCATCGAAGCACCCATATCGCATAGTACCAACTCATCATCCGCTAATGATTCATTATTTTCAACATAGTGCAAAACCGTAGCTCTTTGTCCGCCGGCAACGATCATATCGAAAGCAGGCGATGCACCATTCCGTTTGAGTTCATACTCAAACTCTGCCTGCAACTCATATTCAAATGCACAAGCTCTGGTATGAGAAACCATTCTCTTAAATGCCTGATTGGTTACCTCAACACATTGTTTGATTTTCTCAACTTCATCATCAGACTTAACGGCTCGCATCGCAGCAATGGTAGGATAGATGTTCTTGATAGGTAACGCCGGATGTGTTTCTCTAAGTTTCTTCGCAAACAACTCCCCAGCCAGCGGTCGGTCGGTCAGATTCAGCCGTTCGAGATCAAGATATACCCGTTCAACCCCCGCCCGGGTAAGTTGTGATATGAAGGTCGCATCAAAGCCCGACAAGTAAATGACCGAATCAATTTGACTCAAATCTTTTGCCTGCTCGACCGACATATACTTTCCGTTCCATTTCTGCAATGTCAAGTCAATATCCCGGACAAACAGTGTTGTCGAGATCCGATGCTTCAGTTTAACCATCATCAGAACCGCTTCCGGCTCATCGATGTTTGTCAAATATGCAAAATTCCGATTGACCACAAACGGAAAATCAGCATCAGCCGAACGCTTTATTCCTTTTCCCGCAAATAATAAAACCATACTGTTTAGTGGCAGCTCAGCCAGAATACGCTCTCTGCGCAGTTTAAACTCATTGTTCATGATTTACCTCGATACATGTTTTGGGGAAAAACATTTTCTGATCACTCTTATCCTCACCTTTAACAATGGCTTGGACGATAACAGAGACATTCGACAGCTCGCGGATCCGACCGTCTTTCAATAATACCCAGATCAATGAACTTTCCTTGCCGCGATAAGGCTGATACGGTTGCTGTTTCGCACGATCGACGGTAAAGTAATACTCTGTATCAAATCCGCAAGATTCAACTTTTTTCTTCATTGCCGCAATGGATTTTTCATTGTCGATATCCATATAACCGAACAAATCCCGAGTCAGCAACCGCCTTGCCAAATCCGCAAGAATTTTATCCGGGTGTTTTTTGCACTGAGACATTCCGTACATAAACGCCGGCTCATCCATGGCCGCATAATCTTCAATGCTCACAACATCATCCCGCAGAAATGGGATAAACATATCATATCCTGCTAATGAAAGCGGATTATGGTTGTATAAATCTTTCATCCTTCTGAAAAAACTGGTAAGCACCGACTCAAAACTCCGCGATACCGGATGATAATACACTTGCCAGTACATGTGGTAACGGGCCATAATGTAATCTTCAACGGTATGAATACCGCTTTCCTTAACAACGAGTTTATCATCTGCAATACGAAGCGTGCGCAGGATCCGCTCTAAATCAAACTGACCGTAACTTGTCCCGGTAAAATAGGCATCTCTTAGCAGATAATCCATCCGGTCGGCATCCAACTGTCCGGAAATCATCTGAGTAAGCAGCTTATTGGGGTGTCGGTGCGCAATGATATCCGCCACGGCTTTGGGCAAGTTGACATCTGCCTTAACAAGGATGTGATGAATGTTGCTGTCTTTTAGCAGGATCTGCTCCGTATAATACTCATGGTGATGATTTTGAATCAGCTCAAAAGCATGAGAGAAAGGCCCGTGACCGAGGTCATGAAGCAATCCTGCCAACATGACAGCGACCTGCTCAAATTCGCTCAAATGATCTTTTACCCCTTCAACTTCTTCCACCATCCGACGGACGATTTCATAGACCCCCAGCGAATGAGAGAACCGCGAGTGTTCCGCCGTATGATATACCTGAAATGTCGGCCCCAATTGGTGGATCCTTCGTAACCGCTGAAATTCCGGAGAATCAATACTATCCCAAATGACCTTGTAATGTATGTGGATATACTCATGAATCGGATCACGCATGACCTTCTTCTCTGCCAACAGCTCAAACATACGACCACCTCCCCAATGGACTAAATATTCTCCAACCGTCTTCTTACTTCTTCTTTTCCTAACAAATAAACAGTGCTCATCAAGTCCGGTCCATGACACTGACCGGTCAAAGCCGCACGAAGTCCCATAAACAATGGTTTCCCTTTGATTTTTGTTTCATTTTTTACTGCATCCATCGTAAGCTTGAGATTTTCTACTGACCAATCCAATGGCAGATGCTCGATGAACGACTTAGCGATCAGCGGTGTCGTTTCCCATGCCAATGCTTCTTTTGCATCATCTTCAAGCTGTGCAGGGGCATCAAAGAACAACCTGGCCAGTTCAGTGATTTGATGACCGTAAGATAATTGATCGTGAAATAATGAAATCAGTTTTTCTATCCAATCATCACTTCGCTCGCTTATGTCAAAATCCTTTTCCAGAAACGGTTTGCAAAGGGCAACAACTTCTGACAACGGAAGTTCCTTTATATAGCGGTTATTGACCCAAGTCAGTTTTTGCTTGTCAAACATAGAAGGAGACTTTGATAATCGCTTCTCATCAAATACTCTGATCAGTTCATCATGACTGAAAATCTCCTGCTCTGATTCCGGAGACCACCCCAACAAAGCCATAAAGTTGAACATAGCCTGAGGCAGATAGCCAAGTTCTTTATATTGGCTCATATATTGCATGATTGAATTATCGCGCTTTGACAGTTTTTTGCGTTGCTCATTGACGATTAAGGTCATGTGAGCAAATTTCGGCTCTTCCCAACCAAACATACGATATAACATCAACTGTTTCGGTGTATTGGAAAGATGTTCTTCACCTCGAAAAACATGCGTGATCGCCATCAAGTAATCATCAATCACCACAGCATAGTTATATGTCGGAATTCCGTTGGCCTTTACCAACACCCAATCACCGATATCTTTGGAATCAAAGGATACTTCCCCGCGTATCATATCTTCAAACGCATACGTTTCGTTTTCCGGAACACGGATCCGGACGGTATACGGCAGTTGCTGCTGATCGTTTTCTTCGCGCTGTTTTTTGCTTAAGTGCAGACACTTGCGATTATAGCGGGTCGATGCATGACCGGCATCCACTTGTTTCTGATAATCTTCATCTAACTCTTGAGAAGTGCAATAGCACTTGTATGCAAACCCGTGTTCAATCAACCAGTCGGTATGTTTTTTATAGATATCCAAACGCTCCATCTGACGATACGGCCCATAGGCTCCGGGGTGTTGAGGAGATTCGTCCGGATCGATCCCCAGCCAATGCATATAGTAGAGCTGTGATTCTTCACCGCCTTCTACATTCCGCTCAATATCGGTATCTTCGATCCTCAATACAAAATCCCCATCATAATGTTTGGCAAAAAGATAATTAAATAATGCGGTGCGCGCATTTCCGATATGCAAATGTCCGGTCGGACTAGGTGCATAACGCACACGAACTCTTTTCATTTTACTGATTTCCTCTCTAATAATACGACAGCCTGCGCCATCACACCTTCCTGACGTCCGATAAATCCCAATTTTTCACCACGGGTTGCCTTCACGTTGATTTGTGAATCATTACAGTGTAATGCTTTTGCAATATTTGCTTTCATTTCTTGAATATAAGGGGCTATTCTGGGTTTTTCAATCAAAATCAGGCTGTCAAGATTAACCAGCTGATAGCCTTGCTGATCCATCAACTCTGCTGTCTTTTCCAATAGGATCAATGAAGATATCCCTTGATATGATGGGTCAGTATCCGGAAAATGTTTGCCGATATCCCCAAGTCCCAACGCACCGATGATCGATTCGCTGATTGCATGCAGAAGCACATCCGCATCCGAATGCCCCAACAAACCCATGGAATGTTCAATCTCTACACCGCCTAAAATCAGAGGTCTGCCCTCTGTAAATGCATGTATATCCGTGGATTGCCCGATACGCACAAAATCACCCCGTCCATTCGGTTCAATCCCATTATATCATTTTCAGATTTTTTTCACACTACGCAACCAAAGGAAAAGCCTGCCATAGGCAGACTAACATTGTACGACGGAAACGATTTTCCCAAGGCTTCGCAAATGCTCAGCAATACGCTCAATCAATCGGACTTTAAATCGTAACGATAAAGGTGAGTAAGCCACCTGACTGTGTGCCGGGTTATCCGCAAGGCCGGCGAGAAAGACGATTTCGGAGCACTCTGACAGCAACATTTGGACCATCTTGACAGCGCCGTCCTTCGCCTCGATTGAGCAGAGGTGATCCAATTGCTGTTTGGACGAAACGCAGTCTACCAGAAGGTCAACAACCCGTCCCAGCGTCAAAACACCTTCGGTGACCAAATCGATCCCTTTGATCATCGCCATGGGTGGCAAGTCGCTGTTGAGCGAAATATTTTCATCTATTCGGATATCTTCTTTTAAGAAACGGGCAACGATTTGTGCTGTTGTGCCGCCACAGACAATCTTCTTGCCATCAGCCGACAACAATTGCATTACGGTTTGATCGTCATCACTGGTTTCTTTGGGAGGGCCGACCATAACGAAAGTTTTCGTTCGATCAGCGATACGGGCCACAACGACGGTCGAATCATCCATAGGGGTGTTCTGGTACAAGTCGTTGACCACGATGATCAGATTTTCGCCAATATCCCGTGCTTTATCATTCTTTCGCATTGTTGATCGCAAATGTTGAATAACATCTTTACGTTTCCATCCGAAATTCAATATAGTACCCAGTCCGGCGTGTAATACACCGTCGGATACCAAAACGATCACATCCTGAGGCTTGCATTTAAAACGGCTTTCAACGACCATGCGATTCTGTATTCGTATCGTGTGTCGTGCGACTTCGACTTCTATACCGTTCCGCAAGATGATTGCTTTGGGATTATCAAACTCAATCAGTACAGCTTCTCCGTTATTGAATACCTGAAGCGTCGAAAATGTACTGTAAGCAACCTGTCGTTCTTTACAGGTTGGTAGGGTTGATGTCAGTGTATAGACCGCTTCATGAAGTTCAATGCCGTTTTTTAGCATTTCCGCCAGTATGGTCGAAGTCAATGTCGCCAAGATGTTTGCTTTGACACCACTTCCCAATCCATCAGCAAGAACGCAAATAAATGAGTGAGATGTATGAATGACCGATACCCGATCGCCGCATAGTTCTTCATTGTGCTTATTTAGGGATTGATAATATGCATCGACAGCGACTTTCATTGTGATTCTTCCTCAACCGTCTTCTTCAGCTGTGTTAATGCAATCTTGCTTTTCGCAGTGGTTTCGCCTAACAAAGACGCTATTTCCTGAACGGTTCTCATTTGCTCATCAATAACTTTTTGTGTGATGTCCATGATAGTCTGACGATATTCTTTGATTTTCCGTTCTTTATTCTTTTCTTCAGTCAAATCCATCAGGATGATGACATTGATGTTTTGTTTAGGAATCGGAATCAACGCATGATGAAAAGTCTTGCTGAGATGCGGATATTCTTTGGTAAAATATCGTACTTCCGCAAGAGTTCGCAATTCGGAACAGATTTCTTCGTTAGGCAAAATAGCTTCCAACGGCCAATGGATGACCGGATAATTGACACAATCCAAATACTCCCGCGCAGCCGGGTTGATTTCTTTGATCATTTCATGTTCATTCACAACGATGATCCCGTTGGGCGTATGCTCGATAATCAGATTCGATATTGATTGTGCCTGTTCGAGTGCAAAAGGCAAACACAGATGCGGATCTGCTTTGCCTTCAAGCACGCCGATGGCTTTCGCTTTGCAGGTCTCGTAACCGCATGCCCCGCAGTTAAGTTCATGCTCTTTCGTTGTTTTTCCAAGACTGCGCAATACCTGGCCGATTTGCTGAGAAGAGAATGTTTGTTGTTTTAGAGGGATTTGAGGGTATTGTGTATGACATTCACTCTGAATCTGATACATCGGCCAGTAATTATTCTGACTTGTTACACTCAAGATCTGCTGCGCCTTCCACCGACGTTGTTGCGCACCTTTAAGCATCGGACCTCCCAAACAAGAACCGGTGCACGCCGACATTTCGATAAATACACCTTCGATCTGATGATCAACAATAGCTAAGAGGCAGTCAATCACCGGACCGATTCCATCCACAGCCATCATCTGATATTTCTTCTGACCGCCATTTATCGTTTGTAAAATTCCTCCGGTTGCCGGGTAACTGCGCGCAATGTCCCCGAAAAAGGATGATGAAAAGTATTCCTGCTTATCAACCTGAGCAAAATCGAATAAATCTTCAAAGGTCAATACCGCATCGATCTCCTCGCAGTTGACTCCTTCCTCGATTTTTGCGATGCACGGGCCGATAAAAACGACTTTATCTTGCGGATACTTTTCTTTTATCAGTTTTCCTGAGGCTCGCATCGGCGAAATGACCGGAGCTAATTGACTTAACAGCTGAGGAAATCTTGTTTGAATAAGCTTAACCACAACAGGGCAGCAGGTTGAAATGATATTGCTCATATGTCCCTGTCCGCACAGTTTCCGATAATGTGCTGAGACCTCCGCCGCACCGATCGCTGTCTCTTCGATGCTGGTAAAACCCATTTCAAGCAACATTTCTTTCATTCGGGTTTCGGATTGCAACAGTCCAATAAAACTGGGTGCCAAACTGATATGAATCCGATCGTTGCTGTTGAACCACGCTTTGACTCTGTCGATATCGCTGTTAACCTTTTTGGCATGATGCGGGCATATCACATAACAATTGCCGCACAGGATACATTCCTCTTCAACAATGACGGGTTTCCCTGTTGAGAAACTGATGGCTTTGACCGGGCAGTTGCGAACACAGTGATGGCAGTTTTTGCAGTTCTTTTCTTGAAGATCGATGATTGACATATCACACCAGTGCCTGCCGGATCAAGGGCAGTAATATCGTCTCCATATTATGCAGACCTAATCCGCTGATGGGCTGTCCGTTGATTTTTACACCTAGTCCCTGTGAACATAATCCCATGCAAAAGGCACCTTTTACTTTTACCTGTTGTTCCCACTCAAACTGTTCTATCCAGGCATTGACACATTCAACAACTTTGTTTGCTCCCCTGACATAACATGAACTTCCGATACATATCTCGATGGTTACCATGATTTTATCTCCTTTGCTGCATGTCTGTGTATATCCGTTTCATCGAATCCATATTTAGTAACTGTATCAACAATCTTTTTTCCTTTATAGGGAGCGTTTTCTAAATCGAAACGGACTTTCACTTTGATTGAGTTATCGATGATAGCCGGTCCGTTTCCGCAACCGCCTTTACAAGACATCCCTTCAAGTATATCTGCTGTAAATCTTCCTGCTTTCATAATCATGAGTTGTTTCTTGCATTCCAAACAGCCATCCGCATATTCACTTCGAATCACAATTCCGCCATCTTCCGCAGCCGCCTGAACCAATGCTTTTGAAACACCCGAACCAAAGGCAAAGTTTCGTCCGAAGACACTGGATTCTACGCGAACCTCTGCTTTTATTTCATTGAGATAAATCCGCTTTGCCACAAGCATCGCTGCTACTTCCTCATAGGTCAGTACATAATCTACATCCGGAAACATCCCGTCGGACATTGCTTCTTGTTTTTTTGCTACGCACGGCCCGATGAAGACGATACCGGTTTGGGGATGTTTTTTCTTAAGCATACGGGCCATTACAATTATTGGTGATGCCATCGTCGACATATTCTTCTCATAGACGGTTGGAAAATGCTGTCTCGCAAGATTCAAAAATGCCGGGCAGCACGATGTGGTCATCGGAATGCCTTCAGCCATCTTTTCTTTTAGCTCATTCTTCTCATACCATGCGACAGCATCAGCACCAACAGCCACTTCGGCCACATCACTGAATCCGAGCATCTTTATCCCTGCTTTTATTTGATCAAGTGTCGCTGAGTCAAATTGCCCCTGTATTGAAGGAGCTATCATCGCGATGATCGGGGTATCAAGTTTGATCAGTTGAATGACCGGAACGATCCAAGAAGTATCTTCAATGGCACCAAACGGGCAAGCTGACTGACAGGCAGCACAGTTGATACACTTGTCTTCATCGATTTGCGCAATCCCGTTTTCATCCATGGTGATAGCATCAACTGCACAAGATGCTTTGCATGGTCGAGTCGTCTCTACGATAGCGTGAAAGGGGCAAACCTTAACACAAGCGCCACACTCTTTACACTTGTCGTGATCGATCACAGCTCGATCAGCCCCCATTTTAATCGCATCGAACTTACATGCACTGACACAGCTTTTTGCCATGCACTTACGACAGTTATCGGTGATTTGAATCTTTTTGATCGTACACCCATCACAAGCTGCCTCAAGCACTTGAACAATCTGCTTCGGCCTTATATCTTCCTTGCGTCGGATGTTCGGTGATTTACCGATAGCCAACCGTGTACGTTGGCGGATAATTTCTCTTTCTTTATAGACACAACAGCGGAAATCCGCCTTTGTCGTAGGTATGAGTTTATACGCCAACTCATCCTCAATGTTTGGAGTCAGCGTATTTTCATAAGTATGCACCGCAACTTCCCGAAGAACATCAAATTTAAACTGCCTTGCTTCATGATCGAATAGACCCATTGTATTCAACCTTTCGTTAATTATTTCACATATATATTTATATCACACCGGCAAAAGGGATTCAACTTAATATTTTATGGCAGCGGTTACATTTTTCCATATTTTTTACAAAAAAGATTTTTGGTATGTTATCATACATTTACAAGGAGGCGCCTATGAAATCCATTGTAATTTTCGGTACTTTTGCTCAAAGGCAAATTTTTACAACGCCTCACTCAACCCTTCTTCCCTATCAGTCAGCAATCGTTTCTGATGAGATCGGCGGATCCACATCCGTTCTTGTTAATCTCTTTTTAGAACGTCATTGGCAGACACATCTGATGACGAAACTAGGCAATGATTTTCCCTCTTTGACTTGTCAGAATGAACTTGAAGAAAAAGGGTGTTTTGTTTACGCAAAACAAATGGATGTCCCTTTGACCAGTGAGACTGTCATTCGCACAAACGAACACGAATACGTTTTATCCGTCAATGATTCATTATCCACATTCAAAGAAGACGATGATCTACCATTTGCTGCGATAGCTCACTGTGATTATGGTATTCTTAGTGAGAGAAACGAGAAATTCCTCGAAGTTGTCTTCCGCAGGGCTCCAAAAGTTCGATGGATTTTTAATCACACATTCCCCAATGCTAACTTGCTGCGGTCTGTCCACGGAGTTTTACTCAATGAAAGCGAGTTTTATGTCTTAAACAAAGGATATACCCTCGAGTTAATGGGACTGATGATCACCAATATCGGTGTTCGATGGCTGATCGTTCTGCTTGATAATGGTGATATCATGTATTACACCGGAAAAGCGGATAATACCTTCCCGGGTCGCGATAACTATGGGGCAAATGAAGAGAAGCGATGTGAATTTCTGTTGTTATTGCTCGAAAAACTCCAAGAAAAAGAAATCGAAGAAGCTATCCTCGATTTCATGAAGTAAACAGTAAAAAAGAAAGGCGAATTTGATAAGATTCGCCTTTAATTATTATAACTTAACAAACTGTTCGATATCCAAGACAAAAATCGTCGCTCCTCCAACCTGAACTTCCACAGGGAATGAAGCATATCGCCCGATATCATACGATGCCGTGGAGGGTACGATTTCCGTTCTTCGCTTACTTTCGTTACCAATCAGTTCAATCGCATGTTCCACTCGGTCATCCTCGGTACCTACGATGATCGTTGTATTCCCCGACCGTAGAAATCCACCGGTCGTAGCCAATCGGGTTACAGAATAGTTTTCTTTGGTTAAAGCTGCAGAAACGCTTGAACTGTCATCATTGGAAACGATCGCTAAGATTAATTTCATGATTATTCCTCCTTGTCTGTACTACCATTTTAGCACAGATTTTTGAAAACTTCATCCACTGACATCAGACATTAAACCGAAAATGAAGGACATCTCCGTCTTGAACAATATATTCTTTACCTTCAATACGCAATTTCCCGGCTTCTTTTAGTGCGGATTCCAGCTTGTAAGTCGCAAAATCAGTGAACGAATATGTTTCGGCCTTGATGAACCCCCGTTGAAAATCAGAGTGGATAATCCCGGCAGCCGCCGGTGCTTTAGTGCCTTGAACAAACGTCCAAGCTCTGACTTCCTGTGGCCCGGCTGTAAAGAAGGTACATAAGCCAAGAAGTTTATATGCTGACCAGATGATTTTATCCAATCCCGATTGTTCGATACCTAACTCTTGAAGAAAAGCCAACTTTTCGTCTTTATCAAGCATTGCCAGCTCTTCTTCGATCTTTGCGCAAATGGGAATGACTTGATTATTCTCAGCTTGTGCATATTCGACGACTTTGCGGTACTGCTCATTTGAGTCCGGTCGGATAACATCTTCATCAGACATATTCGCAATATAGATGACCGGTTTCGCAGTCAGTAAGTGAAAACTCTTCAAGATCTGCGCTTCTTCTGCGGTCATGTCCATACTTCTTGCCATCTGACCATTCAGAAGCAATTGCTGCAATCGTTTCAATAAAGCGAGCTCCATGATGGCTTCTTTGTCATTGGTCTTCGCTTTTCTTTCGACTTTGCCAATACGGTTTTCAACTGTTGACAAATCTGCCAAGGCCAATTCGATGTGAATAATTTCGATATCACGAATCGCATCGACCTTACCTTCAACATGCATGATTTGATCGTCTTCAAAACAGCGGACAACATGACAAATAGCATCGACTTCGCGAATATGGGAAAGAAACTGGTTACCCAGCCCTTCACCCTTTGAGGCTCCTTTGACCAGACCGGCAATATCCGTAAATTCAAAAGTTGTATGAATCATCTTTTTGGGATTAAAATGCTTAGCCAAAAAATCCAATCGGTCATCCGGTACTTCAACGACACCGACGTTCGGCGCAATGGTCGCAAAGGGGTAGTTGGCTGCTTCGACTTGAGATTGAGTAATAGCATTAAACAAGGTGGATTTACCGACATTCGGTAATCCGACGATTCCGGCAGTTAGAGGCATAAGATCATCCTTTCAAACAACCACTATAGTTTACACAATTACCATGCAAACTTCAATCATTGCTTTCTGTTGACGCTCTTTTTATAACCTTTTTCAGTTTCTTCTCAAAATCACTGCGATCAAACATGACTGCAGCACCGCAACCGAGACACTTAATTTTGATATCCGCTCCCATTCGAATGATTTTCCACTGTTTCGATTTATAGCACGGATGTTCTTTTTTCATCTCGATAATATCGTCAATATCGTATTCTATCATCAGCTTCATCCTTTCGTGTGTTGCTCAAAAGCATCCCATGTATTGGATAGTAACATAGCAATCGTCATCGGACCGACACCTTTGGGAACCGGGGTCATGTAAGATGCTACTTCCATTGCCTCCGATACAACATCACCGATGATTTTGCCTTCGGTATCCCGATGAATACCTACATCGACAACGACAGCTCCTTTTTTAATCCAATCTTTCTTAACGAAGTGCGGTACACCGACAGCGGCAACAACCAAATCGGCTCTGCGACAAATCTCATCAATATGCTTCGAACGTGAATGACAGATCGTGACCGTTGCATTCGCATTGACCAGAAGTTGAGCTACAGGACGACCAACCAAGTGACTGCGACCTAAAACGACCGTATTCATTCCGGTTACATCAATGTTGTATGCTTCCAGCAATTTCATTACTCCCAAAGGCGTGCATGGTACAAATGTCTTTTCATTGCTGTGCAACTTTCCCACATTAATGGGATGAAATCCATCCACATCCTTGCCTGGATCGATGGTTAAGATAACTGCTTTGCTATCCAAATGTTTGGGTATCGGCATTTGAACCAAAATACCGTCTACTGACACATCTTCATTCAACTGTTTGATCAGTGATAAAAGTTCATCGTTTGTAATATCTGCATTTAATCGATGAACCTGGGAAACAAAACCTGCTTCTTTGCATGCTTTTTCCTTCGCATTGACATACGTATGCGATGCAGGATCATCACCTACCAACACGACTACCAGCTTAGGTAATCGTTTACCTTTCAACTTCTTAACTTTTTCTTTGATTTCTTCTCTGATCGTGGACGATAACCACTTGCCATCAAGTATTTCTGCCATCTTGTTCCTCCTAAGAATGGTTGATCACGAAAGTCACAGGGCCGTCATTAACCAACGAAACTTCCATGTAAGCCTTAAATATACCTGTTTCAACAGTAATGCCTTGCTCCCTCAACCGTTGATTGAACAAATCAAACAACGGAATTGCTTGCGAAGGTTGTGCTGCCCGATCAAAACCCGGCCGATTTCCCTTTTCCATGTTTGCGCATAATGTGAACTGAGAAACACTCAGGATCGATCCCCCTGTTTGTAATATATTCAGATTCATTTTCCCTTGTTCATCTTCAAAGATACGTAAACCGGCAATCTTGCGGGCGTTCTTCTCAATGATTTCTTCCGTGTCGGTAGTTTCAACACCGACAAGCAGAAGATAACCAGTCTCGATGGATCCGACAATCTGATCATCAACCTTGACACTCGCGCTTTTGACACGTTGTAATACGATCTGCATGATATACCTCTTTAATTTCCGTATCTTCATTTTACTATCTTTTTGCTTCTGTTAAAATACTTATAGGAGTGATTTTAATGAAACAACCCTTAGCATTCAGGATTCGACCAAATCATCTTGACGATATCATTGGGCAAGACCATCTTGTAAAAGATGATGGAGTACTTCGCAAATGTATCGAATCATCTCAATTGTTCTCCATGATTTTTTTCGGACCGCCAGGAACCGGCAAAACAAGTGTTGCCATTGCGATGGCAAAACAGCTGAAACTTCCGTTTCGGATGTTTAATGCGGTCACCGGCAATAAAAAGGAGTTGGATCAGATTTTTGCAGAAGCGAAACTTACTGATGGCTTGGTTCTTATCATGGATGAAGTTCATCGTTTAAACCGTGACAAGCAAGATCATCTTCTTCCTCATATTGAAGATGGGTTGATCACGCTAATTGGCGCTACAACAGCTAATCCTTACTTTGCCATCAATGCCGCTATTCGTTCACGCTGTCATATTTTCGAGTTTTATCCATTGTCCGAAACGCAGTGCAAGGGCGCATTGTATCGGGCACTCAATCATCCCCAAGGTTTCGAACATACTTATAAACTGGATGATGATGCGGCTGATGCGATTGTAAAGGCGTGCAACGGAGATATCCGATATGCATTAAATGTGCTTGAAATCTCTGCGACATCAGTAAGTGATCATCACATCACTCTTTCTGTTGTCAAACAGTATGTCCGGATCGTATCAAGTCATACTGAAGATAGTGGTGATGGCTACTACGATTTACTTTCCGGATTTCAGAAATCGATCCGTGGGAGCGATGTTGATGGGGCTATATACTATTTGGCACGATTGATCCAGGCAAATGATATTGATTCGATTGAGCGTCGATTGTTGGTAACTGCCTACGAGGATATCGGATTAGCGAATCCTGCGGTGGTTGCACGAACGATTGCTGCTTGCGATACTGCTCGAAGAGTCGGATTTCCTGAAGCTAGAATACCGTTAAGTGTTGCGGTCATTGATTTATGTCTGTCACCAAAGTCAAAAAGCGGCATCCATGCAATTGATACCGCCTTAACTTTGATTGATCAAGAAAACCATCAAATCCCGAAATACCTTCGACTGACCCCCGTCGATCTCAGTGATGAAGAACGCTATCCGTACGATCGTCCGGATGTCTGGCCTAAACTTGCATACCTACCCGAAAGAATTAAAGACGAGCAGTTCTATACCCCAGGATCATCCGGTCCATATGAGGCAATACTAAGCAAGAATCTTGATGAGTTGAGAAAGAAGAAAAGGAGCCATAATATTCGGGCACTAAAAAAGGAGAGATGATTCTCTCCTTTTATGCGAACTATTTAGCAGCTAAGTCTTTAGCAGCAGCAACAGCTTTTTCAAATGCAGCCAAGTAATCTGTTACAGTAACAGTTACTGAAGATTTCAAATCTTCGCCATCTTTGATCTTGCCTTCGGTTAACGGCAATGCTTTGACTTCAGCCAATGTTTTACCAGCGGCCCAAGCTTCCAATGCAGCGATTTGTTCGTTCCATTCTTTACCGATTGCAGAACTGCCTTTCATTCCGTAAGCTGCGCCTTTTTCTTTCTTAGTAGCAGCAGGGGCAGCAGCAACAATTGCACCGGCAACATCGAATGTACCGTCATTTTGAGCAACGTCAATCATCGTAGCAACTACTTTGCCGTCTTTATCCAATGCAACAGCTGCGAAAGTTACGTTAACACGGATACGTCCAGCAGTTTCAGCAACAGCTGCGCGCGGTTGGATTGTCGTAAAGGAAGCTCCACCAACTTTTGCAACGTTTTGTAATTCAACTGCATTAGCAACAGCTTTTTCAACAGCAGCCAAGTAATCAGTAACCGTAATGGTTACGGAAGATTTCAAATCTTCGCCATCTTTGATCTTGCCTTCGGTTAAGGGCAATGCTTTGACTTCAGCCAATGTTTTGCCTACCATCCAAGCTTCTAAAGCAGCAATTTGCTCATCCCATTCTTTACCGATAGCAGAACTGCCTTTCATACCGTAAGCAGCGCCTTTTTCCTTTTTGGTTTGAGCAGCATTTGCAGCTACGATAGCACCGGCAACATCAAATGTACCATCTTGTTGAGATACATCGATAGAAACAGAAACGAATTTGCCGTCCTTGTCAAGAACAACTGTAGCATAGGTTGTGTTAACACGAATACGTCCAGCAGTTTCAGCAACAGCTGCGCGCGGTTGGATCGTTGTAACGCTACCAACACCGACTTTGTAAACAGGGTTTGCCTTTGTGCATCCAGCCATAACAGTTAATGCAACAATGGCAAGTAATAATAATTTCTTCATCTAAATTTCCTCCTTGCAATGTGAATTATATCGATAATTAAAACAAGTGTCAACGTGTACGTTCAATATTTGTCATACATTTCACAAATTTTCAGTTATCTTGTGAAATAATAAATATATTGTTTACATTTCATTTATTTTTTCACATACGAACTTTTTGAGCTTCCTTTAAGGAGGTTCCTTTTGTAGTGTTCTTGTCCGATAACAACGCAAAAGATCAGCATGACCAAAGCAATAAACAAACTCAGCAAAAGCTCAGAAGTCAATACATTTACCGATAAAAGACGAGAAGGCATAAAGAGCATTGAAAATACCGGAACAAAGGAAAGTGCATAGCCGATTCCCTGATTCAACTGTTGTGACGAGTTAATAAAAATGGCCATGTAGTAAATGACAAGCATACCCAAATAGAAAGGACCTTGTATTGCTGCGGCCTCTTCAATGCTGTTTATATGGATAGATATCAGTACCATGAGCAACTGAACCAATAATATGCCAAGCATCAAAAATGTCGCACACAAAAGCACGTTTATTCCTTGTGATATTGTGACATTTAGTGAAGACAACAAACTACCAAATGATAAAACCCTTTCCTGCAACCAGCCCCAGCGATAAACCATTTCCAGCAGTCCGAATCCTTGATCATACACCGTACGAACCATCAGCCAAAAAACGAAACCAAAACCATGAATAAAAAGTTGTGTCACCATGGTTAACCATCCAATCAGCAATTTGCTATAGTAATGATGCTTATGGCTTACGGAGGTCAAGATCACCTCAATGACGTTTGATGTTTTCTCATTAACAACTTCATTTGCCACTGCTGTCGAAAAACTAAGCAACATAAAATAGATCGATGTTATTACAACAAACCCCAGATGATTCGTTTTTGATTCCTCCAAATCTTGCCAGGCAATATCAGCTATTAACACCTGATCGACAACAGAAATCAAGTAGTCCGGCAGTCTTTCCATTTGAATGATTCGATGATAACCGTGAATGAGCTGATCAATGATTTGCTTTTCATTATAATCAAGTATACCTTCAACCACATATCCATCTGTTCTAACCTCAATAGTTATATCCGCAAGTTTCTTATCCTTCTGGTAAACCAAATGTGTAGGCAGATGATCACCGAGAACAGCAAACATCTCAGTATTCATATAGATCGCACGGGGATTTACAAGAGCTGGAGCAAAACTATTCAAAATCACATCAGCAAACAAAAGAATGGCAATCAAAGCAAAAGAAAATGCATAAAGCATCATGGAGACAGGGTTGTTCAATCTCCGATTGAGTGAAAACCTAATCAGTGCCTTCATTGCTGATCACCCACCATATCTTTCAACGTAAGCGATTCGACCTTAATCGTTCTGCCCTCCCTGTTTTTTAAAGCTAAAGATGCGATATTGTATGCATCAGCTTCACTTTTACAAACATATTTCGTTGTATTTCCTTCTTGTCGGATATCGATGATCCCCTTTTGTAATGCATAAATCATGTGAGCATCTTCGCTTATCGAGACGGTCTTAATGGGATGGTTTCTCTTGATATCACTAAGTTTCCCTTGAATGATAACATTCGACTTCTCTAGCACTGTCAGATAATCGCATATCGGCTCAATTTCTTCATATTGATGACTGGAAAGAAGGACGGCCTTTTCCATTCGCGCATACTCGACAATGATTTTCTTAAACAGCTTAACGTTGGATACATCCAAACCTGTTAAAGGCTCATCGAGAATAAGAATGTCCGGTTGATGGATCATTGCACAAATCAACTGTATTTTCTGCTGATTGCCTTTAGAACATTCTCTGAGCCGCTTAAACTCTAATGTTTCGCACTCAAGCTTTTTCAACCAAGATCGCTTTTCCACTGCAATTTCTTCTCTGCTCATCTTCTTTAATGACCCAAAAAAGTCAATCATCTCTGTTACCCGGATATCGGCAATCACACTTCTCTCTTCGGGAAGATAGCCAAATCTTCGAATACGTTCTTGAGCGCTTTCTATCTTTATATGCCCTCTATCTGCCATGATCAATCCGAGTAAGCACCGAAACAACGTCGTCTTACCACTTCCGTTTCTACCCAGAATTCCGTGAATCTCCCCTTTTTTACATATTAATGATACATTCTGACAACCGCTGTTCTCTGCATACAATTTGGTCAGCTGTTCAACCGTTAACATTACATCACCCTTAATATATACTGTGATACCCGGTGTTTTCCAAAAAAAAACAGCTTTCGCTGTTAAAATACATCTTTTCGTTCTTCGGGTTTCAACAAACCCATATTGATATGACAGTACCCCGTTGGATTTTTGACCAAATATAACTGATGATAGTCTTCAGCATGGTAGAATTTCTTCAGTTTCGACACCTCGACAACAATCGGCTTTTTATATTTCGGCTGTTGCTGAATAATGTAATCCCTAATGATTGTTTCATCCGCATCGTCAATAAAATAAACACCTGTGCGATATTGAGTTCCAATGTCATTGCCTTGTTTATTCAATGATGTTGGATCGATCATTCTGAAAAGGTGCTCCAGTACTTTAGGCAAGGAAATCACGTTTTCATCATATTTTAGATAAACGACCTCCGCATGGTGCGTGAGCCCTGTACATACCAGTTGATAACTGGGATTTTCCATAGTCCCTTGAGCATATCCGACCTTGCTTTCAATAATGCCTTTTGTACGTCGGTAATACTCCTGAACTCCCCAGAAACATCCACCTGCTAAAACGATTTCTTTCATTCTTCTTCCTCCAATAATTTCTGAATGGCCCATGATGCACAGGCAAGACCTGCCGCATTAGGGACAAACGGAGAGCTGGCAGGTGGCATCCGCTCTTTTCGGATATCGCTGTCATTTAACTCTGCCGTCTGCTTGATTGGTTTCTCTAGTGAGAAAACTACATTCATTTTATCACTAAGACCACGCTTCCGTATCTGATAACGCACTACTTTCGCAAGAGGATCTTCATAAGTGTCTTTTAGTCTGACAATTCTAATCTGAGTCGGATCCATCCGATTCCCCATACCCAGACTACTGATTACCTGGATTTCATGATGCTGACAATATTCAATCAAATCACACTTGCTGCTGACTGTATCGATAGCATCGATCACAAAATCGACTTTACTGGAAAACAAATCCGGAATCTTATCTTTTGAAACAAAACATTCATAAGTTATAAGTTCGCAGTCCGGCTTAATCGATAAAATCCGCGCCATCATTGCCTTGACTTTTGTTAACCCGACAGTACCCGTTGTTGCATGAATTTGACGGTTCAGATTGCTCATGACGACCTTATCATGATCGACCAATATGATCTTTCCTATGCCAAAACGAGCCAACGACTCTGCAGCGATTGCGCCGACACCGCCCAGACCAACGACCATGACAGATTTTTTCGCAATAATATCCGTTTTTTCATCTCCGATCAGAAGACGTATCCTTGCTAACGACTCATCCATTCTTTTACCTCACTGATTGTCTGATTAACGTCATGCAAATCACTCATATCCAGCCAACGGCATGGAAGCTGATGCTTGAACCATGTGATTTGACGCTTCGCAAATCTACGAGTATTGCGCTGTACCAATGAAATTGCATCTTCTAGCGTTATACTGCCATCAAAATAATTTCTAAACTCTTTATAGCCGATCGCAAGCATCGCCGGATGATCCCATCCGGCGATATTTGCGGCTGCCCTTACTTCATCAAGTAATCCGTTCTCAATCATATTTTCAACACGTTGATTCAGCCGCTGATAAAGAAGTTCACGCGGCATCGTACAAGCAACGATCTTCGCATCGAAAATCATCTGATGTTTTTGTTGTGATAACAATTCTGTCTTGCTTTGCTGAGTTGAATGGAAGATGGACAGAGCACGTAACAAACGTTTGCGATTATTAGTGTGTATGATTTCAGCTTGTTGCGAATCTTTTTTTCTTAACAGCTCGTGAATCTCTTCATTGCTCAATGATTCAGCCCAACTCATATCCGCAGGCTGTTCATCAACAAAAACATAATCATAAAGTAATGCACGGATATACAGCCCGCTGCCACCCACAACAATCGGCAATTTCCCTTTTTCCGTGATTTCATCAATTTTCCCTCGGGCATAACTTTGAAAATCACGTACGTTAAACGTCTGATTAAGGGCTAGCAAATCAATTCCGTGATGAACGATGCCTTCCATCTCATGATCACGCATTTTTGCGCTTCCGATCGTTAGTTCTTTGTAGACAGCTACCGAGTCACCACTGATGATTTCTCCGTTATATCGTTTTGCCAGTTCAATCCCCAGGTTGCTTTTTCCCACTCCGGTCACTCCGGCAATAACCAAAACCTTCTTCATCGGTTAAACTCCTTTAGTAGGCGCTGCGCATCAATCAATACAAATGTCGGACGGCCGTGAGGACAATGATATGGTTGCTGACACTGCCCCAATCCATCAATAATACTTTGCATCTGCTCTTTGCTCAGATTTTGATTGAAGCGAACTGAACTATGACAGGCCATGGATGCCAGGGCAGACTTCCGTAATGTTTCTTCATCTTTCCATCGATCCTCTTCAAAGGCATCAAATAAGTCCTCAATGGCTGCCTGAGCATCGATATCACTCATCCATACCGGCAATTGACGGATAATTATTTGAGATTCCGAAAAAAGTTCGATATCAATTTTCACGGCAGACAACATTTTTGACAGTTCTTCAAATCGCATTAACGTTTTTTTTCTTCCTTCGATAATCACCGGAATCAACAATGGCTGCATACTCTGATTATCCTGGTTTAACTGCTTTTGAAAATGCTCATATCTGATTCTTTCCATGGCCGCATGCTGATCCAGAACATAGAGGCCTGCCTCTGCTTGCGCCAATATATATTTTTGATGCAATTGTGCCAATGCTGTCATCTCTAAAAATGCATTTGACACATTTTTCTTTTCTTCGCCTTTATTTTCAGAAAGAACTTCGCTTACCATTTTCCCGTTGTATGGGCTCAAATCATCCGAGACAGTCATTATCGCTTCGTTTTGCTGTGGGAAAAATGTTAAAATTTCCTGTGTCGGTAACCGTAGTACATGATCACGAACTTCAACCGGGCTCATATTTTGGTTTAAGACATCAGAAATCGTATCTGTAATGAATATTTCCGCCTGTTGTTCTTTCGACAATCGTATTTCCCATTTAGACGGATGTACATTTACATCTACCAGCTGATGATCCATCGTCAGATTTAATACTACGATGGGATACCGATCCTCAGCAAGATAATCTCTGTATGCCTGCATGACCGCACGCTGAAGCCGAACCGATCGGATTAACCGTCGATTCGCAAACCAAATCATGTCATTACGCGAAGATCGTGAAACATGGGGTAAAACGATTGCTCCGGAAAGCGTAAAATCATAACTTGAACGCGAAAACTCGATCACATGTCTGGCTACATCTGTTCCGTATTTACGGAAAATCACTTCTTTCAGTGATCCGCTGCCATTGGTTTGAACGACGGTTTTCTGATCACATACCAAAACAAAAGCAATATCCGGATAACACAAGGAGAACTTCTCAACGACATCAACGATCATCGCCGTTTCATATTGAACATTTTTCATATGTTTAAGTCGGGCAGGTGTTTTTAGAAATAATCCCTCCACCGAGATTTGTGTTCCGAGCGGGCTGGCATAAGGCACTACGCTGACCAACTTACCGAAATGGATTTCAACCCGTGTGGCTGCATTCCCATCATTAGTCAAACATACGACGCGAGAAACCGATGCGATGGAAGGTAATGCCTCTCCGCGAAATCCTAAGGTAGATATTGACCATAAATCTTGGGTTTCTTTGATTTTGCTTGTGGAGTGTCGCTCAAAAGCCCGGCTGGCATCTTGAGGGTCCATGCCAATTCCATTATCAATAACAACGATTGAACCTAATCCGCCTTCCGTAATCCGAACCTCAATTCGGTTTGCCTGTGCATCGAGCGCATTTTCAATCAGTTCCTTGACCACGCCCATAGGCCGCTCTACAACTTCTCCAGCTGCAATCATATTGGTAAGATGATCATCTAATTTTCGTATGATTCCCATTACTTACCTCCTTTTGACTTTTCTTTGAGCTCATCAAGCAATGTCAGCGCTTGTAAAGGAGTAATCGAATCAATGGGTAAGGAACTTAAAATCGTTTGGATTTCTTCTAAATGTTTGGGTACATGAATGATCTCTACGACATCCATGGACTGTTGTACGACTCTGCGACGACTTTCCAGTTGTTTCAGCAAGTCTTTGGCACGGTGAATGACCGCATCCGGAAGATGCGCTAATCGTGCAACGTTGATCCCATAAGATTTATCAGCTTTACCGCGCTTTACCCGGTATAAAAATGTTATTTCCTCATCTTTCTCATATACCTGAACAAACACATTGGATACCCCGACCAATGAATCCGCTAATGCAGTCAGTTCGTGATAATGTGTGGAAAAAATTGTTTTAGCTTTTGTTATTGTCGCAATGTATTCAATGATTGCCTGCGCCAAAGCCATACCGTCATAGGTTGAAGTCCCTCTTCCAATTTCATCAAACAAAATCAGTGATGAGGATGTCGCCTTTTGTAGGGCTGCATTGGCTTCGTTCATTTCAACCATAAACGTCGATTTACCGCCCAATATATCATCACTCGCGCCCATTCGGGTAAAAATCCGATCAAAGATCGGCAAAGATGCCTTTTTTGCCAGAACATAGCAACCCATTTGTGCCATGATTGCCGTAAGTGCGATTTGCCTCATGTAGGTACTTTTTCCCCCCATATTGGGTCCGGTAAGAACAAAGACGACATCTTCTTCATTCATTTCCAAGGAATTTGATACAACCTCATGATTCAGCTGTGACATGGACAGCAAGGGGTGTTTTCCTTCCTCAATATGAATCAATCGGTTTTGATTCAGTTTCGGTAAGACAAAACCACTTTGACTGCTGATTTCAGCCAACGCACATAAGGCATCGATGTGCGCAGCAAAGTTTGCCACAACTTGAATCTTAGGCAGAAAAACTGATACTTCATCAATCAGTGTATTAAACAACTCTTCTTCAAGCCGAATGGCTCTCTCTTTGGCATGCAGCAATTCATCCTCTTTGCTTTTCAACTCTTCGCTGATGTATCGCTCACCGTTGGTCAGTGTCTGTTTGCGAATATAACCAAAATCATCTTTGACAAGAGATGCATTTCCTTTGGAAATTTCAATATAATAGCCAAATACACGATTATACCCGACTTTCAGGTTCTTGATTCCGGTGCGCTCCTTCTCGCGAATCTCAAAATTCAACAACCAGCGGCTTCCTCCGGTCATGACTTCACGATAATGATCCAACGTTTCATGAAATCCATCGATAAAAATACCGCCTTCTTTCGCTGTCGCCGGTACTTCTTCAGATAACCGGGTTTCAAGTAAAGCCAACAGATCAACCAGCGGATCTATCTTTACAACCCATTGATAGGGGTCTAAACCTTTCAATGACTCCTTCATCGGACCTATTTGGCGTAATGAACGCATCAGTCTTACCAAATCTTGCGGAACCGCACTTTTAAAAGCAATTTTTGCGCAAATCCGTTGTAAATCATAGATGCCTTTGCAATGTTGAATCAGCTGATCCTTCAATATGAAATCCTTAACAAACGACTGCACTTGATTTTGACGTAAGCTTATTTCCTGCATATCAATCAGCGGCTTTTCAATCCAGCTTTTCAACAGCCGACTTCCCATGGCACTTTTGCATCGGTCCAAATAATTGAACAAAGTCTGAGTCTTTCCATTGGGCCGAAGTGGCGTAAGCAACTCCAGATTGGATATGGTCGAAAAATCTAATTCACAATACGTCTGAGTATCGTCGATTTCTGCTCTTTGCAAATGTGTCAGTGTTTTAAACTGCGTGGACTGCAGATAATTGATCAGACGACCGTAGGCTGTTTTTAACGAATCCCGATGGACATGCTCAACCAAGGGCTGATAAAAAACATCGATTTGCTCTTGGTCACAGAATGAGATCATAAGATTTGGTATCTCGCGGATCCGCTTCAATACACGCTCTTGAATCTGAGAATGGAAAACGATCTCACGAACATTATTTCTCAAACAGTATTGAATCAATTCGAATCGAGAATGCTCGATCCTTCTGAGGATCGTTTTTCCACTTGCCATTTCACAAGCCGCAATTGCATATCCGGTAATATCATCTTCGACTGCTGCAATAAGAACTTCGCTTTTCTCATCCGCACTCTCATCCATGACCGTTCCCGGAGTGATAATTCTGATCACATCGCGCTTTACGATGCCTTTTGCTAGTGCCGGATCCTCCAACTGCTCGACGATAGCCACTTTATATCCTCTGCTGATCAGTTTTTGAATATATGGCGTTACTGCATGATGCGGAACACCGCACATCGGAGCTTTTTGATCATTTCCAGACCCTCTTGCAGTCAGGACTAAGTCGCACTCTAAAGAAACGAGTTTTGCATCCTCGTAAAATAACTCATAAAAATCTCCAAGGCGGTAGAACAACAATGCGTCTGGATAGTTATTCTTAACATCGAAATACTGCTTCATCATTGGGGTAAGTTTTTCCATAGGACACCTCAATCGTTCCTATTATATCACAAAAAAAGAACGCTCCGAGAAGCGCTCTACTTAGGTTTCTGCTCAGATGATTGAGCTAACATCTCATCCGTGATGATTTCAAATGCTTGTGTGTTATCGAGTAACTGTCGTTGCTGCTGTCTCATCCTTCGGACCAAATCACTTCGAAGCATGTAGGAACAAGAACCGAAAGCCATGGAATATCCTGCTCGAGTTTCTACTATTTTATATAATCCGACAAGATGAACCCGTTTGAAATCAACCAATGATTTATCATACGGAAGAATCGTCAGTCGATTCGGTGACGAATGTGCCATTCTCATATTATTCAGCCCGCCAAAAGCCTCGATGATTGCTTGAATCTGTTTTTCCTTTATTCCAATGTTCATGGCATCTACTGCAATTTTGCGATAATACGTGCGTGTCACAAAATAGTAGAAGATAAACATCACTGCTCCTACCAGTAAAATAATCGTCAGGCTGCGTTGCATCATCGGATTGCGCCAGAATATAGCCAAATCTATCAGGCTTGCAGGCGTTGCAACTAACTCAAGACCCGAATAAGTATACCCTACTGATACGCTGAACGCTTCAAATGTAGCAAACAGCAATCCTGTCGTAAACAGATGAATGACATAGAGCAACGGGGTTGCCACCAACATATATATTTCTACCGGCAGAAGCGTTCCAAACAAAATCGAGAGAGTAATCGCAAACAGCAAAAATGAAAAGTATCTGCGTTTGTTGATTTTGTCCGTAAATGTTTGATATGCAGCAATCAAAAATGCCGGTACAGCGAATATGTTTAGCACATAATAAGGTGTAATCAATCGGCCAAATCCTAGCGAATAGATGCCTGAAGCCCTTTGTGCTGTCCAAACAGCAACATCCCCTAGAAAGTTATTCCCCATATTGTCGATCCATGAACCGCCGAAAACACCAAACCAAAAGGGTTCCCGAATGAGTCGGCTCATGCTTAACGCAGCAAGAATTCGCTCTGTAACTCCGTAAAAGAACAGATTTACCGGATTGGTTATGTCCGAAGCAATAAATCGGAAAACAAAGTCTGTGACTTGCAGCAAAAAAGGCCACAAATAACTGATACCGATACCCCCGAGAATACTGAATAAAATGACCTCGATTGCAGCCCAAGTATCCTTATCAACAAACGGAAGCAATCCGTGATCGGTTGCTTTTCTGCTGCGATGATAACAGAATCGAGTAACATTGATTAAATATACGGCTGAGATGATTCCTGTTTGAATGGGATAGATAATCCCGCTCCCAGGGAGGAATATATCTGCCAAATCAACAGATATACCCAAAACCGGATAGTATGCGGAAGGTTGTAATCTACCCAAAGAGAAGAACATTGTGGTAATATGTAAAGCGACATAGCCTACGATTCCGATGTACACCGGAACGGAATCTTCATATCGTTTGGATAAGGCTTTGATCAGTACCAATAACGGAAACAGGATAATCATCATTCCGCCAAAGTAACGGAGCAGTTCTGCAAATGTCAAAACCCAACGATTGTCGATTGAGACGATCGTTGCCAGATTCGGATTCAGCAACAGCCCACCCAAACCCATAAAGATTGTCGAAACAAACAGGGTTTTTAGCGGGAATTGTACGATTTCAAGAAAAGAATGCCATCTCCGCATACAATCACCTCGAATTCTATGATACCATTATATTTAATTATACACAACGAATGAAGCAAATCATCAAGGAGTATTGCAGTGACGATTCAAAAACCGGAAAAGACAAAGAAATCTTTCAAGATAGATATAACTCTGACCCTTCTGCTGTTGATCATGGCAACTTTCAGCATCGTCGCAATTCAAGGTGCAATTCCTCTGACTGCAAGTGCCGTCAATGGTCAGGATATTTTATTCAAGCAGGTAATATGGTTTATTCTGGGATTTCTACTACTTGCCGGATTGCTTTTTTTTGGTATCGATCGGCTGTTTACAGGTGTCCAAGTGTTTTATTGGGTATTGATGTTTTTACTGTTCTTGCTGTTTTTAGACCGATTCATCAATTTACCTTTTATCCGTCCGCTCAATGGTACTCGCGCCTGGATTATCCTTCCGGGAATCGGCACACTTCAGCCAAGTGAGTTTATGAAAATCGTCTTGATTATCATCACTGCGAACGTTGTCGATGCACATAATCGCAATCGTACGATCATTAGTTTCAAAACGGATATGATTTTGTTTTTCAATGTAGCAAAATACGTATTGCCCCCATTGATCCTCATTATTCTCCAACCGGATACCGGTATCCCCATTGTAATTATCGTAACCATATTGGTCATCCTTGCTATATCCGGAATCAAATATCAGTGGGTTTTGGCCGGATTTCTGTTGGTTGCCATTGTATTCGGTGGGGCGATCTATCTATATCAGACATCGCCTGAGACATTAGCAAGCATTTTGGGAAACTCCTATCGATTGAATCGCTTCCACGGTTGGTTAGCAACTGAAAAATACATTTATACCTGGGGAAATCAGCTGTATACAGCTATGTTAGCCATCGGATCAGCCGGTTGGACCGGTCATGGAAAAGAAGCTGTACTGATTACACTGCTTGAGCCTCAAAATGACTTTATCTTTGCCGTTATCGGAAAAAACTACGGTTTTTTCGGAACCGCAAGCGTACTTATCGTGAATCTTTTGCTCGATCTAAAACTGTTAAGTATTGCTCTTGCTTATGAGCACCCTAGAGAACGATATATGGTTGCCGGACTTTTGGGAATGCTCGTCTTCCAGCAGTTTCAAAATATGGGAATGGTCGTCGGACTGCTTCCAATCACCGGAATCACACTCCCGATGATATCCGCAGGCGGTTCTTCACTGTTATCTTATATGATTCCTTTAGCTATCGTATATCATATGAGTAATGAAATCAAAAATAAAACCATTCACTAAAAAACCCTCATCGAGGGTCAGTATAGGTTATTCAATCGTTTAATAAAAGAGGTCGGTCGATAGCGTGCAAAGCGAGCGGCCTTTTTGCATAATCGAAACTCGATCGCATCGACACCGTCCAATCGAACATGTAAATGATCATAACAAAGGATTGAATCATAGTATGATTTGCTCTCAAAACGGATTAGATAATTCTCGGGGATGACCAAAGACGTTGATAAAGATCGTGATAACTTGTGGTGGATACCTGCTACTTCTGTCAGTTGCATGGCACGTATGGATGGCAACAGTACGGCTCCTCGCAAGGACCGATTGTATGCTGTTGATCCGATTTGTGTGCTGACACATAAGCCGTTGCCTCGGAAGGTCTCGAGATACTCGGTATCAATCCAAACATCGATGCTCTGTGTTTTGATGATATTCTCAACCCTTGCCTCATTTATTGCGTATAAGACCTCAAATCGGTCGCCATTGAAACGTTTAACTTCCAGAAGCTGCACTTCTTCCGTCGTCGGTTGCCCGAAAACCAAGTCATCTAACAGGGTTTCCAGTTCGCTCTCCTGATAATCCGTAAAGAACCCGAGTGTTCCGGTGTGTATTCCCACAAAATGTACCTTGTCAATCTGATGCATATGCTGATGCAAAGCATGCAACATCGTTCCGTCCCCACCGACACTTATAATGATTTCCGGATGAATCTGATCGAAAATCTTATTCCGGGCTGTCAAATGATTGCTGATTTTTCTGCCTAGAGACACCGACGTATCGTCCTCCCGGGTCACAACCGTGAATCGTTCCATGGCAAACACTTCCTTTTCATGTGTCTCTATTGTATCATAACCTTGAGAGGTTGAGAACATGAAGGAAAACTTGGAAATCGAACTTAAGTGTTTACTAAACCATGAGCAATTTGTAATTATCGCTAAGAAATTGCCGTTTTCATTACCTAAATTGCAAAAAAATACATACTATGATACCGTAAACGGCGAATTACAGAAGAGACATTGGATGTGTCGCATCCGCGAAGCTGCTGGAAACTTCGAGTTTACGTTAAAAACACCGGCTGACCAAGGACTTAATGAGTTTGAATGTCCTCTTATAAGCGATGACATTAATGACCCGATCATTTTATCTTTCTTTAGACATCACGGAATCACATCCCCGCTTCTTCCCATCGGAACATCCGAAACGTATCGAAGAAAGTATACAGATGAGTATGGTGAATGGTGTCTGGATGAAAACGAGTTTGGCGGAGTGACTGATTATGAATTAGAGTATGAACTATCTGCTTATCATAAAAATGCCGAGAATCGCTTTAGAGTTCTTCTGGAATCATGCAATGTTAAATATGTACAGGCAAAAACCAAATTCGAGCGTATGATAATGTATAAAAAAGATCGTTGAGAAACGATCTTTAGTCATTTTTGAGTATATCGCTGATGATTTTCAGCTCATCCTTGGTGAACTGGGTATGATTCAAAGCATCAATATTGTCCTCAATCTGTTCCACCTTGCTGGCTCCGATCAAAACAGATGTAACATTTTTGTTTATCAACCAGGCAACTGCCATTTGAGCCAATGTTTGTCCGCGCTTCTTAGCGATTTCATTTAACTCAAACAGTTGTTGTTTCAGTCTTGGCGTCAGAGCTTCCTCTTTTAGGAATCCTGTTCCTTTTTTAATCCGCGAATCTTCCGGAATATCCTTAAAATAACGGTCAGTCAGCAAACCTTGAGCTAACGGGCTGAAGACGATCGAACCTACTCCAAGTTCTTCAAGTGTTGATTTTACACCCTCGGTTTCAAACTGAGGATACATCATATTGTAACGATATTGTCCGAGTACGACCGGAATATTTTGTTTTCTTAATAAATCGACAGCTTCTCGCAGAGGTTCTTTCGGATAGTTGGATAATCCGATATAAAGCGCCTTCCCCTGTTGCACCAGATGAGCAAGAGCACCGACTGTCTCATTTAAGTCCGTGTGCGGATCAAAGCGATGATGATAAAAGATGTCTACATAGGTTAAGCCTAGCCGCATCAGACTCTGATCACAACTGGAAATAAGGTATTTCCTGCTTCCCCAATCACCATATGGTCCTGGCCACATCCCATATCCGGCCTTGGTGGATATCAAAAGTTCGTCACGATAAGATTTTAAGTCCATCTGCATGATTTTACCGAGGTTTGTTTCGGCAGCACCTCCCGGAGGACCGTAATTATTTGCTAAATCGAAATGCACGATGCCATGATTAAAACAAAACGCTACCATCTCACGCATGTTCTTGAAGGATTCATTCATTCCAAAATTGTGCCATAATCCCATGGAAATCGCCGGAAGATGAACCCCGCTTTTCCCTGCACGATTGTACATGATTTTCAGATACCGATCATTTGATATTTGCATAGTTACCCCTCGATTACTTGAATGTTTTGATGTTGAAGTCTTTCCATCCACTCTGACGACAGTTTCCCTTCCGAAATAACGCAGTAGCGGACATCAGCACCGTCAAACTCAGACTCCTTCTTCATACTTTCTCTTAAAACACTGATTTTCCCAATCAGTTCAAAGAGCGCATGATCCTTATTTTTCCCGGAAACTTCCAACGGAAGATAAATTGTCAGCGGCAACTGTCTGAGTAGTGCCTGCTTACTGCCTTTGATGTATTCGACTGAATCTGACTGATTCGCCACAAACTTCTTTAATATTCTCGATGCAGGTCTAGCCGGATCAGCAACTTGAGAGATTTTCTTTGCCAAGATATGATTAACTACATCCTCCCGAAATATATCTTTGTTGATAGTTTGATCCATCGCGGACTGCCAGGCGTCTATACCGGTTTTTTGAGCCTTTTGTAATATTTTGACAGTCGAGTCGACCCCAAATTTATCTAGGTAAATATAACTCTCCAAATTGCTTGGGATTTGGATACCTATTTCACTCGGATACACCGGTGCTTGGAAAAAAACGACATCTTTCAATAATAAACAATGTATACTTTTCCCGACTTCGTGATTCTTATTTACTTTTGCAATTGCTTCTGCAAGTTCATCCTTATTGCTGTATCCGTTATATGTCCCAAACTGATTCCACATTTGTCTTAGTGACATCGTTTGTGCGCTGTGATACTTTCCATAACCGACAATGCCCTTTTCTTTCCCGCTAAACCGTTCTGTTCCCTTGGCTAGAAAAAACAAATAATCACCCGGGTTGAACTGAGAAAATTGCTTCACACTGCTCGGACGCCAAAAATTCATCATTTGATTTCCGTAAGCACGATGAAACTCAATCATTTTCCTGTCAGTAACGTAAGCAATCGAAGCCATGGTTTACCCGCTAGAATAATCCGTAGATATTCCCCTTCTCATCAATTCCCATATGGTTTGCAGCCGGCACTTTGGGTAATCCCGGCATAGTCATAACGCTTCCTGTTAATGCAACGACAAATCCTGCCCCTGCACTGATTCTCAACTCTGAAATGTGTATCTGGAAGTCACGAGGACGCCCCAGTTTTTTCTGATCATCCGTAAGTGAGTACTGGTTTTTCGCCATGCACACCGAAATATGACTCCATCCGTTATTGGTCAGTTGAGACAATTGTTCTTTTGCTCGTTCGGAATAGATTACGCCGTTTGCTCCGTACACTTCGCGGCAAATCCTCTCGATTTTCTCTTCAACACTGTCTGCTTCCGTAACTAACGGTTTGAAATGGCTTTCCTGTTCACAGGCAAGGATTACTGCTTTTGCTAAATCCTCAGCTCCGGCACTGCCCTTCCCCCAAGATTCATTGATAACGGCATCATGTCCATGGGTTTCACACCAGTTCATCAGCCACTCCAGCTCATCTTGCGTATCACTGACAAACCGATTGATAGCAACTACGTAAGGAACACGGAATTTTCTGATTGTTTCCAAATGTTTAGCCAGATTCTCAACACCATTTGCGAGATTTTCAATGCTTTCTTCTTTTAGCGATTCATACGGCATTCCGCCATGAAGTTTCAATGCTCGGACGGTCGCAACGACAACTACAGCATTCGGAACTATTTTCGCAACTTGACACTTGATATCCATAAATTTTTCTGCACCCAAATCGACGCCAAAACCCGACTCCGTAACTACATAATCAGCAAGTTTTAGTGCCATTTTTGTCGCTAAAATCGAGTTGCATCCATGAGCAATATTGGCAAACGGTCCCCCATGTATAAGGATCGGTGTTTTTTCCAGAGTTTGAACAAGATTGGGCTTAATAGCTTCTTTCATGATCATGGCTACTGCGCCACCGACACTCAAGTCTTTGACCGTGATCGGCTTATTTTCTTTATTATAGGCAACTACACAGCGTTCAATACGCTGCTGAAAATCATTCAATGAAGCAGAGAGACATAGAATCGCCATAATCTCAGAAGCCACGGTAATATTAAATCCGTCTTTGCGTTCAACGCCGTTTTTATCACCTAGCGCGACCCTAACCTGACGCAGTGCACGATCATTCATATCCATACACCGTTTCCAAACGATATGGTCTGTATCAATATTCAAAAGATTCCCATGATAAATGTGATTATCGATGGCTGCGCTAATCAGATTATTTGCTGTCGTAACCGCATGCATATCTCCATTAAAGTGAAGATTAATATCTTCCATAGGCACTACCTGCGACATTCCGCCACCGGTCGCACCTCCTTTAACACCAAAGACCGGCCCCAGTGAAGGCTCTCGCAGTGCCCCGACAACCATTTTATTCAGTCTGGCAAGTCCATCGGCTAATCCGACGGTCGTCGTTGATTTTCCCTCTCCGGCTTTCGTCGGATTGATTGAGGTGACCAAAATGAGTTTGCCATCTCTTTGATTCGTCAGTGATTCCATGATCTTCAGATCAACTTTGGCCTTATACTTGCCATAGTGTTCTAAATACTCACTGTCAATCTTTGCCTTCCTTGCAATCCTCTCGATCGGTTCCATCACATTTTCTTGAGCAATCTGGATATCTGTTTTCATGGCTCCTCCTATATTTTCTTTCGGCCTTCCATAGCTTTTATCAATGTCATCTCGTCTGCATAATCCAAATGACCGCCTATCGGTAACCCGGATGCCAGTCTCGTGACATTTGCTTCCTTAATCTGAAGTTTCTTAGCGATATACAAAGCTGTTGTTTCCCCTTCAATTGTAGGATCCGTCGCAATGATTACCTCATTAACGCTCCCGTCAACCCGCTGGATCAGTGACTCAACATTGATGTCCTCCGGTAAAATCCCCTTAAATGTCGAAATTACGCCATTCAACACATGATAGACCCCGTGAAACTCCCTCGTCTTTTCCATAGCAATGATGTCTTTCGGATGACTTACCACGCATATTACGGACTGATCACGACTTTTATCCTTACATATACCGCAAACTGGTTCTTCTGTAATATTGCCGCACACGACACATGTTTTTAATTTGGTTTTCACATCAAGCAAAACCTTCGCAAATGCTTCAATATCCTGATGATCTCTATGTATAATCTCAAAAGCATAGCGTTCAGCAGTCTTTGCGCCGACCCCAGGCAGTTTCCTTAGTTCTTCAATCAGCTGAATCAGTATTTTCGGATACATATTTAATCCTCATGGATGAAGTCTACATTGCCTTCACCAAACAAACTGACAAGTCGCTGATCAACAGAGACACTCTCTTCCGTTTTATTTGCTTTCTGAAGCGGTTGCAGTTGAATGACCATAGGTTCCGGCAGTTTTCCCGAACTCCACAGCTCTCTGAAAAGAGCAATTGATCGCTCTTCTTGATCTTTGGTGATGGCAAAAACTTTTCGCGGTTGTTTTACGATTTCAATCATTAATTTTCGCAAAGCAATTTCATTCGACTTAGAATTGACTTCTTTTACGACTTCTTCATAAGGAATTGATACGACCACAAACTGGTCATTGGTCACCAGCACATTGCCGTCAGCAATCATTCTTGCGACCTTTGCCCATTCGATCTCATTGATGTATTCGTCTAACCGATTCCATAAGGGAGCTTCATTGGTCCTTTTTGCTTTATCACCGGCCACCATGAAACGAACGATATCGAAATCGCTAAGCAACAGTTCATCTTCTTCGACTTTTTGAATAGGTTTTTCTTTGATGTCCGGTTGAAGATGCATCTCGTCCTGATTAGATTTCAAATCCGGATCGGATTCAACGGTTTTTTCCGCTTTTTCGTCAGTCTGTTCTACTGCTTCATGGTCTTTTACTATTGTTAGTTCCTTATCTGTTGTCTTTACCACTGGTGCAATCGTCGGCTTTTGAATCTCCATGACAGCCGGTTCATTCCCCATAGCCATCGTCTTGAGCAAAGCAACCTCAAAATACGAGTGGATATTCGAAGCATTTCGATATTTATCCATGGTTTCGATGAAAATATCGATCATTTTCAGAAGATGATCCGCATTTTTTTTAGAAAGTATGTGTTTAACCTCGTCTAACGTTGCAATTTGCAACAGCGACTCATCTCTTGTGTACTGATAGACGATGCATTCCTTAAGCAAATCAATCATATCCGATGTCAACCGTTTGATATCGAAACTTTTTTCGCTGATGAAACGGACATTATCCAGTATTGCGACGACATTTTTTGAAAACACCGCATCAAGAAGATCAATTTTTTCACTAACGGTTGTAATGCCGTAGATATCATGTACATGTTGAACGCGCAAATCATTTTGGGCATATGCTATACATTGTTCCAAGATGCTCAACGCATCTCTTAAACCACCTTCTGCAAGTTGGCTGATCAAGCGAATTACACCGTCTTCATACTTAATTTTTTCCAAATCCAACACTTCACGAACCCGGGCACCAATTTCAGACTGAGCAACCTTCGTAAAATCAAATCGTTGGCAACGGCTGATAATCGTCGGAATTACTTTGTGAGGCTCTGTTGTAGCCAAAATAAATATGACATGGGCCGGGGGTTCTTCCAGTGTTTTCAGAAGAGCATTAAAAGCTCCCTGGGAGAGCATATGTACCTCATCGATGATGTATACTTTGTATTTCCCCTCAATCGGAGAATATTTGACCTTTTCTATCAGATCACGGATCTCGTCAACGCCATTATTACTGGCAGCATCGATTTCAATTATATCCGGGTGCGTACCTGCCTGTATCGACAGGCAGCTGTCACACACATTGCAAGGGGCTTTCTCTGTATCCGGGCAGTTGACAGCTTTCGCCATTAACTTCGCTACAGTCGTCTTCCCTGTCCCTCTAGGGCCGCAAAAAAGATAAGCATGAGCAATTTTATGCTTTAAAACTGCATTTTGCAGAGTTTTTACAATATGTTGCTGACCAACGACCTTCTCGAAAGATGTCGGTCGATATGTACGATATAATGCCTTATATGCCATAATGAACCTTCTTTCCTTGTTATTATACCAAATCAGGGATTCGCACAAACATCAAATTCAATATCTTTCATCAGTATTCGATATCCGTCGATATCCGATAAATTTTCGATGTCTCCCCCCACGGATGATAGCCTATTCCGATTTCCTCGAATCCGAATTTTTCATAATAGCCTTGATGATCGGTGCATAAATAACAATACGGAAACCCTCCTGCTTTGGCATCAAAGACAGCAGCATCAATCAATTGCTTACCTAGATTTTTACCGCGATGTGTTTTTTCGATGTAAAGCGCACAAATCCATGGATACAAATCCATGCGACTGATGAAATCATTTGTTACTAAACCTGCACAACCAATGATTCCTGATTGATCTTTTAGCAAGTACCATTGAGGAAGCGGTGAGCTTGTGTTTAACGAATGCATAATGCAGTCTTGATATACAGGCATGCTATGTTCGCTGGCCCATTTAGACTGTATGTATTTTATCGCGGAATCCGCTGTTTCAGGATGATTTCTTACTGAAATTACTTCCATAAAGACTCCTTTACCTATAAATGTTGTCTTATTTATTATACCATAACCTTAGCCTTTTATATTACATATAAAGAAAAGAGGCAGTATATCCTCTTGAGTTTTCACCAGTTTTTTTGTCTTTTCTCTTTAAAAAAGTCCAACAGCAACTCACTGCATTGTTCTTTTCTAACCCCGCTTGTAACCAATGGATAGTGATTCAAACGAGGTACGGCATTTATATCAAAATTTGAGCCGTAAGCACCTCCTTTTGGATCAAAAGCACCAAAAACCACCCTCTTAATTCGCGATTGAAAGATAGCGCCTGCACACATCGGACAAGGTTCAAGCGTTACATACAGTGTGCATTCGTCCAAACGCCAAGATTTCAGTAATTTACATGCTTGTTCAATAGCCAAGATTTCAGCGTGAGCTGTCGCACTTTGGAGTTGCTCTTTTCGGTTGTAATCCGCAGCAATGACCTCGTTATTGAAAATGATGACACACCCAATCGGGACTTCATTATTTAAAAGCGCCTTTTTTGCTTCATTTATTGCCAAATCCATATAATTTTTGTCGTCCATAGATCTCCTTATATAAAATAAAAGCTATCACACACGTCAGAGCCACATTAAGGCTGCTGTCTTCCGACCCTGACCTGGTTCAGTAGGTAACGTTGTGATAGCATGTTTATTATACCTTATTTTCTGTTAATTGCAATGACTTCTAACCCGCCCATATAAGGGCGTAAAACCTCCGGAATCGTTACAGAACCATCCGCATTTTGGTAATTTTCCAAGATTGCAGCAACTGTACGTCCGACTGCTAAACCTGATCCGTTAAGAGTATGTACATATTCCGGTTTTCCTTTGGCTTCCCGACGGAAACGGATGTTCGCCCGACGAGCCTGGAAATCTTCAAAATTCGAGCATGAAGAAATTTCACGATAAGTAGCAAATGCTGGCAGCCAAACCTCAATATCATATGTCATTGCGCTGCTGAACCCCATATCCCCCGTACACAGTTCAACCACACGATAAGGGAGATTCAGTTGCTTAAGTACTTCTTCTGCGTTGTTTGTCAATTTCTCAAGTTCTTCATAAGAACTTTCCGGGATCGTAAACTTAACTAACTCAACCTTGTTGAACTGATGCTGTCGGATGATCCCTCTCGTATCGCGTCCTGCTGCTCCTGCCTCTGCTCTAAAACACGGTGTATACGCTGTATAATAGATCGGCATTTGATCGAATGAAAGGATTTCGTTGGCATGAAGATTTGTTACCGGAACTTCTGCTGTCGGAACCAAATAGTAGTCAAATGGCGCAACTTTGAACAAATCTTCTTCAAACTTCGGTAATTGACCGGTTCCGTACATTGATTGAGCGTTCACCATAAATGGCGGTAATGTTTCCGTATAGCCGTGCTTCTCTGTATGAAGGTCAAGCATAAAATTTATGATGGCTCGTTCTAGCCGTGCTCCCGCACTTTTGTATACCGTAAAACGAGCTCCTGTAATCTTTGATCCTCGTTCGAAATCAAGGATGTCAAGGCCTGTTCCGATATCCCAATGCGCTTTAGGTTCAAAATCAAACACTTTGGGTTCTCCCCATCGACGAACCTCCTTATTATCAGCGTCCGAAACACCTGTTTTTACTGTTTCACGTGGAACATTTGGTAAAATATTCATAACTCCCTGAATTTTTCCCTCTATTTCCGCAATTTTTGTATCTAGGTCAGCGATCTTCTCATTGGTTTCACTAACCTCTTCCATAATTTTCGCAGTATCTTTGCCCTCGCGCTTTAATAATCCGATCTTCTTTGATGCCTCATTCCGAAAATTCTTTTTGGTTTCAACCTCAGTAAGCAAAATTCTTCTCTCTTCGTCCCAACGAACGATTTCGCGAATAACAGAAAAATCTGCTCCCCGTGTTTGCAGTCTTCGGATGATCTCTTCGGTATTTTCTCTGATTAATCTAATATCTAACATATTTATCCTCCTTGAAATAAAAAAAGACAACACAAGGGACGAATATCCGTGTTGCCACCCTTCTTGTATTGTTTCACGTGAAACAATACCTCTTATACAGATAACGGCTGTTACCGGAAGGACATAACTCCTTCACTCAAGGGTGGAATTCCTGTAAATCGGCACAACTTTCACCAACCGTCGCGTCTCTGATTCCGATTTTTCAGTACTAGTCCCTGTCTTCGCTTATAGGTATATTCTAATAGTGGTTGTTTGTGTTGTCAACATGATTAGATACTGTACTCCTTGAAGTTTTCAGACTTGATACCGTTTATGACTCTTTCAAAGAGATGCGGATGAAACTGTAATAAATCATTCAAAATCGTTGATCCATACAAACGGAATTGTATAATCGCACGATCAATCAAATCCTGGTCGTCTTGCGGGATTGTATCAGGCCTTTGGGGATAGTAATAAATCGTCAGTTTTCCTGCCTGGTTGATCGACATTAGGTAATCGTACAAATCATATACTGAAGATTGCTCTGGTGATCCAAGATTGTGCATCATTATACCATCCAGCCAATTCAATGGGGTTCGTACTATGCCCAAACAGTAAAACTCGTTAATTATTATGACTCGGTTTTTTAACGCAGAAATTAATCCGTTTTCAATCCGTTCACATACAAAATAATTCCCATTGAGACTATCTTTAAATACTGAAAGAACAAAATCATTGTCTTTTGCAGTCACTGATAGAACGCTCTCGATTTCACTCAAGTGACAACGAATATGAAAATGTGCGCTGTTCAGAGTGGTTCTATCTTCGATTCGGCTGTAATAGAGTTTTGACATTTTCTCACCCATAAATTCACTGTCATAATTTTCGCACAATCAGATAGCCAATACAATATTGAAAAAATATATGTTCAACTCTTTCCGCATAGTGTAAAATAGCATGCATAAGCCACGGCCGGGAGACTTCACATGAAAGAAAAAGATGGATCATTCTTAATATTCGTTGCTGCTGTCATGTGGAGTTTTGGCGGACTTGCGGCCAAGGTTTTGACATGGAACGCTTTTACGATCGCATGTATCCGGGGTTTGATCGCATTTTTTGTTATACTCTTGTATCGCGGGAAAACTCGAATCTCATTCTCGAAATCCACTGTATTGTCTGCTGTCTCATTAACATTGACAACCACCTTATTTATGTTGGCTAATAAATTAACGACATCTGCTAACGCCATCGTATTACAATACTCCGCGCCCGTATTTATATTGATTTTTTCGATGGTTTTCGAGAAAACTCGGCCATCAAGCAAAGATTTGATTGCAGTCATTTTAACAATTTTCGGCATTTCTCTGTTTTTTATCGATCGTCTGCAAACCGGATATTGGTTAGGTGATTTTGTCGGTTTATTGTCAGGGGTTAGCTTCGCTGGTGTTTTCTTCGCAAACAGACTGCCCAAAGCTAATCCCATGGATGCTTCCTTATTAGGAAATCTGTTTAGCGTCTTTCTGGTTCCGTTTCTCTTTTTCGATAGAAACTTCCTGACGTTTAACCAAACAAACTGGATTGTAATACTTTTGATGGGAACATTTCAACTTGGTATTCCCTATATTCTGTTTTCGTTAGGCATTAAAAAAACAAAAGCTGTAAAAAGTTCCATCATTGCAACGATTGAACCGATTCTAAACCCAATCTGGGTATTTCTGGTAATTGGGGAAATTCCGGGTGTCCTTTCACTGATAGGAGGTATGATTGTACTGATTACGATTGCTTTGTATAATGTTAACAAAACATCTGAAAACTACAAAAACAATGGCGGGCTCACTTGAACCCGCCATTCTGATAATTCTAATTACTCGACACTTTCAACTTCATCTGTAGGAATGACCGCAACTGAAGAAACGCTGTGCCCCTCACCCAATTGAATCAACTTGACCCCTTGAGTATTACGACCATATGTACCCACATTGTTTAATGATATCCTGATCACTGTGCCTTCATCCGTAACGATCAACAACTCTTCATTTCCATATACCGCCCTCATCGATACCAGAGGGCCGTTTTTCTCAGTGATATTGATCGTTTTAACACCTTTAGCTCCACGATTAGTTAAACGGTAATCTTCTCTATCTGATTTTTTGCCATATCCGCCTTGAGTAACAGCTAATATATAACTGCCTTCCTTATCGGTGGTCATTCCAATGACTTCGCTACCATCTACATTAAAACCACGTACACCGGAAGCGTTTCTTCCCATTGGCCGGACATCATTTTCATGAAAACGGACAGCTTTCCCGTTTGCGCCGGCAATAATAATTTCGTCATCTCCGGTCGTCTGCTTGACAGAAATCAACTCATCACCTTCGCGAAGCGAAATTGCTATTTTGCCGCTTTGACGGATAGACTCGAATTCAGAAACAGCAACTCTTTTAATCAATCCTTCTTTAGTTGCAAAAACGAAATATGCATTGTCGGAATCCGTACTGACCGCTGACATAGCTTTGACTTTCTCGTCTTTTTCCAAATTCAGTAAATTAACCACAGGAATCCCTTTTGCGACTCGACTTGCCTGTGGGACTCGATACCCCTTAATTCGGTAAACCTTACCGAAATTGGTAAATAGCAGTAGATAATCATGGGTAGACATCGTTATGAACTGATCGACAACATCGTCAGAATGCGTCGCCATTCCCTTAACACCTTTCCCGCCTCGATTCTGAACATGGAAAGTATCAATCGTTGTACGTTTGATGTATCCGTTAAGCGTCATAGCGATCACCACATCCTCAACGGGAATCAGATCTTCGTCTTGCATGTCTAAATCCGCTTCAATAATTTCTGTTCTACGCAAATCCTTAAATCGCGTTTTTACTTCAACCAGTTCATCTTTGATAATAGCCATGATCCGCCAGTGATTAGCAAGAATGTCCTCATAATCAGCTATCGCAGATAACAACTGCGAATACTCTTCTTCGATTTTCGAGCGTTCCAATCCTGTCAAACGGCGCAAACGCATATCTAAAATCGCTCTGGCCTGTATTTCGGTAAGTCCAAAGCGCTCAATCAGGGCATTCATCGCCGATGAATCGTCCTTCGAAGATCGAATGATAGCGATGACTTCATCAATATAATCCAAAGCGATGCGCAATCCTTCCAAAATATGTGCACGGTCTTTAGCCCGATTCAAATCAAAGTTAGTTCTGCGAATCAATACATCCACTTGATGGTCGATATAGTGATTTAAGACCTCTTTGATTGACAATTGTTTCGGTGCATTGTCCACCAGAGCCAGCATATTGACACCAAATGTCGTCTGTAAGGCGGTCATCCGGTATAATTGGTTCAAAATTACTTCGCTCTGTACATCTCTCCGCAGTTCAATCACGACTCGTATTCCATCCCGATTGGACTCATCACGAAGATCAGTGATTCCTTCAATAAGTTTATCTCGAACCAACTGTGCGATTTTTTCAACCAAATTCGCTTTATTTACCTGATAAGGAATTTCAGAAACAACCAGCTGTTTTTTACCGTTGGCCATTTCAACTGTGTCGATCTTTGCTCGTACGCTGATTGATCCCCGACCGGTTTCATAAGCTTGCTTTATGCCGGACCTTCCCAAAATATAAGCACCTGTCGGGAAATCAGGCCCTTTGATGATCTCCATGAGATCAACGACGGAAATGTCAGGGTCATCCATAATTGCAATAGCTGCATCAATCGTTTCCCCTAAATGATGCGGAGGTATATTGGTGGCCATTCCGACAGCAATGCCTGTAGTTCCATTGACGAGTAAATTAGGGAAATGAGCCGGCAATACAACCGGTTCCTTTTCTTCGCCATCGTAATTATCCATAAAATCAATCGTATCCTTTTGAATGTCTCGAAGCAACTCCATTGAGATTTTTGACATACGGGCTTCCGTATATCGCATGGCCGCAGCTCCATCACCATCAATCGAACCGAAGTTCCCATGACCATCAATCAGCATATAACGATAGGAAAAATCCTGAGCCATACGCACCATGGTGTCATACACAGCTACGTCTCCGTGCGGATGATATTTACCGATAACTTCTCCCACGATACGTGCTGATTTCTTAAATGGTTTATCACTATGCATTCCTAAATCATTCATAGCATATAAAATACGACGATGAACCGGCTTCAGACCGTCTCTTACATCCGGCAATGCCCTTGCAACGATAACAGACATAGCATAATCAAGAAAAGAGGTCTTCATTTCTGAAGTTATATTGACTTGTCTGATTTTTTGACCGCTGTAATCTTCCATGATTTACCTCCTTCTAGATATCCAGATTTTTAACAAAGTGTGCGTTGTCAACGATGTAATTTCTTCTCGGCTCGACTTCATCACCCATAAGCATTTCAAATACCGCATCAGCTTCCATCGCATTCTCGACAGTCACCTGAATAAGTGTCCGGACCATCGGATCCATCGTCGTCTCCCAAAGCTGTTCCGGATTCATCTCTCCAAGGCCTTTGTATCGTTGAATGTTGAACCGATCTCCGATTTCAGCCTTGATTGTTTCTAACTGAGCATCGGAATAAGCATAACGTACCATACTTCCCTTAGAAACTTTATAAAGTGGCGGTTGTGCAATATAAATATAACCGCCTTCAATCAATGGTTTCAAGAAACGGTAAAAGAAGGTCAGAATCAGCGTGCGAATGTGCGCGCCATCAACATCAGCATCAGTCATGATGACGATTTTGTGATAACGCAGCTTATCCACCTCTAGCTCATCTCCGATTCCGCAACCAAATGCCGTGATCATCGTACGGATTTCGTTGTTATCAAAAATCTTATGCAAACGGGCTTTCTCAACATTTATAACCTTCCCGCGCAACGGCAATATCGCCTGAAATTCACGATTTCGACCCAGTTTTGCCGATCCACCGGCGGAATCACCCTCAACAAGGTAGATTTCACTGATACTTGCGTCCCGGGTCGAGCAATCAGCCAATTTCCCGGGTAATGAGGAGACTTCCAGCGCTCCTTTTCGACGAGTCAGTTCACGGGCTTTCTTCGCAGCAAGCCGGGCTTTTGAGGCCACAACCGCTTTTTCGACGATCGTTTTTGCGGCTTGAGGATTCTCCATCAAAAATCTTTCTAATTGATCAGATAAAACTCCGGATACGATACGGCGTACTTCACCGTTACCCAGTTTTGTTTTGGTCTGACCTTCATATTGAGGGTCAGGGTGTTTAACGGATATAATCGCCGTCAACCCCTCTCTTACATCCTCGCCGAGTAAGTTTTCTTCCTCTTTCTTGATAAAGTTCGCATCTTTCGCGTATCCGTTAATAATTCTGGTCAACGCTAATCTGAAACCTTCCTCATGGGTACCGCCTTCATGGGTGTTGATGTTATTACAGAAACTGTAAATAGACGGAATATAGCCGTCGTTATATTGCATTGCAACTTCAACAATCACACCTTCTTCTTCTCCTTCGACGTAAACAACCTCTTGATGGATCGGGTTTTTATTTTTATTCATAAACGATACATATTCTTTGATCCCGCCACGATATATGAATTCCTTGACTCTTCCATCCGAATCTAAACGTTCATCAACAAAAACAATCCGGATTCCTTTGTTTAAAAAAGCCATTTGGCGCAACCGATCGCGGATAGTCTCGTGATTATAAACGGTCGTTTCCTTAAATATCGTAGGATCTGCTTTAAAAATGACCTTGCTGCCCCGTTTGTCTGTTGATTCTAACTCCACCACTCCGCCCGTGGCCACTCCGCCGTTTTCAAATCGCTGAAAGTATGTTTTACCTTCATGATAAACATAAACTTCCAACCACTCTGAGAGCGCGTTGACCACCGATGCACCAACGCCATGCAATCCTCCGGACACTTTATATGCACCGCCACCAAACTTTCCGCCCGCATGGAGTACGGTAAAAATCGTTTCAATCGTTGATTTCCCGGTCTTTTCATGAATACCCACAGGCATTCCGCGTCCGTTATCTTCAACTGATACGATATTATCTTCAGAAATGGTTACCGTAATCAAATCAGCATGTCCAGCCAAAGCCTCATCGATTGCATTGTCTACGATTTCCCACACCAAATGATGTAAACCTCGTTCAGAAGTTGTGCCAATGTACATTCCCGGACGTTTACGTACAGCTTCTAATCCTTCCAACACCTGTATGTCATTTGATGTATAAGAATGTTCAACTTTGTTCTCGTTCATCTGATACCCTCCTTATGCGGCGCGATAAATCCGTTTTTTACAATAAACACGCCCAATTCACTTTCTTCCCAACCTTTAATCTCTCCTATTTCGGTAGTTGTTATCAATATCTGCACTTCTTTCGGCAAAAGATTCGCAAATCTTTCTTTCTTCTTAATGTCCAACTCAGAAAAAACGTCATCAAGCAGTAAAATCGGATATGTGTTGATTTTACTGACAATAAACTCTAGTATAGCCATTTTTAAAGCTAATATCAACATGCGTTTCTGTCCTTGAGAAGCGAAGGTTGGTACATCGAACCCATTTAGCAAAAATCTTGCATCATCGCGGTGTATCCCTACATGCGTTATCTTCAAAGCGATATCTCTTTTCAAAGATGAAGCCATTTTCGATTTTAGTTGATCATACAAACTGTCGTAATTTTCGAATTCAGAATCGTATTTAACGGCAATCACATGGTTTTCATCCATAAATCGGCAAAAAAGTGAAGAAATCCGTTCAGTGATGAAATCAAGGAACTCCCGACGGCTTTGTATTATCGGAATCTGCAAATTGATCAGCTGCTCACTTAAAACTTCAAGATACTGCAGGTCTGGCCGTTCTTGTTTCAGATAAGTGTTTCTTTCTTTCAATACCTTTGCGTACTGATTGAGGTTTTCCATGTAGACCGCTGATAGCTTTGATAATTCAACATCCATCATTCTGCGTCGTACTTTCGGCGGAGCTTCAAAAAAATCCATATCTGCCGGTGTAAAAAGCACCGCATTGCACTGTCCTATAAACTCACTGGTCTTTTTCACAGGATTTTTATAAACAAGTAAACTTTTTCCATTTGCGGTTATCAATGCTGTCAAACGTTTTTCACCTGTTTGAGATGTGATCAAACCTTCGATCCGGGCAATATCACAATCTTTTTTTATGAGATCCGTTTCCTCTTTTACCCGAAAAGAACGAACTGTTGATAGAAAACTGATGGCCTCGAGCAGATTAGTCTTTCCTTGAGCGTTATCACCAACCAGAATATTAATTCTTTTTTCAAAACACACTTTCAAAGAACTGTAATTTCGAAAGTTCTTTAAGCGGATTTCGCTTATTCTCATTTTTCGACCTTGAATGTCATCTTTTCAACATTGACGACGTCACCAGGATATAATTTTCTGCCTCTGCGGTCTTCTTTCTCGCCATTAACAAAAATCCTAAGCTCTTTCACCGCAAATTTTGCCTGTGCGCCAGAACTTATACAATCTGTCATTTTAAGTAACTGACCCAGTGTGATATATTCGGTATCTATTTTGACCATAAACAACCTTCTTTCCAACCGAAGATGTGACATCCTCTCATGAAAACGGCCCCTAAGGGCCTTTTCACTTTTAGGAGTATGTTCTTACCGGTAAGACCAACTGTAATACCGAATCATCATCCATGTTCCGTATGATAAACGGTTTCATCTCACCACAGAACTCAATTTTGACAATCGGACCGTTAAGTACTCGAATTGCATCAAATACATACCGACCGCTAAATGAAATTTCTAACGGTTTACCCTTGTATTGAATTGCTGTAAGTTTCTCGGTCGAAGAACCGACTTCCTGCGATTTACTGGAAATTACAATTTCTTTTTCAGAAGCAGAAAGTTTTATAATTGAAATCCCTTCGCTCTTAATGAATGATGCACGGTCAATAGCATTGAGCATGTCCCTGGTATCCACAGTCAGTTCATAGAGAAATTCTGTTGGAATCAAACGACCGGTTTCCGGATACACGCCGTCAATCAAGCGGGTTTGAATCACGGTATGATCGATCCAAAACTGCGCCTTTTTATCAGATACACAAACAAGCACCCGGCTGTCTCTTTCAATCGTTTTAACGATTTCGCTCAGTGCTTTTGAAGGTATTGTAATATTGAAATGGTTCGATTCATCCAAAGAAATGATCTTTCGAGCCAATCTGTAACTGTCCGTTGCCACACATTCAAGACGATTGCCTTCTGCTTTAAAGTTTACCCCTGTCAACACCGGACGGGTTTCTTTGTCACTTGTTGCAAATGCTGTCTGGTTAATGACTTTCGCCAATACATCCGCATCGATTGAGAATTGCTTCTGCGGTTTTGAAAAATCAATCATCGGATAATCAACAGCTTTCATACCATTGATATTAAACTCAGCTGAATGTCCGCTGATTCTTGTCAATGAACCGTCGATTATTTCAACATGGATTTCATCAGCATCAATTTTCCGGACGATTTCCAAGATATATTTTGCTTCGATAACAATGGATCCGGGTTCTTTTATATCCAATAAAAAATCATCCAATCCTTTAAGTAAACGCTTTTGAATTGAAATTTCCGAATCGCTGCCAGTCAGAACGATTTCTTCATGGGAAACTTCGATCTTAATTCCTGATAATGACGGCAATGGCGAATTCGCAGAGATAGCTCTTGCAACTGCAGACAAAGCATTGTAGAAAGCTCTCTTAGAAATTCTGAAATCCATGTTGTTGACCTCCTGTTATCTTCTTCAAGATAATTATAATTAAGCCCGTGGAAATGTTGATAAAATCCAAAAAGCCTATTATTTACTATACTATTTTACCACTTTTTCCTGTTAAAATAAAGAGTTTAAATTTGTTGATAACTAAATTAACAACCTCTCGATTTCTTTGATTGCAACCAGAAATACTTCATCGCTCTTACACTGTTTATCAACTTTGTCACAGGAACTAATCACCGTTGAATGATCACGTTTACCAAACTCTTCACCAATCTTTATAAAGGGTAAATCAAGGTGTTTTCTGCACAAATACATTGCGATGTGTCGCGCATTTGCAATGTTTTTAGTTCTCGATTTAGAAATAAGCTGTTGTTTGGTCAACCCGTAGTAATCAGCAACCACACGTTTGATCTTATTAGCTGACAATTCGTTTTTGTCACTGACGGCAGATTGTCCTTTAAATGCACTGACAGCGGTTTTGAAGTCTATTCTGCCACTGTTTGAAAAATTAATCGAATAAAAAAGCAAGCGGTTTAAAGCACCTTCCAATTTTCTGACGTCTTTTGAAAAATTAGTTGCTATATAGGCAAGCACATCATCGTCAATAAAGGTCGGATCAACACTTTGATACTCCATTTTCTTCTTTAAAATCGCCATAGAGGTCTCAAATTCAGGCGAATCGACACCTACTGACAAACCTGATGAAAAACGACTGATCAATCGCTCCTCTAAACCCTTAATATCTTGTGGGTGTCTGTCGGATGTTAATACGATTTGACGGCGGTTATTGACTAAATCATTAAAAATATAGAAGAAAATCTCGTGAGATTTCTCTTTTCCGGCTAAAAATTGGATGTCATCCATCAACAATACATCAACCATCTGCATATCCAGTTTAAACTCTTCAATCGAATTATCTTTAATAGAAGATACGACACGAGTGACAAAATCAGCTCCGGAAGTATACAAAACGCGCTTTTCAGGATAATTTCTCTTAACATAATTCCCGATTGCATTCAATAAGTGTGTTTTTCCCAGTCCGGAGTTTCCAAATATAAAAAGAGGATTATAGAATTTCCCAGGATTATAAGCACAAGCCAATGCAGCGGAATGAGATTCTTTATTACTGGGCCCAACAACAAAATTATCAAATGTGTAAAAGGATAAAACACCATCATCATCCGATTTATCAAGCGTATTTGGGTTGATAACCATTGATGAAGGTCGTTTGGTAAACTCATGCTGCGTATAAATATCACAATCGACATCCTTATCCAAAACAGTCTTAAGAGAAGACGTGATAAAAACGGTCTCCTGCATCAAGATAACCTTTTGAATTTGTGTCGGAACAACGATCACAGCCTTACTTTCAGAGAGATCCTTAAGTGAGGATTCATCAAAGTAAGTATCATAAACAATGGCATCAATATAACCACTGCTTTTCATGTATTGTTTAGTTTTGCTCCAGATGTCTTCCAGATATGTCTCAACATACGTCATAACCCCTACCAAACCCTTCTGTGTGTACTCATTTTACATAAATAATCGAGGGATTTCCACAGTCAATTTTTATGAAACAATTTTCTCCACACACAAAAATGCAGAAACTTCCCATTTTAAAGCGTAAATCACAGTTTCCCACAATATTAAACAAATTGCATTTTGTTGATAATGTGTGAGAAACTCCTTGTGGATTTTAAATCTGTTGCTTTTGTGAATATTTCGAATGCCGATATTGGGTTTTCAACATAATATCCACATAATAAACAGGCTTTTTAAGTAGATATTTTAATGCTTTCAACATAATTAACAAATGTTTATTAAACGGGATATCAAAGTGTTGAAAATAGTGTGTAAAATTGCATTATAATCAACACGAAATAATGTGGAAAAACACTTATTCACAACATTGAAAATGATTCATGTTTTTACATTTCATATGATGAGTGATACATGATGCGGGATCGACTTGGATAATGTCATGCTTTTGTTGACTTATACCTGAGAATTATGTATAATCTACTAGCAATTGCTCAATATTGTATAAAGAACTGGAGGTGGCTCTTGTGAAAAGAACTTATCAACCGAGCAAAAGAAAACACCAAAAGGTCCACGGTTTCAGAGCCCGTATGAAAACGGTCGGAGGTCGCAAAGTGTTGGCCCGTCGTCGCGCAAAAGGCAGAAAGATCTTGTCGGCGTAAAAAGTCACCTTCGGGTGACTTTTTTTAAGTTTTATGAGAAAATCTCTTCGCATCAAGAATGCTCGTGAGTTTCAATCGATCATTGGCAAACGACACTTTTTTACAAACAAGTGCTTTGTCCTTTATCATGTGAAACGATCTGACACACATTCTCGTGTCGGCATCACGGTTTCGAAGAAATTGGGTAATGCGGTCGTCAGGAACAAGATCAAAAGACAGTGTCGGATGATGTTTCAGCAATTGATGACTTTTGAAGAAGAATTTGATGTGATTTGTATTATTCGTGGCGGCTATCTTGTGCAAAGTTACAACGAGAATAAAAAAGAGTTGGAAACATTGTTAAAAAAGATTAAAATATACTATGACGCACAATCTATGAAGGAGATTAAAGATGAACGTATTTAAAAAACACAAGACCCTTATCGGTGCCGGAACGCTGCTTTTATTCTTAAGCGGCTGTACCAGTGTTCTAGATAAGGATGGTAACGTATTACCGGACAAAATTATCTCATCGACGACGACACTGGCTGAAATATGGGCGAATGAAAGCTGGTTTTCCGCATTGTTTGTATTCCCGCTGGCAAAAGCCATCAATTTTTTACAACCGTTTTTAGGAATTGCTCTGGCAATTGCGATTGTGACGGTTTTCATCAAACTGCTGACATTGACATTTACCATCAAGTCGACCGTAGCTACTCAAAAAATGCAAGTCATCCAACCTGAACTCAATAAAATTCAGAAGAAGTATGAAGGTAAGAAAGATGATCAGTCACGTTTGGCAATGGGACAGGAAATGCAGGCCCTTTACAGCAAACATAACATCAATCCATTAGGCACGATTTTGGTAACCTTCATTCAGCTGCCCATCATTTTGGCAATGTGGCAAGCTGTTCAGCGTTCAGAAGCCGTTCTTAACGGAACATTATTTGGAGCTAGTTTAAAAGTTACACCGATGACTGGGTTTCTCGAAATGAATTTCATCTACATCATCATTTTCTTGTTGATGGGAGCTTTCCAGTTTGCATCGATGATGCTTCCTCAGCATCTGGCCAAAAAGGCAGCCAAGAAGCGTCCAAATGAAAAACCGGCACCAAACAACCAAAAAGGTATGATGTACGGTATGTTTGCGATGATTATGGTTATTTCTATTAACTGGCCTACCGCAATGTCATTGTACTGGTTGGTAAGCGCATTTGCCCAAGTCGTTCAAACATTATTTATTCAATGGAAGTATATTGATACTCCGGCAGGAGCGAAATAACTATGAAAAAGTATACCGGGAAAAACTTAGAGGAATTGCTTGATAAAGTCGCTAAGGAAAAAGGTGTACGGGTAGATGAACTTACGTACTACGTTCTTGAAGAGAAACAGGGATTCTTAGGTTTTGGTGCCCAAGTCACTGCGGAAATTTACTGCTTAAACGATGTAAGCGATTTTCTCAAAACATACTTGGAAACGTTCTTTAAAAACTTTGAACAATCCATTGAGGTTACTGTTGAACGCCAGAATGAAGCATTTAAGGTGATGATTAATGCTGAAAACAACGCAATACTGATTGGCAGAGGCGGACAAACACTTCAGGCGATAAATACGGTCGTTCGAGGAGCTGTAAATTCTTTCTTCAAGCGCCGCTTTCAAGTACTGATCGATATCAATAACTATAAAAACGACCGCTATGATAAGGTCAAAGCGATGGCAACGAGAATTGCAAGAACAGTACAACGCACAAAGATAAGTGCAGTCCTAGACCCGATGCCCAATGACGAAAGAAAAGTAATCCACCAGATGCTTTCGGAAATGAAAAACATCCGTACAGAGAGCGAAGGGGATGGCAATCATCGCCGATTGCGCATCATATTCGATAAAAGCAAAAACTGACTTTTCCTTCAAGGAAAAGTTTTTTCTTCGAAAAACATGTGTATAATAGAAACGAAGGTGAAGTCATGAAACTTATCGTCGGATTAGGAAATCCAGGCAAAAAATACGAACAAACCCGACATAATACCGGGTTTTTAGTCATTGAAAAACTTGCGGAAAAACTCAATACGCAGTTCCTTCAGTCGAAATTTCATTCTCAGTATGCGGTCGTCGTTTACAACAATGAGCAAGTGATGCTTTTAAAACCTCAAACATACATGAACTTATCCGGGGAAGCGGTCAGCGCTGCGGTTCGGTTTTTCAAAATCAAACATGAAGATATCTTAGTCATAAGTGACGACCTGGATTTACCCGTAGGAAAGATCCGAATTCGGGCCAGCGGGAGTGCCGGTGGTCAAAAAGGACTGAAAAGCATTATCGATCACTTAAATGACATGAATATACCGCGGTTACGAGTCGGCATCGGAAAGAATCCTTTGATTGATACAGTACATTATGTGCTAGGGAAAGTAGAACCTGAAAACAGAGATCTTTATAATTCAAGTATAAATGAAGCGGCCGAAACAGCATTGCTGTTTATTAAAGGCGGGCTAAAAGAAGCGATCGATCGCAACAACGGGAAAAGCAATGGAAGCCATACTCCAACGAATAAGCAATCAGACAGCGATTGAGATCTATCTTCAAGGTGAAGAACGATTTGCCAATATATCTTTAGCGCAGGAAGCTCTTTTAATTGCGTCTGCATATCAAAAATGTCCGCAACCGACGATCATCGTTAAACCCAATCTGTATCAGGCACAGATGTTATTTGAAAAAGTTGCTGCTTTGCTTAATCATGCACCGCAGGTTTTCTTGTATCCTCAAGAAGAATCATTGAGAGTAGAAGCCATTGCTTCATCTCCGGAAATGCACACGCTTAAAATGGAAGCTATGATGAAGTTGCTGACTGTGGAAAACCCCTTGTGTTTCACGCATACAGCAGCAGTTATCAGGAAGATTCCGACAAAAAATGTGCTGACTTCACTAATGATCGAGTTGAAACAAGGGGAAAACAAGGCGCCGGAGATCATCATCAACAAACTAAAAGCGATGGGCTATTCGCAGACTCATCGGGTTGACCAACCGCTGACATTCGCTCAAAGAGGCGGTATTATCGATGTATTTGCTATCAGTTATGATCAGCCGATACGTATTGAGTTCTTCGATACAGAAATTGAGAGTATTCGTTACTTTGATACTCATTCACAAAGGACAATCGAAACAATTCAAAAAATCCAGATTCCCTTTGCAACCGATATCATATTTACTGAGGAATCCATTCGACAAATAGAAAGCAAGATCGAGAATAGAATGAGAGGGGCATCGAACCATCGTGACACTCTTGAATTTGCTGCGCTGGCAGAAAACATTGAGAATGATCTGTCTTATATCAAAAAGAATATCCGGGAACCGAGACTGTATCGTTATATGGCAATGTCGGAAGAAGTCGGAAGTCTTTTGGATTTACGCGAGTCTAAAGTCATTGTGTCAAGTATTGAGGAAGTATTACAACAACAGCATCACATTATCAATGATACCGTTGAGTATATTCAAGAATTAGCACAAGATCATCGGGCAGTACCATTTTTTGATGTCTTTTTTGATGCAATGACCATTTTTGCTCCCAAATACCCGTTGTACATTCATCAGTATGATGTAAAAAACGAAGTCAGAGTTTCTTGGCATGCCCTAAGTAAAATGAACCAGCCTTTGACGTTGCTCGTTCAAAAATTGAAACAGCAGTCGGAAACGACGGATGTTGTTTTGATTTTACCTGAAAGTGAAATCCGGATCGTTATCGATCAAATGATTGAACAAAACATTCCGTATCAGATGTCTGACGGAAACCTGATTCACCGTGGGATTACGGTCATTCATGGCCAGTATGATGAAGGATTTGAACTTATTAACGAAAACATAGTCGTTTATACATCGAGAGAGTTGTTTTCCTCGACCGTAAGGCTGGGACGCTTTGTCAATAAGTTTAAAGAAGCTGAAGTTCTCAACAATTATGATGAACTATCCCAAGGTGATTATGTCGTTCATCAGCAACACGGGATCGGGAAGTATTTGGGACTTACCACCCAGTTGATCGATGGCGTTCATAAAGATTTTTTACATATCGCTTATCGGGGAGACGATGTTTTATATGTTCCTTTGGAACAGTTCAGACTCGTCCGTAAATTTGTCTCGGGAGAAGGCGCTTCTCCTAAACTTAACAAACTTGGAACGAGTGAGTGGGTAAAAACAAAAAAGAGATTATCTGAGAATATCGAGGATTTGGCAGAACGACTTATCAGTTTATATGCTTCAAGAAGCGAGCAAATCGGATATGCATACCAAGAAGACTCAGAATTTCAAAGGGAATTTGAGAGTGAGTTTGAACATGACTTAACTGAAGATCAGAAGCAGGCACTTGCAGAAATCAAAGAAGATATGCAAAAAGCAAAACCGATGGACAGACTGCTTTGTGGGGATGTTGGATTTGGAAAAACGGAAGTTGCTATTCGAGCTGCGTTTAAGGCAGTCAGTGAAAACAAGCAAGTAGCTTTTCTATGTCCGACAACTGTACTTTCGCGACAACATTACCAGACATTCTTGAAAAGATTCAAAAATTATCCGGTAAATATTGCAGTACTCAACCGCTTTGTGATTGAAAGTAAGCAAAAGGAAATCTTGCATGATGTCGCATCCGGCAAAATCGATATTCTGATAGGGACTCACCGAATTTTATCAAAAGATGTAAAATTTAACGATTTGGGGTTTTTAATCATCGATGAGGAACAAAGGTTTGGTGTTGAACACAAAGAAATCATAAAAGAACTCCGTAATTCTATCGATGTGCTCTCATTAAGCGCGACCCCAATTCCTCGCACACTTCAAATGTCACTGATCGGACTTCGCTCACTTTCTCAACTCAATACACCACCTTCAAATCGATTGCCTGTGCAAACTTACATCGTAGAAAAAAACCGAAATCTGATCAAGGAGATCATAGAACGGGAACTGGCAAGGGGAGGCCAGATATTCTACCTCTTCAACAATGTAGAGCAGATTTTTTCGCTGGCGTATCGGCTTCAGCAAGATATTCCGTATGCAAAAGTAGCGGTGGCTCACGGTCAGATGAACCGCGAGGAAATTGAAAATGTAATGGTTCAGTTTACTGAGAATGAGTGTAATGTCTTGGTATGCACAACCATTATTGAAACAGGTATCGATATTCCAAATGCGAACACCATGATTATCGACCGTGCAGATACATTCGGATTGTCTCAGTTGTATCAGATTAAGGGAAGAGTCGGTCGTTCGGATCGGTTGGCCTACGCTTATCTGATGTATGAACCCAAAAAGCAGTTGTCCGAAGTTGCCTCAAAACGACTAAAAGCTATCAAGGAATTTACTGAACTTGGCAGCGGATATAAAATCGCCATGAGAGACTTAACGATTCGCGGAGCCGGGGATTTGCTTGGTCCTGACCAGTCGGGGTTTATCGATACTGTAGGTATTGATATGTATATTGAGATGCTGCAGAAGGCGATTGCTGAAAAGCAAGGAATCATCATCGAACAACAGGCTGAGCCGCTTGCGAAAGTCAATGTGAAAGTTGATGCATATATTCCGAAAAACTTTGCTCCGGAAGATCTCGAGAAAATAAACTTATATAAACGCGTCGATGCTGTCCGGTCACTTAGAGGTCTTAATGATTTGATTGAAGAAATTTCGGATATTTACGGCCATTTACCAGCAGTTGTTTCTTTACTTTTTGAAAAGAAGCGTCTTGAGATACTGCTAAGCGAGGATCGTATCCAGTCATTCAAAGAACAGGCCGCTTTTGTTGAACTTGTATTTACGAAGGAGTTCAGTGATACGATTGACGGAGTTGCCTTGTTTACGCTTGTCAATCAGGTATCCAGAGATATTGAGTTAAAGTATATTCAACGGAAAATCGTGTTAAAATTCAAGAAACATCCGAAGTGGTTGACTGAAGTCATCCAAGTATTAGTGAAAACAAAAGACACGGTAAGTAAAAAGAACAGTTAGAAAGGATCATAAATGAGAATCGACAAATTTCTAAAAGTCGCCCGCGTACTCAAGAGACGAACGGTTGCGAAAGAATTGGCAGACCACCAAAGAATCGTCATTAACGGGAAAGCCGCAAAACCCTCATCGGAAATAAAAGAAAATGACATCGTTGAGATTGTTTTCGGGCACCGAAAACTGACGATTAAAATTTTGGCAGTTGCTGCACAATCAAGCAAGAAAGATGCCGGAATGCTATATGAAGTGCTGGATGAACGTTTTATCAGCGCATCTTCAGATTGATTTTCCTTGACAACTCTTGCATTTTTGCAAAATGGCAGTATAATTAAATTCTCAAGAGGTTGGTGTTTCCATGAAAAAAGAGAAGAGCTCCCATAAAAAGATCAAAGGGTCTGTTTTAAATATCGCTGCATTTATCATTTTCGGCTTATCTTTGATACTGCTCTATCAGGTTTCTTTGCAGATTGTTGAAACAGTCAATATGATGACGCGTTTAAATGATGTTCAAGAGCAGATGCGAATCCTTGAAAGCGAAAATGACTATCTGAAACAGCAAAAAGACAAACTCAACGATCCGGAGTATGTGAAGAATTACGCACGCTTTGGGTATATGCTATCTAAAGAAGGGGAGCAAATCTTCTATCTTCCTGAAAAGCAAAAAGATGATTAACAACGGGAAACCGTTGTTTTTTTATTGGTTTATTGTAAGTGCAAAATTTCGCAATCAATGATATAGTAGTTACGTAATTACGGAGGAAGTGTAAGATGTCAAAAAGACCTTTAGTATTTGTGGTTATGGATGGAATCGGTCTGTCGAAGAACACTGTGGGAAATGCGGTTGCATCTGCGTATAAGCCACATTTAGACAAATTTATGAAAGAAGCGCCGATGACACAGCTGAAAGCTCACGGAACAGCAGTGGGATTGCCCAGCGATGATGATATGGGAAATTCGGAAGTTGGGCACAATGCCTTAGGATGCGGTCAGATTTATGCACAAGGTGCAAAACTCGTCAACCAATCCATCGAATCTGGAGAAATCTTTTCCTCGCAAACATGGAGCGAACTGGTCAGTTTCTCAAAAGATGGAACCATGCATTTTATCGGATTACTTTCTGATGGAAATGTACATTCAAACATTGCTCATCTAAAGTCTTTGATTGCTCAGGCAAAATCGGAAGGTATTAAAAAAGTTCGTGTGCATGCGTTGCTGGACGGCAGAGATGTACCTCAAAAGTCCGGATTGATTTATGTGGATGATATTGAAGCTTTTATGTCATCTTTAAATGATGAGAAGTTTGATGCTCGGATTGCCAGCGGTGGTGGGCGTATGAAGGTGACCATGGATCGCTACGAAGCGGAATGGGGCATGGTTGAAATCGGTTGGAGAACACATATCCAGGGCATCGGACGCCAATTTTCTTCGGCTAAAGAGGCCATTGAAACGCAACGCGAGGAAACGGATGTTACCGATCAGTTTCTCGAAGCCTTCGTCATCGTTGAAAACGGGGAACCGGTCGGAAAGATCAATGACGGTGATGCCGTTATATTGTTTAACTTTAGGGGAGACCGTGCATTAGAACTGTCTCGCGCATTTGAGGAAGAAAATTTCACAAAGTTTGACAGAGGTGTTCGTCCCCGCGTCATGTTTGCCGGCATGTTGCAATATGACGGAGATTTACAAATTCCCAAAAAATTCTTAGTTGCGCCACCGAGAATTAAAAATACGATGTCAGAGTTTTTGGTTGAAAAGGGAGTTAAACAGTTTGCGATTTCCGAAACACAGAAATTCGGACATGTGACATACTTCTGGAATGGAAACCGTACAGAAAAATTCAATGATGCGTTGGAAACATTTGTTGAAGTAACATCGGATATCATCCCATATGAACAACGGCCGTGGATGAAGTCAGCGCAAATAACCGATCTGCTGATAGAAGCCATCTTAAAAGGAGAGCACGACTTCTACCGAATCAATTTCCCAAATGGGGATATGGTTGGTCATACCGGGAATTTCTTGGCTACACAGATTGGAGTTGAATCGGTAGATCTTGCGATTGGCAGGATCAAAGAAGCCGTCGATAAGGTTAACGGTATATTGGTATTGACAGCGGATCACGGCAATGCGGATGAAATGTTCGAAAAGAGCAAAGATCCCAATACTGCACCAAAACCAAAAACAGCCCATACACTCAACCCGGTACCATTTATCGTTTTGAATCAGGAAGTACGTTTCAAAGAAGGAAACTTCGGCCTTGCTAACGTTGCGGCAACGTTGGTAGAGCTCATGGGATACAAACCCCTGGATGTTTGGGAAGAAAGTTTACTTACTGAATAAAGCAAAACCAGGAAATTCAATTCCTGGTTTTTTCATGCTATTTCTTCTTCTTAAGATAATTTGCCTTGATCCAGTTAAAGTTCAGTATCAGGTGAGCAATGACCAAGGCCACAAAGGCAGCTCCGGTAAAAGGATGTGCGACTCTAAATGTGGAATATGGGATCAGCCCCGGAAAGAGCATGGCGGTCAGACCGGAGAAGGCTATTCCCACAAAAACGAGAAACAACAAGAAATTAACGATTTTTAATGCTTTAACTCTGTTCATAAATCCTCCCTTTTCATTTATTATCCAATTGAAATACCATTCTGTAAAGCGTAGCGCATGACAAAAACCGCTGTTTTACTGTCTTTTATCTGACCGCTGACGATGTCTTGTAACAGGCTTTTTATAGGTGTCATATGGACGGAAAGATACTCTCCATCATCGAGATGTTGTCCGACGAAACTTAAATCACTTGCAACAAACAGGTGGATCACTTCATCAAGGTAAGCCGGAGACGGATATACGACACCATAATCCAACCAATGGGCTGCTATATAGCCGGTTTCCTCACATAACTCACGTTGTGCAGTCAGCAACGGGTCTTCATTAGGCTCTTTTTTGCCTGCCGGAAGTTCACAAAGCACTTCCTTTTGAGCATAGCGATACTGATTGACTGTCAATATATGATGATCCTTGGTTATTGCTAATATGCAAACCCCGCCCGGATGCTCGACGACTTCACGAAATCCCGGCTGGTGATTGACGATAATCTGATCGTGACGCAATCGCACGATTTTCCCCCGAAATTTTTCTTGTGACGAAACGGTTTCTTCAATAAATGTCATATATGCCACCTCTGAATACATTATACTCGAGTTTGAAAAGATAAACATCCTTTACGAAAAGAGGAAAAGAGAATATGATGGTCTCAGGTGATCTTATGAGCAAAAAAAATCAAATCCGCCGGCAAGTTTCATGGGTAATCATACTAATCTTTTTGATCATTTCTACTTCCGTGGGAGGTTTTCTGTGGGTAAAATACGAAATCGATCGAAAGAACAATAATAACAACCAACAGGAAATAGAAAAAGAAAAGGCCCGAGAAGCTAAGCGGGTGGAACTGATTGAAAAGTCAGCTTTGTTGGTCAAAGGATATTACTACCAGGAAGCAATAGAACTATTAAAAAGCAACCCGGAAGTGTATAATGACAAGCTGAAAAATGAAGTGAAGAAAATCGAAGACTTTGTGGCGGCGTTACAACCGTACACCGGTCGGATAGAACAGGTCTTCTTTCACAGTCTGATCGTATATCCGGAGTTAGCTTTCGGCCCGAAAAGTTCTGAACCGCAAGGATACAATTACTGGATGACGACACAATTGGAATTCGAGCGTATGCTACCTTTATTGATGGAGCGCGGATATGTATTAGTTCGGATCAGTGATTTGTATGAAGTGGATGCGCAAGGGAATGTTTCGGCAAAGACATTGTACCTACCGAAAGGTAAGCGACCGCTTTTAATTTCCGTAGACAATGTCGGTTATCCTGAATCACGCAAGAAGGACGGATTTGCATCCCGACTGATCATTGATAACAACAACGAAATTTCGGCAGTCATTCGAAATCTTGAGGGGAAAGAAGTCATTTCTCGTACCGCAGAAGTATTTCCGATCGTTGATGACTTTGTAAAAGTTCATCCGGAATTCTCTTATCGCGGAGCAAAAGGTATGTTGGGCATAACCGGCAGCTGGGGAGTCATGGGATATGACCCGAAAATCCCCGAGGAAGCTTTAGAAGCTAAACGAATTGCCAATCGGATGAAGGAGTTGGGATGGGAGTTCGTCTCACACAGTTATACCCATGCAGGCGGGAAGTATTTTAGCGAAAATTCAACATTGGAGGGAATTAAGGAAGATACGGAACTGTTCAAAAAATGGATCGTTCCGATCATTGGGGATTCTAACGTCTTTATTGCGCCTTTTGGCATAACGTTAAAAGGAGAACTCTACCAGTATTTCATCGATGAAGGGTACACGTTCTATCTTAATGTCGACCGCAGATCACAACCAAGAATTATCGGAAAAAGCGTGTTAATGCCTCGTATCAATCTGGATGGCTTTGTGATGAACCGTGACAAAGCTTATATCAGTGAACATTTCTTCGATGTAGACAAAGTATATGACCAACGGCGACCGCCGTTTCAATAAGGAGCCAACGCTCCTTTTTTGTTTAGGTTTTCAATGGTATAATAGTACTACATCAGAAGGAGTCGTTATTTTTATGAGAAAAGGCATGTTTATTACCTTCGAAGGTCCCGATGGCAGCGGAAAGACAACGATCAGTACGAATGTCTTTCAAAAACTGCTGACAGAAGGCTACGATGTTATTTATACAAGAGAACCCGGTGGAATCGATATTGCCGAGCAGATCCGGCGAATCATTCTTGATCCCAAAAATACCGCAATGGATGTCAAAACTGAAGCGTTGCTGTATGCTGCTTCAAGACGACAACACTTGGTTGAGAAGGTTTTACCTGCGCTCAATGAAGGGAAAATCGTTATATGTGACCGTTTTATCGACAGTTCACTGGCATATCAAGGCATTGGCCGCCAAATCGGACTGGATGCGGTTTTAGCCATCAACGAATTTGCCATTGAAGGACATTACCCGGACTGTACGATCTTTCTTGATATCGATCCTTTGGAAGGATTATCCCGTATCTCAAATCGTCATTACCGAGACCGTTTGGACAGAGAAACACAGGAATTTCATTTACGTGTTGCACAAGGGTATTCGGAAGTATTGAAAAAGTATAAGCACCGCATGACAGTGGTTGATGCTAATCGGCCCGTTGCAGACATCGTCGAGGATGCTTTGGCTGTAATCTTAAAGAGGATCAAAGAAAATGTTTAAGCAGACATTGAAAGAACAGCAACCCATCGTATATCAGATCTTGCTAAATGCGCTTAAGACTGAACAATTGGCTCATGCATATCTTTTCAGCGGGCAGCGCGGCGCTAAGATGAGGGAGACTGCTCTTTTGCTTGCTCAAACGCTGGTTTGCCCAAATCGCAAGGATTTTGCGTGTGAAGAATGTGATGTTTGCCGAAGAATCAAAGAGGGGACTTATGTCGATTTGATTGTCATCAATGGGAAAGACCGGACGATCAAAAAGGAAGAGATTCTGGATTTACAGCACAAGTTCATTCAGACAGGTCTGGAAATGTATAACAAAAAGATATATATCATTGAGCATGCGGACCGGGCGACTCCTGAAGCTCTTAACAGTTTGCTAAAGTATTTGGAAGAACCTTCAGGAGAAGACACGACGGCAATTTTGATCAGTGAAAATGCAGATCGTCTGCTTCCGACGATTATTTCACGATGTCAGGTATTAACATTTGCTTCATTAAGTGCTAAACTTTGTGAAAGTGAGGCAATTGCTAACGGAGTTACTCCGTTGCATGCGTACATCACTTCACAGTTTATCAAAGATGTGGACATCGTCGTTTCGTTGACTCAAAGCGAAGCATATCAAACCGCGTTTGATTTATTCATGGGGTTCATTGATGAATCAAGACCAAACCTATACCACGGATTGGTTTATTTACAAAAAGAAGGAACGATGACCAAGGCATCAAAGGAGAAGGACAAGGAGTCCGATGAACCAAAGAGCAAAAAGAAGACTCCGGAAAAAGATCCAAAAGAACTTTTTTCCTTATTTTTAGATATTGCGCAAGTGTTTTTTAAAGACGCATCCCAAGGAAAGACCTTTGGGGATAAATGGTGGAACCAGCACATTGCATCGGCACGCTATCAATCGATTGCCCCAGCCGCTATGCGCGTCTTCGGTGAGGGCAAGGATAAAATATTGCGTAATGTCAATCTGAGCCTGTTGCTGGATCAGATGATCATTGAGTTAGCCAAACGCTAAAAAGCAAAAAAGGAGGGAATTTACCGTGGAAGATCACGTTAAGAATTTCGGTGAAGAATCTGTTGAGCAAAGTGTGGTGCAAACCTACACACACGCATGCTCAATTCGTTTTAAAGGAGCCAAAAAGGCTTACACATTTGGGACCAATGACACGAAATATGTCCAAGGAGATCAGGTGATTGTTGATACGGTCCGCGGGCTTGAACTGGGAGAAGTCATCGCTGACTTAAAACCTATTGAAAAGATTTCAATGTCAACACCGTTAAAACCGGTGCTTCGGAAAGCAACCAAGCAGGACTTGGATAACTTCGCTAAGAATCGGGATATGGCGGTTGAAGCAATGAAAACCTGTGATGAGAGTATTCGCAAATTGGGATTGGACATGCATCTGATCAGTGCTGAATATACTTTGGATCGATCGAAAGTAATTTTCTCTTATGTTGCGGATGAGAGAGTTGATTTCCGGGAACTTTTGAAAGAGTTAGCTTCAATTTTTAAATGTCGAATCGAACTCAGACAAATCGGGCCCAGAGATAAAGCTAAATTCATCGGGGGTATCGGTACATGTGGGATGGAAACCTGTTGTTCCAGATTTTTGCCGGACTTTGATGTCATTTCGATCAACATGGCAAAGAATCAGTTGCTTGCACTGAATATACAGAAGCTGTCCGGTCAATGCGGGAAACTGTTGTGTTGTTTGAAATATGAAGACGACTTGTATAAAGAGCTGCGGGCAAACTTGCCAAAAATGAATGAGTTACTTGAGTATAAAGGGAAGAAATATCGCGTTTCATCGATGAACATGCTTACCGGAACAGCAAAACTGGAAAACCGGGAAGAGGCAATTATTTTGACATTGAATGAACTGCGAAATGATACCAGTTTTTCTAACAAACAATAAAGGGAGTGGTCGTGTTGAAACGTCAGAAAAGTTTTGAAAATGAAATGCCGACGTGCTACATCGTTGCGACACCGATCGGCAATTTGGAAGAAATGACTCCAAGAGCAATCGACATTCTCAAGAATGTGGATGTTATTGCATGTGAAGATACTCGGCATACGCAGAAACTGCTGAAGCATTTCAATATTGAGAATAAGGTCATCGCTCATCATGATCACAATGAGCGGGAAAGTGCCAAAGGGATTCTGATGCTACTGATGCAAGGCAACAATGTTGCTTTGGTAAGTGATGCAGGGTATCCGCTGATATCTGATCCTGGATACTTGTTGGTTGAAGCGATTACTTCTCATGGTTATAATGTCGTTCCGATCAGCGGAAGCAGTGCATTACTCGCCGGACTGGTTGCCTCAGGTTTAATTACACAACCGTTTCTGTTTCAGGGTTTTTTACCGGCCAGTGACAAGGAAGCACGTGGAGTGCTGACACGGATCCGTCATTACGAAGCGACCATCGTATTGTATGAAGCGCCACACAGAATCGAAAAGACATTAAAGTTGTGTTTGGAGATCATGGGCGACCGTAAAGCAACCTTGGCACGTGAGTTAACTAAAAAACATGAGGAATTCCTACGCGGCACCTTATTTGAACTGGTTGAAGAAGCTAAGGAATTAAAAGGTGAGATGGTTTTGATTATCGAGGGGAACAAAGCGGAGAAAGAACCGGATATCAGTATGTTGGATATTCGTACCCACATTGAAGAACTGATACAATCCGGTTTATCAACGAAAGATGCGATCAAGCAAATCTCCAAAATGACCGGGATATCAAAAAACGAAATATATTCAATGTTTCACAGTGAGAACAACGTGAACCACTAGAGCGCTTCGGCGCTTTTTCTTTACATTTATGTTTAGAATGATATAATTATGGCATTCAAAAGCTATGAAAAGAAGAGTAATCAAGCAGCCTTTTTAGAGAGTGCATGGCCGGTGAAAATGCATAAGGTATATTGATGAATATGGTCTTAGAGCTGTTTGCCTGATATGTAGGGCAAAACGTTTCCCGCGTTAAGGGTCAAAGTGCACGCAAGTGAACTAAGGTGGTACCGCGCATAGGCGTCCTTGGTTTGGCGTTTTTTTATTTTAAGGAGGGTAATCATGGGAAAGAAACCTTATTATATTACCACTGCGATAGCTTATACATCCGGCAAACCGCATATTGGGAATGTTTACGAAATCGTATTGGCAGACAGTATTGCACGTTTTAAGCGTGCCCAAGGGTTTGATGTCTTTTTTCAAACCGGTACAGATGAACACGGTCAGAAAAATGAACTGAAAGCTCAAGAGAGAGGACTATCTCCACAGCAATTCGTGGATGAAATTGCATCCATCATCAAAAGCTCCTATGATGCCGTTAATACGTCCTATGATAAATTTATCCGTACGACAGATAAAGACCATCAGCTTCGGGTTCAGAAGATTTTCAAGAAACTCTTCGATCAAGGCGATATTTACAAAAGTGTTTATGAAGGCTGGTATTGTACGCCTTGTGAATCCTTCTATACGGATGGTCAGTTAGAAAACGGCAAGTGTCCGGACTGCGGTCGTGACGTTCACCGCGAGAAGGAAGAGTCTTATTTTTTCCGTTTGTCTAAGTATCAGGATAGACTGATGAAACATATCGAAGAAAACCCACACTTTATTCAGCCGGAGTCCCGTAAAAATGAGATGATCAATAACTTCTTGAAGCCGGGACTCAATGATCTGGCGGTTTCACGCACCTCATTTACTTGGGGTGTCCCGGTTGATTTCGATCCGAAACATGTCGTTTATGTATGGATCGATGCGCTGAGCAATTATATTACCGGTCTTGGTTATGATGTTGACGGCAATCATGGGGAACTGTTTAAAAAGTACTGGCCGGCAGATGTCCATTTGATCGGCAAAGATATTTTGCGGTTTCACACGCTGTATTGGCCGATCATGTTGATGGCTTTAGATATCGAACTGCCGAAACAGGTATTCGGTCATCCGTGGTTGTTGGTCGGCGAAGGCAAAATGAGCAAATCCAAAGGGAATGTGATTTATGCAGATGATCTGATAAAACTTTTGGGTGTCGACGCTGTTCGTTATATCATGTTGCATGAAATGCCGTTTGGGCATGACGGCACCGTCACGATGGAACTGATGATCGAACGTGTCAATAACGATTTGGCCAATATTATGGGGAATTTAGTCAATCGGACATGGGCAATGAGTCAGAAGTACTTTGGCGGTATCGTTGAAAATCCGAATGTGTGCGAATCCTTGGATGATGAGTTGATCGATCTTGCTTCTTCTTTGGTAGTCAAAGTTGAAGAAGCGATGGAAGGATTGCATGTTGCTGACGCCATAGATGAAATCATCACCGTTTTACGTCGGTGTAACAAATATATTGATGAAACTACACCGTGGGGTCTTGCGAAAGATGAGTCTAATCATCCGCGCTTAAAGACGGTACTCTATCATTTATTGGAAAGTATTCGGATCTGCGGAGTAGCTTTGGAAGCATTTATTCCGCAGACTTCGAAAAATATCCTCGATTTGCTCAACACGAACCAACGGACGCTAGAGAGTGCCCGTAATTTCGGTTTGCTTGAATCAGGTCACTCGTTGAGCAAAGAAAACATCATTTTGTTCGGTCGTCTGGATATCAAGGAAACTTTAGCAGCATTTGAACAGTTGACTCAACCGAAAAAAACCGAAACAGTTATTGGAAAACCGGAAATCAGTTTCGATGAATTCAGTAAGCTGGAGTTGAAGGTCGGAGAAGTATTGTCGTGTGAAAAACATCCGGAAGCTGATAAACTGTTGGTAAGTCAAATTGATACCGGTGATAAAATCCGTCAGATTGTCAGCGGAATATCACCTGCAGTAAGACCGGAGGAAATGGTAGGCAAAAAGGTCGTCGTCGTGACCAATTTGAGGCCGGCAGTCATCCGAAAGGTGACCTCGGAAGGAATGATCCTGGTTGCTGAAGACGGAACAAGTATCGAAGTCGTCGGAATTCAACACTTACCGAAAGGCAGCATTGTACGATAGTCTGCTCGTACAATGCTTTTTCAAAAGGAAACTGAAATGAGCGTTCGCAAAAGATTGCAAAAGACAGCGAATATTTCGTTATGGTCAAGTACAGTTGGCCTTTTGATATTGATGGCAATTGCTTCATATTACGGACGTGATGTAATGCAACTTCTGTCATTGAATAAAGTTCATACTTTTCAACAGCTTACATCATTTTCACAGTCTGATCAGGATTTTGCTTTTATTCGTTCCGCCAACATCGTAAATACGGAAATTTACGTGACGATCGATGAGTGGTTTACACAGAGGAATTATTACGGTTATATTGCTCAGATTGAGGATAAATACTTCCTGTTTTTCAGTGAAGAAGAGAATGATATTTCATCAGGGAATCTGATCTTAAGCAAGTGGTGGTCAACATCAGAGAGTATGCTGACGTTTCGAAAAATGATCGTCGAAGACTTAGTGAATTCATCGGAATATACCCGTGAAGAAGTCGACAGTCTGATTTTTTCAAAAGTATTTCTGAACATCGATGATACTCTGGAAGCTTCATTTCCATGGGCAGTTCTGTGGGGATTTTTATTGTTTATTCTGATGATTATTTTTTATCGTTCATTAAGAGTTCGGCTGGGGATTTTTAGTGATTCGATTGAATCGGCTGTGCTGGATTATGATTTGGGGTATCGTAACATCCTACATCAAGAGAAACATTGGACAGTGGGAGAAGGTCATTTGATCTATCACCGATTCTCAAATCGAGTGTTTGACATATCGCAAATCAAAGAAATTAATATCTTTGAAAACCGCCTGATCATATATTTCGGTTATGATAAAGTTACAATACTTGCTCCTGGGGGGACAGTGAGTCGTTGGGTGGAATCTTGGCAGATTCAAAGGAGGAATCAACATGATTCAGTACATCCGCTTTGAACCTCATGAAATAGAACAACTTTTGCAAAAAGAGCCGTTGTTTCGTTTTTGGGTAGACAGAATCGGTCCGATTGAACGCAAAGGTGATGATGATGCGTATACTTCACTTATTGACAGCGTTCTTGCTCAGCAAGTTTCCGGCAGTGCTGCAGCTTCGATAACCAAACGTTTTTCGCAAAAATTTGCCTATGACCCAAAGATCATCGCAAGTGCATCTGTTGAGGATCTTCGCAGTTGCGGCCTTTCCGGAAATAAAGCGAAGTATGTTCAAGGGATTGCGAAAGCTAAATTGGATCAGTCGGTACCTTTTGATTCTTTGCATCAAAAAAGCGATGAAGAGATCGCTGAATACTTACTGAAGTTAAAAGGAGTCGGCCCTTGGACGGTGGACATGATGCTTATCTTTACGTTTTTTCGAAGAGATGTGTTGAGCTATCCGGATTTCGGTATTCGAAAGGGAATTTGCCGACTATATGGTTTAGACGCATTGGATCAGAAATGTTATGAGCAGATTCGTACGAAACTATCTCCGCATCTGACTTTGGCATCGTTCTGGTTTTGGGAGATTGCAGGATTTAAGGAGTAGAAGGAAACTTCTGCTTTTATTTTTCTTTGAAATCCTTGAGCTGAATATTCAGGGCGTTGACTGAAATCTGTAGTTCGGCAATCAGCAAAGCCAATGAAACTAACAGTAAAATCAAACTGACTCCGAAACTCCATTGAGCAAGGATCATCGCTGAAGCAAAAATCAATAACAGGCTGAGCACACTGAAGAAAAAGGCAAATGCACCGAAAACCTGCATGTTTCGTATGATAGACATTCGTTTCCGAAGATTGATCAATTGATCTTCGGTGATTGGTGACGGATTTTTCTGATGTCGGTCATAGAGCTCGCGAATCAGATTAGCAATGACCACAAACCGATTCGTGTAAGCGAGCATAAGCAGCGATATAGCTGAAAATAGCAATGTAGGAGTTTGTAAGTTGAAGTCCATAAGTATACCTCCGTGTCCATTCTAGTCAATGCTGCTGACGTTTACAACGGATATGCAAATGATTCATGCGGTGTTATGATGATAATGAACATCAAGAGGATAATATATGAAAGTAATTGGTTTAATTGGCGGGATGAGCTACGAAAGTTCGGCAGACTATTACAGAATCATCAATCAGAAAGTCAACGAGCACTTTGGCGGATATGCCAGCGCAAAGATCATCTTGTTTAGCGTGGATTTCAGTGAAATAGAGAGATTTCAGCGGCAAGGCGAGTGGGAAAAGAGTGCACTTGTTTTGATTGATGCTGCTAAAAAATTGGAATCGATCGGAGCAGACATGATAGCGCTCTGCACCAATACGATGCATATCGTAGCTGATGAGATCCAGCAAAGTTTGTATGTGCCATTGATCCATATAGCCGATGCAACAGCCAGAAAAATCCGTCGCAAACATATTAGTAAAGTAGGGCTGATAGCTACCCAATATACGATGGAAATGGATTTCTATGTAAAACGTCTGAAAGAGTTCGGGCTTGAAACAGAAATACCTCATACAGAAGATCGTAAATTGATCAATGATGTCATTTTCAATGAATTGGTATATGGCACAATAAAAATTCAGTCAAAACAGCGCTTTATAGAAATTGTTGAAGAATTGTCGTCCCGTGGTTGTGAGGGTATCATTCTGGGCTGCACCGAGGTAGGAATGTTGATAAAAGAAGAAGACACGAACATACCTTTGTTTGATACTACACAGATTCATTGTGATGCTTTGGTTCAAATGGCTATTCGTTGATACGTCCGAAGAAGATGAAAGTGAATTTCAGAAACACAAGAATCTTATTTCAATTTATCAGATTTTGTTATAAACTACATGTATGATTTAAAAGAGGATCTTCCCATGGTTAATGTTCCAAAAACGATGTCAACCCAGCACCCGGATAATGTAAGTACACCATTTTTTGCTGTCAACAGTGTGATGAGCGGAGAAGATGAAATTCAGGAGGCTTTTTATGCCTATTCTCATTTGGGCATTCAAGAGCAGATGTGGGATGTCGAAGGGAAGGAAGTCGATCCGTATGTCGTAAAGAAGCTATTGAGCAAATATGAAACATATTTCCGAAAAAATCTTCTGGGCGTGGATAAAAGGCTGATCATGCGTGTGCCCAATCCGGATGTTGAAAAAGCAGAAGCAAAAGTACTTTTAGAGACGTTGGAAAGCATTCCCCGATCGTACGATGCCAATGCCCTTTTCTACGAAAAACCGATTGCACCGATATTCGAAATCATTTTGCCTCTGACATCCAGTGCGCAGCAGTTATTACGAATCCATCGATATTATAAACAGTTTGTCAGCGGCAAGGCAAAGCAAATTCTTGATGAAAACGGAACGACATTGCAGCAATGGATTGGTGACTTCAAACCAGAGACGGTTCAAGTCATACCTCTGTTTGAAGATAAAGAGGGCATGCTTAATGCAAAAGGGATCCTCAAAGATTATTTTCGAGGAATTGCTTGTGAAGGCATCACATATCAGCGTGTCTTTTTTGCTCGAAGCGATCCTGCGATGAATTACGGTATGATCAGTGCTGTGCTTTTGAACAAACTTGCTTTACAAGATATGGCTGATCTTGAAAATGAAACAGGAATCAAAATATATCCGATCATCGGAGTCGGAAGTGCACCGTTTCGAGGTCATCTTACACCGATACGTGTGAATGAAGTTTTGACGGAGTATCCCAGTGTACATACATTTACGATTCAATCAGCATTTAAGTATGATTACGATGTAAATGAAGTCAAAGCGGCGATAGATACGATTCACACTTCGATAACAAAACCTGCACAGAAAGTCGATCCTCAATCAGCATTAGAATTAATCGAACGATACGGCAAAGCTTATGAATCCCATGTTCTGTCCAATGCGCCATTGATCAATCGGTTGGCGAAGTATGTGCCCAGTCGTCGACTGCGAAAACTTCATATCGGTTTATTTGGATATAGCCGTCGCTTAAAAGGTGAATCCTTGCCAAGAGTAATTACTTTTACAGCCGCATTATACTCCTTGGGATGTCCGCCGGAACTATTTGGTTTAGAAAGCCTGACGGATGTGGATTTATCGTTTATTCGCAATCACATTTACAATTTTGATGAAGACATTAGGATGGCGCTGAAGTATTATAATCCTTCTTCACCGTGTGTCAGTGCGGATTTGAAATCTTTTATCCAGAAGCATTATCCTAATCACCAAAGTGATGCTAATCATATGAAGGTCAGTAATTTTATAATCGAGAAAGTGAATTCCTATCAACATCATGATCTGGAGGCTTTGATCGTACAAGCAGCTTCATTCAGACGTTTTCTCGGATAAACGGAAAAATATACGAAACAAAAAATACTATCCCAATTTCGGGATAGTATTTTGTGTATGAAGTTAATGACTTATTCAAAACGATAAAGTATGTCATCGAAGGGAACTTTCTTGACTTCAAATTCGCTGCGCCACTGTTGTAACAGAGGCAGTGCACTTTCATCAAGCAAGTAGAACATGTACATAGTGTTGCGTTCCGAGAAAGCAACTTTAGACACGACACGCAGCACACCAACAGCTTTTACGCTGAGAGCGTTGATCCGGATGTAAGGAAGCAGTTATACAAGTCGATTCTCAGGAATCTCAATATAATCCACACGTTCGCTTATAGGGTTAACTTCTTTGGTTTCGCTATATGAATAAGGAATGTAGAAGTCAGTGTAACCAAGCAGCGACTGAATGTGGAAGAACGGAGATTTTTCGTTGGTTGCATCCGGCAATACGACGATCGGAACATAATCGAGTGTCGTAAGTACCGGCAGACTCACGCCGGAGGAAGCTAACAAGGACAGGGTCTGTACATATCGGGCATCGATCGGGATGGCTCGAGACAAGCACATTTCGGTACTCGTACACGAAGTCAGATTGATAATTCCCAGAATCGGTGTTTCCGGATAATTGTGTTGTTGTTCATTAAGAGACAAGTAATCACTCTTGTATGCAGCTGCGAAAAGTTTAAAATTGACTTTTCCGCTTAATGATATAGAATTACTCATCAGCGGATCGAAAATATCAAATATTGTATTTCGTACCACAGCGTCCGGATTACCCAACATTGGGTAACGGTTTTTGAAAACATTCTCGCTATCAACTAAATCGAGCAAATCTGAAGCCCAGCCGAAAGGTACGGTATAATAGCGGGCGATCTTGGCCCCAGACTTCAAATGGTACACGATCCGAACGCTGGATGATTGTTTATACATCGTTGCATCGAGCGGAGTTCGTGGCGTTGATACTAAATCGGAATAACCATCCCATTTCTTATAGTCGTTTTCTTTGAAACCGTCCAGGATGGCTTTATGTGCTTTGATGATCGTCGCGATATCTTCCTCACTTGAATAGATCTTTTGAATCGAAAAACTCGGTTGATCATAATAATACGATGAGAATAAGAAACCATAAGGATCATTATAGTCCAACTCAATTTTCTCAACGTTGTTGGCATTAGGAACACGGGTAATGTATCCGAATCCGTCAAATAAAGTACCAAAGGTGAACGTACCTAATGACAGGGCACCAATGATTGCGAAGTTGATGATACCGCGTACCAGATGTTTGAATCCTCGATTGGCAATAACATCCAAAATGAGATACATAACAAATGTTAAGAAGAATGGGAAGATAAGTGTTCTGAAATCCAATCCGCGTCCGCTCAATGTAATAAAAGCACTGTAGAGGAAGAACTGGACGATGAATGTAAAGAATGAACTGATGACAGGGAAGAACCACCTGTTCGTAAAAGGCTCTTCTGCTTTCTCGGATCGGCGGATTTGGTAATAGTACAGTACGATCCAAGATGTGATTAATCCAAATGCAATCCAATAAACGGAAATCAATATCGGGTTAGGGAAGATCCGCGATGTATTGAAGGTCAGTTCAAATATCGACCAGATCGGTGATGCATATAGCAAGAAGAGTGACGGATCTGCCACCGAGAACCCCAATAAAACAGCATTGCCAAAAGTGACGTACGCACCATAGAGGATGCTTGGAATGATATGTAACAGCAAACCGTAAAGTAATCCATCAACACCGGTGCCGGTATTCATCATAGCAAACAGAATCGGCATCAGGATGGAAAGAGTTAAGGCAACGGCGAAGTAATACTGTTTGAACAGCAGTACGGCATCCACGTTGGAAATTACACTGAAGTAGTATACATTACCAATGACATATACGATCGTATATGGTATAAGGATGATTGCAAGGGATGCCAATAATGTCGTAAAGTACAGATCGCGTCGACGTATCGGCAAAGCATGATAGACATCAAGGTTTTTCTTGCTGTTAAGATACGAAAACATTAAGAAAGGTACGATGAAAATCGACAGGACAAGCAAGATCAATATAAACACACGTCCGGTCGTAAAGACAAACTCGTTGTAACTGCCATCAATCAGATAGTTGGTAAATGCAAGGATCGGGAATAATACCGTCATTGCAATACCGGTCAAAATCATAAAGCGGGCATTACGTTTGATCAAGAAGCGAAGGTATGCGCCATTGATGTTAAAGCTAAACAGTTTTGCCATAACCGCGACCCTCCATTTCATAAACAAATATTTCTTCCAAATTCAACGGCAACTCATTGACCAATACCGGTTCGAGGCTTCGAATTTCTTCGATCAGTTTCTCGACTTCTCCTTTGGCAACGACCACAAATACATTCCCCATTTTATCTACATGCAATGGGTTTAAGAAAGCAAAGATATCCTCTTTGACATCATGTGCAAATCCGACTTGAATCTTATGGAAGTCACCTTTTATCGTGTCAACTTCACCGCTCATCACGACTTTTCTGTTATCAATCAATGCGATTTGATCACAGATGTCTTCAAGCTCCCGAAGATTATGGGAGGAAATAACAACGGTCATATTGCGGTTCAGTATTTCCCGGGAAATGAAACGTTTCAATGTCAGACGCATGACTGGATCTAACCCGTCAAACGATTCATCCAGCAACAGTACATCCGGGTTAACGGATAACGCAAGTATCAGACCGGTTTGCCGTTTCATGCCTTTCGAGAATGTGTTGATCTTCTCATTTTCCGGAATCGGGAAGTTGTTGAGCAATTTAGCATACATTTCTTCATCGAATGACGGATAGAAGATTTTATAGAACTCCTTCATTTCCTTCAAGGTAGATTGATGTAAGAAGAAAGGCTCGTCTGCTAGAAACAGGATTCGCTTCTTTACCAGAGGTTGGTCGTAGACAAACTCCCCATCTACGGTAACTTGTCCGGTATCTGCCTTAATAACTCCGCTGATGATACGCAGTAACGTGGATTTACCCGCTCCGTTGGGGCCGACCAATCCAAAAACACTGCCTTTTTTGACGGTCCAGTCGATATGATCCAGAACCAGTTTGTTTTCAAAGGACTTACTTACGCTGGTCAGTTGTATCATTGGACACTCACTCCTTTCTCAAATATTTGGGATGCATATCCCAAAATCTCACTATACTCGATGCCAATCTGTTTCATTTGTGTCAAAAGATCGGAAAGTTCATCAAACTTCTGCTTTCGGGTCAGTTGGAGAGTGTTTTGTTTCTCGTTGATGAATGATCCTTTTCCCACTTGGGAATAAATGTAGCCCAGACGTTCCAATTCTTGATAAGCTTTCTGTACGGTATTGGGATTAACTCCTAAGTCATTGGCCAATTGTCGTACAGCGGGCAACTGTTGATGGGGAGTCAACAGTCCTAAGGCAATAAATTCAATCACCTGCCCCTGAATCTGCTCATAAATCGGAAGGCGGCTCTTATAATTGAGCGTGAACATCGAATCCTCCTTTCACTGTACTAATTACACTAATACAATAATACAGTTCACATGATTTGTCAAATAAAACATCTGACGAATCAGATGTCGATACCTAAGAAATGTTTGATGACCAATCCGATGATAAAGGCGAAACCGGCAACGGAGAAGCTGATGATTGCCATCTCCCAAAAACGGCGCTTAAAGGGCAGATCTTTGGCTACCGAAATATAGAATGTAAACACAAAGATGATCGTCAATACCACAAGAAGCATGATGATCAGTGCCGGCAGATAAGCATCCTCAGGAAGAAGCAGATAGGGTAAAACCAGAAGAAATACTGCAACGATATACATGATACCGGTGTAAAAAGCAGATTTCATTGCGTTTGCGTTTCCATCGCTTCTCGCTGAGAGAAACTCGCTGCTTGCCATCGAAAGGGTAGCACTTATGCCTGTGACCAACCCGGATAAAGCGACCAGTTTTGTATTTTGCAAGGCAAAGGACAAACCTGCAATCGTTCCGGTCAGTTCGACCAATGCATCATTGAGACCAAGAACCATGCTTCCGACATACTGTAACCGTTCTTCATCCAACATGGCAATCAGTGCCTTTTCGTGCTCTTCTTCCTCAGCTGCAATTTTCTTGGCAATCGGTAAAACTTCACTGATCTCATCATAATACTTGTTTGCTTTATCCTCGCCCTTTTCCATGATTTTCAATGTGAAGGTGTATCCGAAAATCACGTTGAGGATATCATAGAATAGGATCGTCAGTCTCTTAGGTTTGATGTCTTCTTTTGTATAAGTTTTCCAGATATTGGCATGAGCCAGCTCTTCCAATCCAATCTTCAAAAGGATCTCCTTATTGTGCTCATCCTTCAGCCGCCTCGCCAAATGCGAATAAACAACGTACTCCGTGATTTCGTTGGTTTGTAATACCCTGATTTTATCCATTATTTCTTTGCTTAGTTGCGTCATTAATACCACCTCTTTCAAATCATAGCATAAGCCAAAGTGGGATATAAGCATTATTTTAAGCATATTCCTCGTCTTTATGATAAAATGACAACGCAAAGGAAGGCAGATATGTTCGATGTTTTAGTCATAGGCGGTGGGCACGCCGGAGTTGAAGCTGCATTGGCAGCTGCCCGAATGGGAAGTAAAACAGCTTTGATAACGATCAGCATTGAAAAAATTGCTTCGCAACCGTGCAATCCGTCGGTCGGTGGACCGGCGAAGGGCATTGTTGTGCGTGAAATCGATGCATTGGGCGGTCAGATGGGAATCACTGCAGACTTGACCGCATTGCAGTTTAAAATGCTTAATACAAACAAAGGGCCGGGGGTTCAGTCGCTTCGGGTTCAATCGGATAAAATTGCTTACAGTGAAATGATGATCGAAGTTATCAAAAAGCAAGAAAACCTTGATGTCATTGAATCGATGGTTGAAAAAATCATCGCTAATGATCAAAAGATTACAGGTGTTATGTTGACGGATGGTTCGGTTATTGAATCGAAATCGGTCATTTTAACAACAGGTACCTACATGAGTTCGAAGATTATGATCTCCGATCAAGTGACCAGCAGCGGTCCGGAAGGCCAACCGACCACCAATAAACTATCTCAAAGTATCCGAGATTTGGGGTTTACGACATTTCGACTCAAAACCGGAACGCCGCCACGCGTCAAGAGAGATTCGATCGACTTCTCAAAAACGTTGATACAGCCAGGCGATGAGCATCCATTTTTCTTTTCGTCCTTAACGAAAAGTGAAGATGTGATTCAAGAGCAGTGGCCTTGCTATCTGACCTATACCGCAAAACCGACTCACGATATCATTCAGTTGAATTTGCATCGTTCAAGCATGTATTCGGGGGTCGTCGAAGGGGTAGGTCCGAGATATTGCCCTTCAATAGAGGATAAGGTCGTTCGTTTCTCAGACAAGGAACGTCATCAGATTTTTTTGGAACCGATTTCCAGAAAACTGGATACGATTTATGTTCAGGGATTCTCCACATCTTTACCTATTGAGATTCAGGAAAAAATGATCCGAACACTGCCAGGGCTTGAGAATTGTATAATCACGGAATATGCTTATGCCATAGAGTATGATGCTATTGAACCGACACAACTCTTTCCGAGTCTTGAGACACGTTTGATCGAGGGATTGTATTGTGCCGGTCAAATCAATGGTACGTCCGGATATGAAGAAGCTGCCGGGCAAGGCTTGATGGCAGGAATCAATGCGGTGCTAAAGATTCAAGGCAAAGAACCTTTGATTTTGCGTCGTGATGAAGCATATATAGGAGTGATGATTGATGATCTTATCACCAAAGGAACGTTGGAACCGTATCGATTGCTTACCTCACGCGCGGAGTACAGGCTTCTACTACGTCATGATAATGCGGATATCCGTTTGAGCGAGTATGGATTCAGGGTGGGCTTGCTATCGAAAGACCGATATGATGATTTTATAAAAAGACAACATTTAAAATCGGTTCTGGTTGATGAATTGAAGAATAAGCGGATATTACCTAAAGATCTGCTTCAAAAAATACTCATTGAAAAAGGATATGCCCCTTTGAATGAAGGCCTTTCTTTCTACGATGCTCTCAAACGTCCGCAAGTTCAAATAGCAGATTTACTCCCTTACATCGAAAGCGAAATTACGGATTTAGATGCCCGTCAGGTTGAAATCGAAATCAAATACGAAGGTTATATTGCGAAAGCTAAGAAAGAAGCAGCGAAGTTGTTGTCCATGGAACAATGGAAAATCCCAGGTGACTTTGATTATGACAATGTGGCGCACCTTTCGATCGAAGGGCGCCAGAAACTGATGAAATATCGCCCATTGACCATCGGGATGGCTTCAAGAATTTCAGGAGTCAATCCGGCGGATGTATCTGTGTTGTTGATGACTTTGCAAGGAAGACAATCCATATCAAACGGCGGATGAAACATCCGCCTTTTTTATTTACATTTCGGTTTTGCCTTTTTTAACCATAGCAAATTTGGTATAATGCCAATACGGAGGGCGAACCATGAACAGGACGGAGTTTCAGATGCTTTGCGAAGCGAAGAACATTTCCATCAGCGACCATCAATATGAGCAGTTGTCAGGGTATGCCCAGTTGTTGCAACAGTGGAATGAAAAAATCAATCTGACAGCAATCACCGATGTCAAAGAAATATTTGTCAAGCATTTTTATGACTCACTGCTTATTGCACCTTATTGTAAAGACGTAAATACGTTATGTGATGTAGGCAGTGGTGCCGGATTTCCTGGATTGGTATTGAAAATCGTTTATCCTCATTTGAACATCACGTTAGTTGAACCTACCTTAAAGAGAGTTAATTTCTTGCGATTTGTTATTTCCGAACTGGGATTGGTAAACATTTCGGTAATTAATCAGCGGATGGAAGATTGTATTGAACTAAAAGAGAGTTTTGATGTCGTAACTGCTCGAGCAGTAGCAGCACTACCAATATTGAGCGAACTGTGTCTGCCTTTCGTAAAAGTAGGCGGATTGTTTATTGCGATGAAAGGATCGTCGGGGGAGGAAGAACTGCAGAATTCCAAAAATGCATTGAAAATTCTTGGCGGAAAAGTGATTTCAGCAATTAAAGAGATGCTTCCGGAAGGATCGACTCGTGTCATCCTGCTTATTTCGAAAAACCTGCCGACACCACCCAAGTATCCGCGTGCTTACGCGCAAATTAAGAAAAAGGCTTTGTAGGAGGAGTCTATGACAACAACAAAAGATATTGCCATTGATCAGATTAAACCGAATCGCTATCAGCCCAGGACGGATTTCAATCCTGACTCGCTTTTTGAGTTGGCACAATCCATCCGTGAAAACGGATTGATTCAACCCATAACGGTTCGAAAAAACGATCATGGATACGAAATCATTGCTGGAGAACGTCGATACCGTGCCATGATCCTTGCCGGATTCACATCGATTCCCTGTTTGGTAATTGATGCCGATGAGACCCAAACGGCAGAGATGGCATTGGTAGAAAATATCCAGAGAGAGGATCTTTCGGCAATCGAGGAAGCAAAAGCATACTTATGGCTGATGAAGGAAAATGACTGGACGCAAGAGCGGATGGCTGAGAAGATCGGAAAATCGCAAAGCTCTGTGGCTAATAAGATCCGTTTGCTGGGGTTACCGTTAAGTATCCAGGAGGCAATCATAAGTAAAAGGATCAGTGAGCGTCATGCCCGGGCTCTGTTATCAGCTCCCGAAGAGATTCAAAAAGAGATTTTCGATCAGATCGTTCACAAGAACCTCAATGTCAAACAAACGGAGTTATTGGTCGAGCAGAAAACAGCAGATTTGCCGTTGAAACGTAAAGTGAAGACCAAAGGGGCAACGCGACATATTAAAATTGCATTAAATACAGTTTATCAGGCTGTTGAAATGATCAGAAAAACAGGTATTGCCGTGAAGAAAGAAGAAATCGAAACAGATGAAGACGTAAGGATTATTTTACGTTTCCCGAAATAAGGAAGTGAATATATGGGGAAGATTATTGCAGTTGCAAATCAGAAGGGTGGCGTCGGAAAGACGACAACCAGTATCAACTTAGCTGCCGGGCTGGCCTACTTAGGTAAAAAAGTGTTACTGGTGGATTTTGACCCGCAAGGAAATACGACTCAAGGAGTCGGCGCTTCCCGTGAATCCATTGTTAAAAGCGCATATGATCTGATATTAAGTGAATCACCCGCCAGTCAGGTCATCAGGCATGTCAAACAGCCGCCATTGGATTTAGTTCCCGCTACCATAGATTTGGCGGGAGCAGATTTGGAGATGGTTGAGTTTAAGGTTGGTCGAGAGCGTTTGCTCAAAAATAAGCTTGAACCGATTCGTGGGAATTATGATTTTATCATTATTGACTGCCCTCCATCACTGGGATTATTGAATACTAATGCACTGACGGCAGCGGACAGCGTGATTATACCGGTTCAATGTGAGTATTATGCGTTGGAAGGATTAACCCAATTGTTGTCGACGATCCGTTTGGTACAAAAGCTGTTCAATGAAAAACTTCTGATCGAAGGAGTATTGCTTACGATGTTTGACTCAAGGACCCGGTTGTCAGTGGAAATCCAGCAGGAGGTTCGTAAGTATTTTAAGGAGAGAGTATACAGAAGTTTTATTCCTCGAAATGTAAAATTATCGGAGGCCCCGTCTCGAGGCCAATCGATTTTTGAATATGATGTCCGTTCCGAAGGAGCGAAGGCATATGCATCGTTGGCTAAAGAAGTTTTGACGGTGAATAAAATGGAGGGATCTCTGTGAGTAAAGATAAAACACGGTTGGGTCGCGGTCTGGGAGCTATTTTTGGCGAAGATGTTAATTCAGTGTTAGAGGATATTCAACGGGGAGCCAGCGATTTGTACGTAAGTGCAAAATCAGATATCCCGTTGGTTGAAATCCGCATGAATCCTTATCAGCCGCGTCAGCATTTCGATGAAGGGAAGATCGAGGAATTAGCTCAGTCCATTCGCGAACATGGGGTGTTTACTCCGATTCTGGTACGTCAGAGTAAGCATGGGTATGAGTTGATTGCCGGAGAACGGCGTGTCCGTGCCAGCAAATCTGCGGGAAGAGAGACCATTCCTGCCATCATCATGTCGTTTAATGATGACGAGATGCTTGAGATTTCGTTGATCGAAAATATCCAGCGAGAGGATCTGAACATTATCGAAGAAGCTACGGCTTATTCAAAAATGATTCAGCGTTTCGGATATACGCAGGAAGATCTGTCAAAACGGGTCGGTAAGTCACGTGAGCACATCGCCAATACCCTAAGGTTATTGCGTCTTCCACAAGTCGTTCAGCAAATGGTTTCAGACGGAAAGCTGCAAATGGGTCATGTCCGACCGCTGATAACATTGAATGATGATAAGGAAATCATCGAAGCTGCTAAAAAGGCGGTCAACTTAGGTTTATCGGTTCGAGCTGTCGAGCAGATGGTTAAAAAGCCGAAGGAGAAGCCGACGAAAAAAGAAGTCAGCACCGACTTCTCTTATGTCCGAAAGTTACTTGAGGCAAAAATTCAGTCCAAAGTGTCGATCGATGATTCAAAAATAACAATCAGTTATCATGGAATTGCTGATTTGAATCGAATACTGGAAGCTTTGGATGTTTTGGAAAATGAAAATTGAGGCGAAAGCCTCTTTTATTTGTGAAAAACACAGCGTCGCCCGACGGTAGTCGGCAATACAAAGCATTGATTACACAAAATGCAACGTGCTTTAAACTGCCCGGATTTAAACTTGGTAAGGATATCCGGTTCGCAGATAAACGGTCGGCTCATTGATACAAAGTCGATGTTTGCATCCATGACCTGCTGAATATGTTTTGCATTTCGAATACCGCCGACCAAAATGAGCGGGATATCCACCTCTTTCTTAATTTCTACAGCTTGTTGAATAAAGTATGGATGGGTAATCTGCGTCAGTTGCTGAAATCCGGTACCGCTGAGTTCGACAGCCAGACATCCGGCCTGTTTTGCTTCTTCGATCATAGTCGTAAGATCTCGCAGATAAGTCAGATTTTCATTTTCGATGAAATGATTTCCGCGAATCAGATTGCTGTTAATTTTGAGTATGACCGGAATGCCAACCTCATCACTAATTCGCTCAATAATGTTTTTGACGATTCGAAAACGATTGGAAGCAGATCCGCCATAGACGTCTGTCCGCCGATTGGTTAGCGGGGAAATAAACTGTGAGAGAAGATAACCGTGAGCCCCATGAATCTGAACTCCATCGGCACCGGCAGCTTTTGCACGTTTGGCAGCCAAGACAAAATCCGAAATTATGGATTCGATATCGGACAGTGTCATTTCTTTAGCGACATGATGATCATTGAGTGATATTACAGAAGGGCTGTAAATCGTATTTTCGGACTCAATTTTGCTTTTTGCACCACCATGAGCCAACTGAATAAAAATTCTGCTTCCATAAGCATGCGCTGCTTCGCATGCAATTTTTATCGATTCAATGTATCGGTCATCATCGATGCGATTTTGATTTTCTTCACTAATACCATCTGCCCGAACAGACGTGATTGCAGTTATGATCGTTCCGACGTTGTTTCTGGCCAGTTGTTCGATGATTTCGATTTAACGTTCATTGATCGTTCCATCCGTATTTCCAAAATAATCATGCGTAGCTGAACGAAAGAAACGGTTCTTCATGATCATACTCCCCAGTTTCGCAGATTGAAATGCACGTTGCATACCTATACCTCCAAGTAATTTCAGTATAGCATATGGAGGCAGCTTTTCTCATCACAATTCCAACAGGACTAAACCATGGTATAATGATTGCGAAAGTGAGTGATTTCATGGAATTTGTCGATACAATTGCGGCGATAAGCACAGCGCTTGCGGAAAGTGCAATTTCGATGGTCCGAATCAGCGGATCGGAAGCTGTCTCGATTGCCGATCGATTGTTTTCAAAATCTGTTTTTAATCAAAAGAGCCATACCATGCAATACGGATTCATCAAAGATCCTCAAACCGGAGAAATCGTGGATGAAGTTTTACTTTCGCTTTTTCGTGCGCCGCGAACATATACAACGGAGGATATCGTAGAGATCAATTGTCATGGAGGGATCGTTGTTACCCAGCGCATCCTCGCATTGATATTATCGCAAGGGGCTCGTTTGGCATATCCGGGAGAGTTTACTCAACGTGCGTACATATATGGACGGATTGACTTGACACAGGCGGAATCTGTCATTGATCTGATTCAGGCGCATAGCGAGCAGAGTGCATCTCTAGCCATCGCCGGGGTGCGTGGCAGTATATCGAAGCTGTTACAACCGCTATTGGATGACCTTCTTTCGATCATCGCTCACATTGAAGTGAATATTGATTATCCTGAATATGAAGACATCGTGCAATTGACACAGCAAGATATCTACCCCAAAGCTAAGAAATGGCTTTCGGATCTGGCGATGATCATCGATCGTTCTAAAAGCGGTAAAATCGTACGTGAAGGGGTGAAGACCGTTATCTTGGGCAAGCCAAACGTTGGGAAGTCGAGCCTGTTGAATGCGCTATTGGAAGAAGAGAAGGCAATCGTAACTGAAATTGCCGGAACGACGCGTGATTTGGTCGAAGGTTGGATCCGCTTAAAAAATGTGACGTTACATTTGATGGATACGGCAGGGTTGCGTGATACGGAAGATCGTGTAGAACAGATCGGTATCAATAAAACCAAACAGGCAATGTCAGAAGCAGATTTGGTGATTGTGGTGCTGGATGCTTCGGCTGCAGAGGATGAGTACGATCATCAACTGCTCGAACTAACGAAGGATAAACCGCGGATCATCGTGTACAATAAGTCGGATATCAAGAAAACCGATCAAGGGCTATATATCAGTGCTTTGAATCAGGATATTGCGCCTTTGGTCGATGCGATCGAGGAATTATTTGCGCACCATCAGGTCGTTATCAAAGAGCCGACGCTGAGTAATCAACGGCAGATTGGTCTTGCGATGTCCGCGTATCATTCGATGGAAGCCGCAATCGCATCGATTGAGAACGGTTTAGAAGTTGATGTGATTACGATCGATTTGCAATCTGCCTATCAATCGTTACAGGCAATTTTAAACAATCAGAGCCAACCCAAATTGTTGGATGAAATATTTGGACGATTCTGTCTGGGAAAGTAGGAATAATATGGAACTTGCAGTAAAAAGATTTATAGCCTTTGTAATTGACGGATTGATCATATCTGTTCCGACATTGATATTGACAATCCTATTTGGGATTCTGCGACTGATTATCAGTCTGATTCCGTTTGTTCGGGTATTGCGCGGTTTGTTTATGATCTCAGCCATTGGGATTGTTTTGTTTTTCTTCTATGAAGTCGTATGCATGTTTCTTTTTCAATCGACGATCGGAAAGAAAATCGTCGGATTGGAAGTGCTGGGATTGCAGCCCAAAGGAGAGCCGGATATTTGGACTATATTGTTGCGAAGTTTTGTCAAAGCAATTTCAATTTCCGGACCGTTGGCCTTTTTGTCGATTATCAACGTTATTTATATGATAATCAAAGATGAACATGGATCGATCCATGATTTAGTTGCCGGAAGCAGTGTATGGGAAAAGTAGGTTGGATCGATTCTCACGCACACATTGCGTATCAGGAGTATCAGAAAGATTTGAGTCAGATCATTGATCGTGCAATAGAACGTAATGTCTCTCGGATCATGATCGTAACACTCAGTGAAACAGAAACAAAAAGAGCACTGCAGCTTAATAAGCGATACGGAATGTTTGATGTGGCCTTTGGCTTTCATCCTTCGGATCTTGATACGATACCTGAAAATGGATTTAAGTTATTAGAGGATTTTTTAAAAGAAGGCAAGTTAAGCGCAGTCGGTGAGATTGGATTGGATTATTATTGGCACAAGGATAATAAAGAAGAGCAAAAATCAATTTTTATCAGGCAGATTGATTTGGCAAATCAATATGGAGTTCCGATCATCGTTCATATGCGCGATGCAGCACAAGACACCTTGGAAATATTAAGAAATCATAAGCCTGTCAAAGGCGGAATCATGCATTGTTACAGCGGAAGCGTGGAAATGGCTTTTGAATATATAAAGTGCGGCATGTATATTTCATTGGGAGGTCCGGTTACTTTTAAGAATGCGCATGTGCCCAAAGATGTTGCCAAAGCTGTGAATATTGAGCGTTTACTGATTGAAACAGATTGCCCTTATCTTACACCGCATCCGTTTCGAGGGAAAAGAAATGAACCGGCTATGGTTGAGTTAGTGGGGGTGGAAGTTGCACGTTTGCGTGAAATCGAACCTGAAAAACTCATGGAGGTTCTGTCCCAAAACTACAGCGGTTTATTCGAAATCGAGTGAAAAATAAGGGTTAAATAGCGCTTACATGCCTTAAATAGCCACTTTTTGAGCGGTTGTGTTAGACAAAGCTTTTATTTTGTGTTATTATCGCAATGTCCTTGAAGAAAGGAGAACTAGTAAATGTTCAAACGAACGAAAGGGTTTGTTGGCATTATCTTAGTTATCGTCCTTACATCATGTACCTCATCGATTACTGAAACTGATATGCAGATCGTCTTGCAGACACTGACACCTGCCAGTTCAATCATGCGTCAGCCGTATCAAATCGAAGAGGTGACTGAAGAGGTCAAACTCGCAAATCCGAAGACCGTATACAGACAAGGATCAACCGTTTCCGGTGGCGTCTCTTGGCTTGCGGTCAAAGTAGACAACGGATCGCCGAAGCTTGAGCGGAAGCGATATATGTTGGCCTACGATCAGTTAGGAAATTTATTATCAAAAGAATTAATCCCCGGATCAGAAGAACTGATCCCCTCTTCTCCGATTGTATATCAGTACGGAGCCAAACCTCAACGCGGAGCAGTGTTCTTTCCTAGCCGGATCACCCGGTATGGTGCAGACTGTGCAGGTTGCAGACCCAATGAAAACGGTGAGTCATATACGGCTTCCGGAGTCATGGTTTCCAGCAGCACGGCTGTACGTCAAATGGATGGAACATGGAGAGACGGCATTTTGTATGAAGGATATTATGTCCTTGCATCAAGCAGCAGTCTTCCTCTGTGCACCATTGTCGAAATAACCAATCACAAGTTTTCCGGAATGGGGTTGACCCCCGGTGTGCCGTTTAAGGCTATCATTCTGGATCGCGGCGTCAGCGGACGTAAATTGGATTTATATGTGGGAACTGAAACGAAGCTCAGCGTAGTGCGCGAGATGGCGACCATGTATCCACGTGCGACAATACTCGGTTTTGCGGAATATACTAAGAATTCAATGGGACAACGAATATGTAAAGTAAACTAAAGGCGACGAAAGTCGCCTTTAGTCATTTGTGCTATAATAGAAACGGTGGAACTATGAAAATTAAAGAAGTTATTATCGTTGAGGGAGTTCATGATCAGGATGCTATCAGGCAAGCAGTCGAAGCAGATACCCTGGCAACCCACGGAACACATATCAGCAGTGAACTGTTGGATTTTATCGAAAGGCTGAACAAGAGCCGCGGTATCATCATTTTCACCGATCCGGATTCGCCCGGGGATCAAATCCGTAAGAAAATCATGCAGCGGATCGGCGGTTGTAAACACGCGACGCTGAGCAGCAAGCAGTCTCGCAGCAAGGGGAAAGTCGGGATTGAGCACGCAAGCAGCGGAGATATCCGAGAAGCACTAATGAATGTAGTGACATTTACACAGAATTATGAGAGCATATCTTGGCATGAGTTCGTAGATTTGGGGTTGACCGGACAGAAGGATAGTAAAAATCGAAGAGAACAGGTGTGTCGTCATTTTGCATTGCCGTATGCAAATGCAAAAACAATGTTTCAATATGTCAATATGTGTGGATTGACAAAAACAGAAATCGAGGGGGTATTATGAGTAAACCGATTGCCAGTTTAAGTAAGACGAAGCAGATATTGGAAGAGTTTGATCGAGGTGCCAATAAGATTTTCGGACAGAATTTCATCATCGACCCCAGTGTTGTCGATAAGATATCTGATTTAGCTCAAGTTGATCAGAATACTGCCGTCATGGAGATTGGTCCGGGCCTTGGCGGGCTGACGGAATATTTATGTTATAAAGCGAAGAAAGTGATTTCAATTGAAATCGATGAGCATATGATTGAGATCCTACAGAAAACGGTCGGACATTTTGAAAATCTGGAAGTAATTCATATGGATTTTTTGCAGTTTGACAGCGGACAATGGATCAGACAACAGAAAGCTCAAGGAAATTCGGTCGCCGTTTGCGCCAATCTTCCTTACTATATTACGACACCGATCCTGTTTCAGTTGTTTGAAAGTCCGATACTTCCCGACAGCATTACCGTCATGATGCAGAAGGAGGTTGCATTACGTTTCAGCGCAAAACCGAAAACGAAGGACTACAATGCACTGAGCGTGATCGTGCAGTATTTGTTTGATGTTCAACTGGTTATGAATGTACCCAAGCAAGTGTTTCTGCCGATGCCGAAAGTGGACTCGGCCGTCATCCGCTTTACTCCCAAAGCAAAGCGTCGGGTTGTAAATCAACATGCCTTCTTTGAACTGGTCAAAGCATGCTTTAAACAGCGCAGAAAAACATTGACTAACAATCTTGCGGAGTATCTGAAAGATCGAAACAGGGCAATAGATATTCTTAAAGAATGTTACATCGATCCGAGCCGAAGAGCTGAGACATGTGATTTGGAAGACTTCTTCCGTTTGTATGAGGTTCTTTATGAAAACAAAGGCATACGCGAAAATTAATCTTTATTTGGATGTTGTCGGAAAGCGGGCAGATGGTTATCATGATTTACAAATGGTCATGATTCCTATCGATCTCTTTGATGTGCTGGAAATCACGATTGCAGATGATACATTGTTGACTTGCGATAAAGCTTATATTCCTGTCGATGGTAGAAATACCGTAGTGAAAGCTTATCATTTGATGAAGTCGACCTTTGGAATCAAAGATCATCACCATATCCGGCTTGTCAAGAATATCCCTGCGCAAGCTGGGTTGGCAGGGGGCAGTACCGATGGAGCTGCCATTATCCGAATGTTTAATGAAATGTATGCATTGAATCTGTCTGTAAAGCAATTGACGGACGTAGCTGTTCAGGTAGGGGCCGATGTACCGTTCTGTTTGTTTGAGAAGACCGCCAAGGTTGAAGGCATCGGGGAAATCGTCACCCCCATCGATCGCAAATGTGATTTCTTTCTGTTTTTAGTCAAACCTAAATTCGGAATCAGTACCAAAGCTTTGTTTGAGCAGTTTAAGATAAGCCCTGAAAAAGGGAATACGTTTAAAGAGATGATCAGTGCTCTAGAAGAAGATGATTATGCGGGCGTATGCAAATCGATATATAATCGTCTTCAACAGGAGGCAATCCGTGTCAATCCACAGATTAACAAAGTGATCACTGAACTTACAAATTTTGGATTTGATCGAGTCGCAATGACGGGAAGCGGTTCTGTCATTTATGGAATTACAAAAGATGAGAATCTTGTCAATCGTGCGGTCGATGCTTTTGTATTCAAATATCCGTTTGTTAAAAAAACAAGAATTATCGGTTGATACAATCTTTTCGACCGATTTTTTGATAAAATAAAGAAGGAGGGATGCTTATGAAATCCGCAATTGTATTGGCTGCCGGCAAAGGCACACGCATGAAATCTTCTAAGAATAAAGTCATGCACGAAGTTTTAGGGAAACCTATGATCGGTCATGTCGTCAGTCGTCTGGAAAAGCTGAAAGTTGATCAAATCGTTGTTGTGGTCGGTCATCAGGCTGATGAAATCGAAACATACTTACAGCATCGTGTAACGTATGCTTTGCAGGATCCGCAACTGGGTACGGGTCATGCTGTCATGCAGGCGCAGTCTTTGAAGGACCAACAGGGGCAGACGCTGATTCTATACGGGGACTGTCCGTTAGTTCAAGTCGAGACAATGCATAAGTTGTATGAAGCAAATCAAGGGAAAGCACTTACCGTTTTGACTGCGATTTTGGATGATCCGGCACAGTATGGACGTATTATACGGGATGATCAAGGTAATTTCGTAAAGATCGTGGAGTATAAAGACTGCGATGAGAAGCAACGTGAGATCAATGAAATCAATACGGGGATATATTGTGTAGACAATCAACTGCTGTTTAAACATATCAATGAAATTTCAAATGATAATGCACAGAAGGAATATTATATTACGGACTTAATTGAAATTTTTCATCATAACGGTTATGATATTCAAGGTTTGCCTGTTGCGGATGTTAATGAGGTCATGGGTATCAATGATCGCGTGGATCTGGCCAAAGCCACAGCGTGGTTGCAAATGCATATCAATACGAAATGGATGCATCAGGGGGTTACTTTCATTGATCCGAAATCCTCTTATATTGAGGAGGATGTCGTGATTGGTGAAGATACCGTGATTTATCCCAACGTCTATCTTCAAAAGGGTTCCGTCATCGGTAAATCCAATATGATATTGCCTCAGACATTCATTGTTGGCAGTATTATCGGAGATTTCAATACAATCGACAGTTCACGGATCACGGACAGTCGGGTTGACAGTCATGTCAATATCGGTCCATTTGCTCACTTACGCAACGGAACAGTCGTGGAATCTAAAAACAGAATCGGTAACTTCGTAGAATTTAAGAATTCGCATATCGGATACGACAGCCGCTGTGCACATCTCACGTATATCGGAGATGCGGATGTCGGAAGTAAGGTCAATCTGGGATGTGGTGTCGTAACAGTGAATTATGACGGGAAGAACAAATTTAAAACGATTATTAAGGATGGGGCTTTTATCGGCAGTAATGTCAATCTGATAGCGCCGATTACCATTGGTAAAGATGCCGTCGTTGCTGCAGGTACTACAGCCAATATGGACGTTGAAGACGGTGAAATGGCGATTGGCCGTTCTCGTCAGGAAAACAAAGTGAATTACGGTTTTAGATACAAAAATAAATAAGAGGTAAACACATGGTAAAAGATACGATCATATTTGCATTGACGACCAGCATTGATTTGACGGATGAGATTTGCGGTTATCTGGGGATGCCTCGCGGACGTTGTTCCGTAAAGCATTTTGCGGATGGCGAAATCATCGTTGAGCCGGAGGAGTCCGTTCGCGGGAAGCATGTTTTCTTAGTTCAATCGACGTGCAGTCCGGTATCGGAGAGTTACATGGAAGTTTTGGTGGCGTTGGACGCTTTGAAACGTGCCTCTGCCGGGGAGGTCACGGTCGTCATGCCGTATTACGGTTATGCGCGTCAAGATCGAAAAGCCCGAGCAAGGCAGCCGATTACAGCAAAACTGATGGCTGATTTATTGCAGGTTGCTGGTGCTGATCGTATCGTCACATTGGACTTGCACGCACCTCAGATCCAAGGGTTCTTCAATGTTCCGATCGATGACTTGACAGCGGTTTCGATGATTGGTCAGTACTTCCGTGCAAAGCATTTTGAGGATGAAGTTGTCATCGTCTCGCCAGATCATGGCGGGGCGACGCGTGCCCGTCGGTTAGCGGATTCGATGCCGGGAACCACGATAGCAATCATCGATAAACGTCGAACCAAACCCAATGTTGCGGAAGCTATCAACTTGATTGGGGAAGTCAACGGGAAGATTTGTATCATCGTGGACGATATTATTGATACCGGCGGATCTTTGTTGGGAGGCGTACAGATGCTTTACGATAAAGGGGCTAAGGAAGTATATTGTGCATGCTCTCACGGCATTTTGTCGGGATCGGCTTTGGAGCGAGTAAAAAATTCTCAAATCAAAGAGTTGGTCATTACCAATTCCATTCCGCTGACACCGGAGAAGCGGGCTGAACCGAAGATCAAACAGATCTCAATCGGGTATATGTTAGCAAAAACGATTGAAGCGATTCACGATCATACTCCGGTAAGTGAATTGTATAATATATTTAATGATTAGGGCGAAAGCCCTTTTTTATTGGGCACATTGTTAGGTGAGTCAGATGAGTTGGGGTATTATCTAATCAAAGAAATGCAGGTGAGTTTAATGAACGATTGGTTGTTCGCAACAACGGTATTCTCCGCCGGGGTATTATCTTTTTTATCACCTTGTATCATTCCGGTTATCCCAATGTACCTCGCCTATTTTGCCGATGAGGATTTAGGTCAAAGAAAACGTCGTTTTTTTAGCCCACCGATGATTAAGGCAGTATTGTTTGTTTGCGGACTTTCTACTGTTTTCATCGTCTTGGGCTTTGGAGCCGGTGCTTTAGGCAGTATTTTGTATGGGGATTGGTTCTTAATTGCCTGTGGCATAATAGTCATCATCTTAGGTATTCATCAGACCGGACTGATTCAGTTTTCATTTCTACAAGGAGAACGGAGACTGAATTTGAAAAGATCGAAAAAAGTAGACTACTTTGGCTCGTATCTGCTCGGACTGACATTTAGCTTTGGATGGACACCCTGTATTGGACCGGTATTGGCTGCCGTATTGGGCTTGTCAGCAACAGAGGGCAATGTACTTTATGGAGGATTTTTGATGGCAATGTATTCGCTAGGGCTAATGATCCCGTTTTTACTTGTTGCCATTTTCAGTGAAACATTGTTGTTAAAAATTAAGGGCATATATAAACATATGAGTAAGATCAAAATTGCCGGTGGAGTAATCATTATTGTGATGGGGATACTGCTGATGACCAATCAGGTGGGCTCTATTACAGCATGGTTTGTATCGACATTCAGCTAGGAGGTAAAGAATGAAAAAAGTAATTTCAATCCTATGGATCGTTTTTCTTACACTGTTGATCGTTGGTTGTTCGGTTGCAGATAAAGAGCCGATTGCAGACGATGATGACCAAAATCAAACCGAGTTATTAAATAACGGTGAACTTGCAGTTAACTTTGAGTTTCTTGATTATCAAGGGAACACCGTTACACTTAAAGACCTAAAAGGGGAAAAGGTATATCTGAAGTTCGTAGCTTCTTGGTGTTCGATTTGTAATCGGGCGATGCCTGAACTAGATGAGTTATTTGCTTCAGACAGAGATTATATCGCTTATGCTGTGGTGACCCCCAATGCCAACGGTGAAAAGAGCATCGATGATTTTAAGGCGTGGTTTCCGGTGAAGGATTATCCTAACATAGTTGTTCTATTTGATGTAAATGCAAAGTTCTCCAGAAAATTAGGAGCGCTGTCCGTTCCTACATCTGTATACATAGGTTCGGATGGTGTGTTGATCAAATCGAAAGCCGGTCACACATCTAACAAAGAGATCGAGTCGTTTATAAAAACATTCAAGTAAAAATGTCTGAAGTGATATGGCCTTCGTCAAGTAGATAAAGAAAATAAGCAAAGTTTGAAAATCAAAAATTGTTTACATCAAACTGGGTATTTTATAGTTTAATGTAATCATTCAAATCGAAGCTATAGAGATAGGCTTCGATTTTTATATTTTCAGTCAGAGACATAGCTTGCACGTAGATTTCTAACTGATGTTTGTGACGTTCTGCCAACTCCTCAGCAGTTACATTACGATCGGTCTTAAAGTCGACGATTACAAGTTTTTCCTCAGTCTGAGAAATCATATCGATATACCCGTAAACCAACTGCTGATTCAATCTGGCGATAAAAGGAACTTCATGGCTGACTTTGGCTGAATACAGCTGCAGAGTCAGCGGATGCTGACTGAAACGGATCAGCTGTTCAATCATCGTTTCGGTCAGCGGCAAGTTCAAATGGTTTAACTGATTTTCTGAAAATGGGACATTAGGCAAAAATTGCATGACACTGTGCATCAGTGTACCTTGTTGAGCGGGTTTCAAATCCCCGGATATGTATACTCTAGGAATGTATGTTTGTTCCTTTAGTGACGGAATAACTTTTGTTGTTGTTTTTTGTGATTTGTCATAGGTTGGAAGCGGAGGATAATCCGGTTGTTTCATCGAAAGCCGGACAGTGCGCATTCCTTCGATCGAGATACGATTCAGTACAAACAACGACGGATCCAAATGCTTAAGAGCGGCAATGATCCACCCCTGCGTTCCGACTTTCTCAAATATGGTCATCATAGAGATTTCCTTTTCCTCCGGCATTTTCTTCTCACTGCCAATGATGATCATTTTTTCTTGTGCGCGCGTCAAAGCCACATAAAGCACGCGTATCTGTTCTTCAAGTTCTTCCTTCGTAGCCTTAAATTCGATGATTTGGCGCAGAAGATTCACTTTCTTCAATCGTTTCGGAAGCAGTATGGTATGCAATCCCAATCCCAACTGCTCATCAACTATAAGGGGTTGCTTAAGATCGATGATTGCGTTGGAATTGGTGGACCAATAGAATACGACTTTAAACTGAAGCCCTTTGGACTGATGGATCGTCATGACCTTGACCACATCATCTTCACTATTGACAGGAATAGCTTCTGAGCTTTTTTCATCCGAGATCTTATCAATCAGAGAAACAAAACCGTAGATACCGCCTATGCCGTTTTGATCAAATCCAACGGCTTTTTCAAAGAGAAGGTCTAAATTGGTTTTTTCATGATGGGTACAGTAATCATTATAAAAATCATTCAACGTATAAATTCTATTCAGAGAATCCGAGATACTTAAATACTGCAATTCATCTTTCAGATCATTCAGCACTTGATATACTTCCGGGTGAAGATAGTTAAGCGATTCCATCCAATTGCGCTCTGCACGGTTATGTAAAGCCAACTGCGCTCCCTGGTCCGCACTGAGATTAAAGAAAGGCGAAAACAAAATGCCAAACAGAGCCACTTCGTTTTCCGGTTGAGTCACCCATCGAAAGATATTCAATACCGCTGACACGGCAGGAGATTGATAGAAACCACTCTTGCTGTCGATAAAATAGGGGATGTTTGATTCATCGAAAGCGGCTTTTAAATCCTCTTTCAATGCATGTGAACGGACAAGTACCACCATGTCCCGATAAGCTATATTCTCATCACGATGCAGTTTATGCATTCGTCGGGCAATGTGGTTCGCTCGTAAAACCTTGTCGTTGATGCTGCCGTCGATTTTCTCTTCCTTGTATCCTTCATCCGTTATTTCTTCAACTGAGTCATCATCGAACTCAGAGGGCTCTTCGTTATTTTCTTCATCGATCTGTAGAATATCGATTTCCACCGGTGCAACACCATCCCATTGGCTTTCTCTGCCGGGTGTCACATGATCCTCATCAAGATAGGCATCTTCAAAGTTTTCAATATTCATTAAAACATGAAACAATTGATTATTAAATTCAACGATCGGCTGTTTTGATCGGTAATTGTGTTCCAACGTAAGTTGTTTTACTGTGTCAAGAGTGCCGAGTGATCGCATTAATCCGGGCTTGGCTCCGCGGAAACGATAAATCGATTGCTTGACATCTCCGACACGGAAAATGTTTCGTCCTCTAGAGACACGGGAGATGATGGCATCCTGAAGATGATTGGTATCTTGAAACTCATCAACCATAATTTCATCAAACAGCTGTTGATAACTCAAGTATATTTTGTGATTTTCCTCAAATAGGATTTCAAAAGCAAAGCGCTCCATATCATCGAAATCTATACACTGATGTTCTTTCTTTTTTTGGACATATCGAGTGTTATAGTCGTTTGCCATCTCCAGTAAAAGGCGTACCAAAGGCTGCTGTTGGTGAAGTTGGCTCAGGTATTCGGACTCACTTAAGAACAGATTGGCTTTTGTGCGAGTAAGAACATTCAGTTTCTTACGCAGCTTATTATATTCATCCTGTAATCGAATCGTACCCAGTTGATGAACAGCCATCATGGTCCAGATGTGCGTATAGTTGTCCAAATCTTTCTGTTGAATCGAGATAAACAGCTGAGAAGTCCAGTCACTCATCAGTTGGGCTTCTTTGACGGCTTTTTCATTTTCCAACCTTGTTGCCATTTGCAAAACATCACTGCTGAGTTTACGTGCCTGTTGTGCATATAAGGTCAGAAGATTCCAAAGCGTTTTCTGTATTGCTTCAGGAAACTGACAGATTTTTTGCCATTGTTGATACAGAGATAAAACGTTAACTATCCATGCCTGAGGGTTTTTCTGCTGAGACAGGATAGAACTGATTTTAAGCACAGCGTTACGAAACTCACTAAGGTCTTCGCTGCGCGAACTGAAATGCTGGGCAACTGAAATGAAATCTGAAATATCGCTTTGGCTGATTTGATGCTTGAATGTCATATCTAAACATTCCTGCTGAAGGATCGTTTTGGTTGCTTCATCGAGAATATTGTTTACTTGCTTAGGGTCAAGATCAATGATGTAACCATAGTTCTTAACGACATTCAGACAGAAGGAGTGAATGGTTGAAATGTTGGCGGTCTGTAGTAGTATCAACTGCTCTTTTAAGAAAGGATCGGAGGTTTCCAACAGTTTACGATGCATTTCCGCTTGTAGCCGGTGTTTCATTTCAGCGGCTGCTGCCTCCGTAAAAGTCAATGCTAAAATACGGGATACAGGGATTTTGTCATTAATGATACGCTTGATCAAGCGATCGATCAAAACGGTCGTCTTACCGGCGCCGGCGGAAGCACTTACCAATATGTCCTGATCGATTGTTTCAATAGCTGCGATTTGCGATGGAGTTCTCATGGGGCAACCTCCTTTTGAGCGGCAATCTCAAGATCAGAAATGACCAGGGGATCCTCTACTTTACCCTTATACCAACAGGCAGAGACATAATCACAGTATTTGCAGGCATTTTCAGTTGGTCGTCTCTGAATGTTTCCTTTGGATATTTCACTGACCAGATAGGAGTATATCTCCGTAAATAAGTCCTCAATCTTTTGAACATCAAACTGATACCGCGCATCGATATAGTTGTCTTTCTTAATGCCCGAAACAAAATCTTTTGACCGGAACATTTCCGCCCGATCAACGACAAACCACCCTGTCAGTTTATGATTTTTAATGATTTGCTGCTGACAAAGTTCGTCATCGAAATCCAAAGCATCGTTTTTAGTGAACTTGTAGCGCGGAATACTGACATCAAGATTTCGCATGGACAGGTAAAAGGCACCAACAGGAGTTTTCTGAAACAGCTTCGATGTGATGATCAGATAAGTGAGCAATTGCAGTTGCAACCCTCCCATGACCTTATCCTTTTTCAGCTTCTTGGCACTGCTCTTATAATCCACGATTCGAAGGGTCGAATGAGTCATATCAATACGGTCGATAATTCCATTTAGGGCAATCGAAATATCATGACGCGTCGGCCAGGTATATGCAAATTTGTACTCTTGATGTTCGACCTGAAAGTCTGTGTCCGCTTCCATAGGATTTAGCCGGTCAAAAGTTACCATCAGGTTTTCTGTCATTCGGGTTTGAACCATATCCCAATGTTTAAACGACTTCGGATAAAGAAGATGCAGATCATTAAAGCAGGTATTCAATAGTTTTGTCAGTTCTTCCTTACTGGTATTCGGATAATTCTTGGGATCAGCATTAGCAAGTTTTTCAAATACGGCATGTTGGATCGTACCGACAAAAGCATTGTTTAACTCAAATGTTTGAAGCTTGCTTAACTTAAGACCGTATTGGAAGTAGTATTGATAAGGACACTGAAAGAACCGCTCAAATGAAGATACTGAGCCACTCAACGACTTTTGCTTAAAGAAAAGCTGTGAGGATAATTCCGGCTGAAGCTGATATTGTCGTGTAAACGTCTTTCCATGAGGAATCAATGGCCACATCATACAACGGATACCTTGGCTTTTTGCAAATACATCCACCTGATAGGCTGAAGAAATGGATTTCCCCTCATAGTTTCCGGAGGCATAGGAGCAGATCAATCGGGGATAACGCTCAAATATTCCATCAACATAGCTCATGTGTAAGCTCAATCGATCTTTTAGTGTTGGTAATGTGGTTTTTGACAGATAATCTTCATCGAATAAACCGGATTCTGAAGAAAACCCAGGGTAATTGCGCTGGTTAATACCGAGAACGATGACCTGCTCACAGGCAGGAAGTTCGATATTTTGCAAATCGGTGATGATTACAGGTGCATCTTCCTGTTTTGAAGAGACCGAGATTTGTTCAATCAGGTAGGGAATAACAACATCCGAGACTTCATTAGGCTGTGACAGACCTGATTCAAGAATGCTCTTAATGGCAAGCAGACCAGCTTTATCTTCTTCATTCAATTGGGCGAAATTTTCGGCGAAATAATCAAATGCTGCAATGTTCGGGGCATCGGATTGAATGATTATTTTCAGCACATCAATTATCTCGTTCTGACTTACAGCTGCCTGTTGTTCAAGCAGAAGTAAGGCTTTCTGATTTCGTTGATCAATAAATGTAAGTCCTTGTTCACATACGGATTTCACATGATCAAAAGGTTGAAACAACTCGCTGAACGAAACATCAAAATGACGGATGTAATCGATCAGGCTTTGACGATGGGTGCATTTGAACACCCCATGAGTCAGTACTTCAACAAAATGATCTGCGGTCCGTTTTTGAATGAACTTAACTAAACTGAGATAGCGGAAAATGATGGCGGGTTTTACACGATTTCGAACTTGCTGATATGGGATATGATAGCGCTCGAGCACGGATGTCAGTGTCTTGACTCCGGAAGGATCACAATGAATGATCCCGATGCGTTCAAAAGGATTCAGACATAGCCATTGCGCAACAGCCTCCGCTTCCTGTCTTAAGTTCAACGCCTGGAAGTATTGGAAGGAAACGGGTTTTTGCTTTACTGTTTCGATGACATGTGCACCTTTTGTGATGAGAAGATCAACAATTTCCTGTTGATAAGGCTGTGAATAAAAGGGATAGATGGTGAGGTGTTCAAATGTCATTGAACTTTCTTTTAACTGTTTTATGACATTGTGAAATCGATAAAGTGGTTCTATCGCTTCAATACAAATTGCCAAATCTTTTTCTTTGGGCGTATCTTTCGGTAACGATGTAAAATCAATATCATTCTGGTGAGCATAAACAATAAAATCAATCAGCTGCCGTGTAAATTCCGGGTATGAAATAGTTTCGCTTAGCACTATACAATCCTTGCGTTTTTCTTGTATAATTGAATATGCGGAAGTAAACAGTTTGGAATTTTCATTTATAACGGGGAAAAGCGTGGCCAGCAAAGTATCCATGGTCATTAAGCGTACGCCTCTTATGGCAGGTAAATCGTTTAATTTTGATTCCATGATTGATATGTGCATGGTTTTTGGAGCCACTATCCACTCTTCGTTTAAGAAAATTTGATTGTCCATTCAACGGCCCTCCGATATAATTATAAAGGATATTTTGAGGTGTCAAATGGAAAAGTACGGATTACTCGGAAAGTCATCGTTATTTGCCTCCGCATTCTTGTGGGGATTCGGGTTTGTGGCCGTAGAGGGAGCTTTATTGGCCGGTTGGAATCCCATGTTATTGTTGGCGATCCGCGGATTATTGGGTGGTGCATTACTGTTGGTATTCTCCTATAAGCGCCAATGGTGGAAAAATAAGTCACTCATCAAAGACAGCGTCATTGCAGGTTTCTATTTGACAACTGCATTTGTGGCTCAGACCTATGGCCAGTCGATCAGCGGGCCGGCCAATGCAGCTTTTATTACTGCGTTATATGTCATCTTCACGCCGTTTATCTATGCATTGAAGGAGCGTAAGATGGTGTCCGGTGTTGTGCTGGTTGCGGCATTTGCTGCTTTTGTCGGAGTTGTTTTGATCTCAGTGCGGGATTCATTGAGTTGGCAATGGGGCGATTTCTTGTTAGTTGTATGTGCAGTGTTGTTCGCAGTACATATCTTACAGTTGGAAAAGATGGGACATCACGATGATGCATTATCCGTCACAACGATTCAATTATTTGTGATGAGTGCGATCAGCTTCCTGTTTGTTCCCTTTCTCAATGTTTCAATGCCGTTGCAAGGCTTTGGATATGTTGCGTACAGTGGATTGGTTAGCAGCGGAATTGCGTTTTTTCTACAAACGTTTGGTCAAAAACACGTTCCATCCTCTGCAGCGTCCATCATTTTGACATTTGAAGCCATTTTCGGAGCAATCGGTGCCGTATGGTTTTACCGGGAATTATTCTCGCTTCAAATGTTTTTCGGGGGATTACTATTAGTCGGCTCCGTGTTCTTTTTGGAATTGGTGCCGAAATCGACTAAGATACCGAATGTATCTTAGCAGGTATGACCGAAAGGGGGACGAATATGTCCATATTTGATGTATTATCGAATGTTCAGGATCTTCGAAAAGGGGACGATTCTTGTGCATTCAACGGTTACTTGGAAGATTATTTGACCGTAATTGAAGAGGATCATCCAGGAAGGCATTTATTTACTCAGCTGTTTGAGGCAGATGAAAATTTGCGTATCTGCGTAAACTACGGATTTGATGTAAATCGAGACGTAATTTCAAATCAAATCATCCGATACAAAGATGCCTCGAAACTTCCCAAGAAATTTATGAAGTGTCCGTACTTGATTTACGGAAAAGATGTGACCGGGCATCAGTTCGGGTTAATTCTTTATCCTTCAGACCGTCAGGAATATCTGGTGGCTAAAGGCATCTATTTTGCTCTGACCGAACAAGAAGGTCCTTTTGAATCCGGCAGAAATGAAATCGTTGCGATGACGATGGACAGTGATGAATTGTGCCTCTCTGTTGCACAGCGATTGATGGCAGGAAACGTCAGGGTCGGAGCTTTACAGCGCGAAATCGATAAGAGAAATTTCAAGAATTTTGATGAACTTAATCGATTAGCGAATGATTATGCTTTAAATCTGAAGAATAACGTGATGACAAATATCAAAGAACATCAGCATCGCGGTGAGATCATCTATTCGACGATCATGCGGTGGTTTTTGATTAAAAAGGCAGTATATGTGCATTATATGACCAATAAGGATTTATTGGTTACGATCAATGAGAATAATATTAAGAAGCAAAGGCATAACGCCAAGACCTTTGCGGATCAGATTCCGTTTGTCGCTTTTAGCGAAATGTGGCGTTTGTAGAAAGAGGATAGAGGCATACAGTGACAGAAAGAACAAAACTTTTTCGACAGATCACTTTGGCCAGAAGCAACCTGCTGGCCATGACGATCCTAACCGTCGTCAACATCGCAGCATATTTTTTTAACAGCAATTTCAGTTTTCCGTTTTCTGCTTATTTCCCGTATATTTCATTGGCATTCGGCGATATTTTTTCGCGCGAATTAATGGATGCATCGATTTTTTACTGGGGCGCTGCGTTTGCGATCATATCATTGACTCTATATTTCATTAGTTATTTTTTGTCTAAAAGACGTCAGGGATGGCTGCTGTTTGCTGCGATACTGTATTTTTTGGATTTGCTGTTTATGGCTTTTATATATTTCCCAGATTATGATTTCAGTGCGCTTATTGATTTCTTCTTCCATTTCTGGGTTCTTTACTATTTGGTCATTGGTGTATCAGCTGCAAAGAAGCTTAAGGGATTGTCAAGTGATTTCGCATCGGATCCTATTGCGAATTCAGAGAATCCGTTGCAACCATAGTAAAATCAAAGAGATGAGTTGTTGGTTCATAACTCGGTTGAGGTTTGTTAAGCATAAGTGTTTAGGGGGAAAATCATGGAAATTTTTATTGAAATCGTTGGAATGATGATTGAGACTTTTGCGTTTTCGGCCGAAGACAAAAATCAGCCCCGTAAGGTGAGGCTTATTGGATTTTCGATTATATTCATCTTGATGGGACTTTTTTTCTTTCTAGCTTACATACTTCGTTATAACACATTCATGGTGTCATTTCTTATCATTTTAGGTTTGATTATGGCACTGACCTTATTAAATTCACTCGCTGATATTATTCGGCTGATCAGAAATGAAGAATCAAACGATTGATATTTTAAATTGGGATTCTCAGAATTCCGTTTTTCATTTATTCAATTCTGTATCTAGATTGATCAATGGTGTATATTGTGTAAAGACAAGATTTGTGCAGGCATAATCTGCGATAGTTCGCTTTAGTTACCAGAAAAGAGATTATGTTGTAAAATGTAAATATAAGGAATCGAGGGTGCAGAATGAAAAAAGTCTCATTACAGCGTATAGTAATATGGATTGCTCAAGCGGCTGCGGTTGGTTTTACGATACCGACGATTCTTCGCTTTGTTAATAATCCCGGTGCTCAGCTGACATTTGAGAATAGCTATTTCGTTATGCCCATTGTCATTACGTTGATTGGTTTTACAATCATAGGCGAAGCAATCACAACGTATGTTTTAGGTTTGACGGCATTTGTTTTACTGATCATGTTGCTGTGTGTAATTTTATTCCAAAGAGCATTAAAGTATGGCATATTCCTGTTTGCGGTCGTCCTGCTTGATGTGACAACGTTGTTTGCCTGGTTTAAAGGTGAAGTATTTGAAGTCAGTCGTATAACCGAAATTTTCTATACGCATATTGTCGTTATGATTGTGCTGATTGCCGGAATGATTGCTGCGTATATCGTGCGAGTTCAAAAACACAAAAAAGAAGTCGAGTTAGAAGAGCTGGCAGAGGCGGAAATCGAGTTTGAGGTTAAAGAAAAGCTGGGAGATCCAATCTCGGAAGAAAAAGAAAACACCGATAAGCCGGTGTCTAGTGATTCTTAATACAGTCTGAGCAATACCCGTAAATATCCAACTGATGAGCAGAGACATGGAAGTCCTGCTCTTTTTCGATCTGCTCAATGATTTCGTGCATCGGACAGTGGTTGATCGGGATCATTTTCTTGCAGTCCAGACAGATTAGATAATGTCGATGATGTGCATGTTTTAACTCGATGACATAGGACTGCGTAGGTACATTGAATGTTTTTTCAATCATATCGTGTTTCTGAAATGCGTCAAGTATCCTGTAAATCGTTGACAAATTGATTGACAGATTACGTTGTTTCACTATTTCATCAAGTTGGTCAATTGTAATCGGAACAGACTGCTCTTTAAGAATATCAAGCAAGCTTTCACGCTGCCGCGAGTATTTCAGTTTTGATTGTTCAAGCAGGGTTCGGGATGAGGTAGATTTCATTAGCTGCCTCCTTTGATCAGTCGGATCATATAGGATATGAAGAAGATTGCACCATTGGTCAATACGATGGTCGAGCCTGTGGGCAGATTAAATGCAAAGGAAACTAAGACACCAATGATCACGGCGGTAATCGAAATGATCATGGCTAAGACAATCGTTTGCTTAAACCCGCGATTATATTGCAAGGCTGAAACCGTCGGGAAGATGATCAGACTTGAGATTAGCATAGTTCCCACGACCCGAATACCCAAAACAATCGTTATCGAGGTTAAAACAGCAAGAATCCGGGATAGTTTTTTAGGTTTTTTACCCATCACGACCGCATACTCTTCATCATAAGTCAGTGCAAACAGATCCTGATAATAGTAAAGTATGACACCGATGACGACAATCGACAGGGCTATAGAAATATAAACGTCGCTTTGACCGATAACCAAAATACTGCCGAAGAGGTAACTGAATAAATCTACATTAAATCCTTTGGCCAGTGATGAAACAAAGACTCCCAGAGCAACTGAAAAAGAGGCTACCAAACCAATGGCAGCATCACCGCCAATACGGTTCTCTTCACTGAGATTAAGAATGAGAAACGAAGCTAAGATGACAATCGGTATAGAAATGATGAGTGGGGATTGCTGAAAAAGTAAAGCAAAAGCAACGGTCGCGAAGCTGACATGAGCTAAACCGTCTCCGATCATTGAGTATCTGCGTAACACCAAAAACACCCCAAGAAAACTTGAACTGAGTGCTATCATGATTCCTACCAACAGAGCCCGCTGCATAAAGGTATATTGCATGGCGGAAATCAATAAATCAATGTTCATGTTCCCTCCGTTTGCATAATGATGCAGCAGCCTGCGTGCCTATACGTTGAGCGATGGCTTCAGACTCACATAATGCGTCGCTGCTTCCAAAGAATACGACAGACTGATCCAAGTATAGAATTTTGGTTGCATACAGGCTTACCGATTGTAAGTCATGCGAAATCAGAACGATGGTTACATGCTCATGCTGGTGCAAGTGTTTTACCAATTGATAAAACTCATCCCGGATTTGAGGGTCAAGTGCACTAGTCGGTTCATCGAGAATCAATAGTTTCGGTTTATGTACAAGTGCTCGGGCAAGCATGACGCGCTGTTGCTGGCCGCCGGATAAGTAACCAATGCGGACAGAGAGTAAATCTTTGATTCCCAACAGCGAAGTCGCTGAACGAATCAGTTTGTCCTTTTCCTTCGCAGATGTATTCTTCATAGAACCAGGAAATCCCGTCATGATGATTTCGCGGACATTAGCAGGAAAATGCTTGGTCTGATTGTTGATTTTCTGTGACATATAGCCAATTTGATCAAAATGAAAGTCTGCGGAAAAACGGATGTTTCCATCAGAGACAGGGAGTAACCCAAGCATGGCTTTCATCATTGTGGTTTTTCCAGATCCGTTGGGTCCGACAATCGCCAGATAATCTCCGGAATCGATTTTAAAACTGATGTGATCACATGCAGTAAACCGACCATAACGGACGGTTACATTCTCGATGGTGACGAGGTTATTCATTCTTGAATCCTTGCAACAGTTTCTGTGCGTTTTCGCGCATGATAGAAATATAGGTCGCGCCTGCCTGAAGTTCCTGTGTAGTCACGTTGTGTGCGCCATGAAGTAAAACCATTTTTGCGCCGGTTTGCTCAGCGATAACTCTTGCAGTTTTCGGATCGATAAGTTCCTGATAGTAAATGGTTTTTATGTCAGCTTCTTTCATTCTTTCGATAAGTTCAATAATGGCCTGAGGTGTCGGTTCAGCGTTAGGTGAAAATCCGGTGTATGGAGAAAGTATTTCCAATCCGTATCGGTGAGCTAAGTATCCAAAAGCGAAATGTCCGCCATAGATGATGGTTTTATGGGTCGGATCTGAGAATATTTCATCGTATTCAGCTTTTAATTCGTCTAATTGTTCAAATAACTTGTTCGCATTATTTTGATAAAAGACTGCGTTATCCGGATCGACGGAGATCAAGGCTTCAAGGATGTTTTGTGCCATGACTTTCGCATTGAGCGGATCTAACCAGATATGAGGATCAAGCTCATCGTGATCTTCATCTTCATCCTCATGATCATCTTCATCCTCATGATCTTCTTCATGGAAATGATCGATCAGTTCGATTCCAACGGAACTGTCAACGATTAAAAGGTTATCACTCTTCACGTTCTCGATGACTCTTACAATCCAAGGTTCCATTAGTTCATTGGTAAATATGAAAATATCCGCATTGCCGATAGATACGATATCCAACGGTGTCGGCTCGAAAGAGTGGGGTTCAGTTCCCGCCGGCAAGAGCAAACGGACATTGACTTTGTCTTGAGCGATTTGACGAACAAAATCATATTGAGGGAACAGCGAAGTGATCACTGTAATTTTCTCGTCTTGTGTTTGTGATGGCACACAGCCGCTTAAAGCAAGCAGTCCTGTTACCATCAGGGCTAATAGCATTTTTTTCATAAGTATCCTCCGGAATATAGTATATCAAGAAAAAAAATAAATGCAAATGATTTGCATTTGCATTTACTCCCATTGAGTAGAAAGATGATTAATAGTGACTTGCCCTCTGCATACATTGATGAGTTCTTCGCGAATAATGTCCATGTTCTCTGATTTGAAACAGATGATGACCTTCTCATCAAATATGCGCTCAGTTATCTGTCCGTATTTTTGTAACAGATTCTCCACGACGCTGACCAACGGATAGGGAAACTCGATAGAGTAGGCAGAAACCTGTACAAACTCTTTGATCCCGGCCTGTTCTACAGCCTTAGCAACAGATTCCGTGTATGCTTTGATCAGTCCTCCTCTGCCAAGCAACGTGCCGCCGAAGTAACGTATAACGACGGCACATACATCGGTCAGTCCATGGCCTCGCAATACTTGAAGCATAGGGAGTCCTGCTGTAGATGAAGGCTCGCCATCGTCATTGGATCGTTCAACGGGTGGTTGGGAAAGTATATAGGCAGAACAATGATGATTTGCTTTGGGATGGCTTTTCCTTAAATTCTGAATCATTCCTTTTGCCTGTTCTTCATTTTCGCAAAGTGAAACAAAACCGATAAACTTCGACCCCTTGACTTCAATCTCTATTTCTGCGCTTTTTGCGATCTTTTTCATAGAATGTTCACATTTTCAGTTTAGAATATTGTTGTTAAGTTGTAAAGGGTTGTTAAACCATTTAGTTTGACATTCAAAGTAAACGCCTTTATAATTTAACAAGTTAAACTATGGAGGTTTTACACATGAGCAATATTTTAATTGTTACTGACTCTACGATCTGCATGACCGTCGAAGAAGCTAAGGCAGCCGGTATTGAAATGGTACCATTGTCGGTATTGGTTGATGGTCAGGAATATCGTGACCAAGTCAATTTATCCAGCGCTGAATTAGTGGCTAAGTTAAGAGCTAAAGCAGTTCCAAAAACAGCCCAACCGAACTTAGGGTTACTTGATGAATTAATGAAACAATGGAAAGCTGAAAACTATGACCACATTATCGTATTTTCTCTTTCTGCGCATCTTTCCGGTACATATCAGGCGTTCCGTTTGGCCGCAACTGAAAATGACCTGACCAATATTACGATTGTTGATACATTGACATTGGCTGCTCCACTGCGTCATGTCACGGTACGTGCGGTTGAAATGGTCAAAGCCGGTGCATCCGTCGATGAAATCTTGGCGATGGGGAAAACGGTTTTTGATGACACAGTTTCCTATCTTTATCCGGAAACCCTTGAACAACTCAACCGTAGCGGCCGTGTTTCCAATGGTGTTACCCTGTTGTCATCTCTATTGAAAATCAAACCGATTCTTGTGTTGGAAAATGCAGGAGTGAAAATTGACAAGTTGGGGACGGCTCGTACCGAAACCAAGGTTTTCGATATGATTATCGAAGATCTCAAAAAGAATAACATCACCAAGGAAACCCATAAGCTCTACGTGTTACACTGTGAGGCACTGGATACAGCCAATCGAGCAAAAGATGCATTAGTAGCGGCTTTTGGGGACATTGCACTTGAAACATTGGAATTACCGGCAGTTTTGGCAGCACACGCAGGTTTGGGAACTATCGCAATTCAGGCGGCACGAATCGTATAATTCGTGTATAATATACCCATATAAGAGTTATAGGGGGTATAGCCTATGAAAGTAGCAGTAATAACCGATAGCGGCAGTGATATCTACACACAAAATGTGAATTTAGAGGGACTTTTTCGAGTCCCTTTTCAAGTCATTGATGGAGATAAGGTCTATCTTGACGGTGAAACCATAACGATCGATCAGACGTATCGCCTGATTTATGAGGGAAGAAATCTGACAACATCCCTTCCGCCGATCGGTATCGTGGATGAGTTGTTCGAAAATCTGAAAGCTCAGGGATATGATATGGTTTTTGCGGTCGTGATTGCGTCTGCGCTTTCATCAACATTGTCCGCACTTGCGGCAAGCGCTCAACGATTAGACTTAAAGTTTGACTTTATCGACTGTCATGCAATCATGATCAATGAACTGCATTTGGCGATTTCAGCCCGAAAACTGTTTGATAAAGGTGTTCCTGTGGATGAAGTGAAGCGGCGTTGCAACCGTTCGATAATGGACAGTATGACTTTTGTTATTCCCAAAGATTTGAAACAACTTCAAAAAAGCGGGCGCATCACACCGATGGCAGCCGCATTGGGCGGATTTTTAAATCTAAAGCCATTATTAAAAATCGGAGTGGAGACCGGAGGGAAGGTCGACGCTTTTGAAAAAGTGCGTACCATGTCAAAAGCATTTGAAATCATGGTTCAGTATTTCAAGGATCACAATGTCGATAAAAATTGCATTATGGCAGTTGCCCATGTATGGGATGCACAGACAGGGCGCCAGCTGTTGGATATCATGAAAACAAACTTCCCGGAAACAGAAATCATTTTCACCGATTTGGTTTCGGTCATCGGGTGCCATACCGGATTAGGAGCAGTCGGCGCACAATATATTCGCAAAGTGGAACTGGATTAATTCCGGTTCTTTTGTTTTAGTACTTGAAAAATCAAGACAAATTGCCTAAAATACTATTAGCACTTAAGTGATAGGAGTGCTAATTCGGAGGGATAACTGTGACAGAAACATTACAATTTCAAGCAGAGTCAAAGCGGCTGTTAGAGCTGATGATTCACTCAATTTACACGCACAAGGAGATATTCTTGCGTGAACTTATATCCAATGCCTCAGATGCACTGGATAAAATCTATTTTTTATCGTTGGAGGATGATTCGGTGAAGATCGACCGAACCAACCTGTCGATCGAAATTTCCATTGATAAAGAGAATCGTACACTGACGATTTCGGATAACGGAATCGGCATGACCAAAGAGGAACTCATCGACAATTTAGGTACGATAGCAAAAAGCGGGTCACTGGCGTTTAAGCAGGCATTGGCCAAAGCTTCTGATGAGATCGACATCATCGGTCAGTTTGGAGTCGGTTTCTATTCGGCTTTTATGGTTTCTCAGCATGTGACTGTTATTTCAAAGTCAGTCAAAGATGAAAAAGCATATCGCTTTGAATCTGTGGGCAGTGAAGGGTTTACGATTGAAGAAGATCATCGTGACGAGATCGGTACGTCAATTATCTGTAAAATCAAGGAAAACAATGAAGATGAGCAGTATGATGAATTCTTGGAAGCGTATCGCATTAAAGGATTAGTCAAGCAGTATTCAGACTATATCCGATATCCGATTTTGATGGCTAAGGATAGAGATGAGAATGACAATGAAGAAAATAATCATGAAACCGAAACGCTGAACTCCATGACGCCGTTATGGCGCAAGAGCAAATCAGACATAACTCAAGAAGATTATCATAAGTTTTATAAGGATAAGTTCCATGATTGGGAAGATCCGGTTAAAGTCATTCATATGCAAGCGGAAGGAAATCTTTCTTATCAGGCACTATTGTTCATTCCCGGGAAAACACCGTTTAACTTTTATTCCAATGAGTATGAAAAAGGTTTACAGCTTTACAGTAAAGGTGTATTCATCATGGAAAAAGCAAAAGAGTTGCTGGGTGATCACTTTCGTTTCGTTCGCGGCTTAGTGGACTCCCCGGATTTTTCGCTCAACATTTCCCGGGAAATCCTGCAACATGACCGACAGCTGAAAGCCATTGCTTCCCGGTTGGAGAAAAAAATCAAGAGTGAACTGCTTTCTATGCTGAAGTTGGATCGCGAGAATTACGAGAAATTCTGGAAGAATTTCGGCATGCAAATTAAGTATGGTATTTATCAGGATTTTGGTGCACATCGCGAATTGCTTGAAGACCTAATACTGTTTACTTCATCACGAGATAAGAAACTGGTTTCATTGGAAGAATATGTGGCTCGTATGCCTGAAGATCAAAAGGAAATTTACTTTGTTGCCGGTGATACTATCGAAAAATGCGAAGCACTGCCTCAAAGTGAACTGGTTCGCGAAAAAGGCTATGAGATTTTATACCTGGTTGATGATATCGATGAGTTTGCTATTCAGATCATGCATATGTATAAAGAAAAGCCATTTAAATCGATCAATCAAGGCGATTTGGATTTGCTTAATGAAGAAGAGAAGTCTGAAATTCAAAAGAAGGCAGAGGAAAGCAAAGATTTGTTTACCTCGATGAAAGAAGCGTTGGGGGATGCCGTTGAAGATGTACGTCTTTCTTCCCGTTTGAAAAGTCATCCGGTCTGTCTAGTCAGTGCCGAAGGATTATCGTTTGAAATGGAGAAGGTGTTATCACAAATGCCGGATGCGGATGAGAAACTTAAAGCTAAACGTATTCTGGAAATCAATCCGGAACATCCGTTGTTGCAGACATTGCGTAAAGTTCATTCCACGAACCCTCAGAAACTGAGTGACATCGCTTGGTTGTTGTACGATCAGGCTTGTCTGATCGAAGGGCTGCCGATTGAAGATCCGATGGGGTTCTCAAAGAAACTTGCACAGCTGATGATCGATGCATTCTAGCATTGGAGGAAAATTATGAACGTATACGACTTTGACAAAACTATATATGACGGAGACAGCTCGATCGACTTTCTGCTGTTTGTCTACAAGAAACATCCGTCATTATTAAGGTTCGTATTTATCCAGTTATTCGCAGCTTTGAAGTACAAACTCAATATTACGGATAAAACGACGATGAAAACGACGATTTACACCTATTTTACCGGTGTAAAAGACATCGATGCCGAGGTCGATGCGTTTTGGAAAGAACATGAACACAAAATCAAGGACTGGTATAAAAAACAGCGCCGTGATGATGATGTCATCATATCCGCATCTCCGGATTTCTTGTTAAAACCGGTATGCGATCGTTTAAATGTCCGTTTGATTGCTTCAGAGGTCGATAAACATTCCGGAAAGAATCTTCGCAAGAACTGTTTTGGAGATCAGAAACCGATCCGGTTTGAGGAATTGTACTCACTATCGGAGATAGATGAGTTCTATTCTGATTCTTACTCAGATGATCCCATGGCAAAACTGGCGAAGAAGAGTTTCTTAGTTACCGGAAATAAAATCACAGATTGGTAGGAGTTACCACTCGCTTCTCATATAAGATAGCGGGTGGTTTTTTTATGAGTGAATGTCCGATATGCGGCAATCGGGATCAGAGATTTTTCTTTCGAGGAACTTCTGGAGTTTATTGCAGGAAATGCATCATGTTCTTCTTTGGGGTTGAAGAATCTTCAGGTTCTCGCGATTTGGCTGTGGGAGATGCGGAATATCTTTTAAAATTCCCGCTGACGAATCAACAGAAGATTGTTTCTTCCCAGATTCAAAAAGAAGCTTTGCATCAGGATGTATTGGTAGATGCGGTATGTGGGGCGGGGAAAACTGAGTTGGTATTGGAAACCATCAAAGATGCATTATTGCTTCAAAAGAAGGTCGGGTGGGCAATTCCAAGACGTCAGGTCGTGTTGGAGTTAAAAGAACGACTTGCGATGATGTTTCCCGATTTGTGTGTCATTGCGGTGTGTCAGGGCTATACACAAATTACCGATGGTGATTTGATTCTTTGTACCACCCATCAGCTGTATCGGTATCGCGCGTGGTTTGATTTGCTGATCTTGGATGAACCGGATGCTTTTCCGTATAAAGGTAACAGCATGCTTGAACATTTCGCAAACAAGTCTTGTGTGGGGAACATCATTTACTTAACCGCAACACCGGATGAGCATTTACTTAGAAGAGTCGAACAAGGGGAAATGTCATACGTGCAACTCAATGCTCGCCCACATGGATATCCACTCATAGAGCCATCGGTACGGATAATTCCTGCATCATTATGTTTGTTCTTGCTCTATGTGAAAATTCAAAATGCTCGGCAATGGCTGATATTCGTACCGACACGAAATATTGCCCGATGGCTGTCGCTCATTCTGCGGTCGGATTGCATCACCTCTGAAAGTGATCAAAAAGAAGAAATCATCGAGCGGTTTCGTCGCAAAGAGCGAAGACTCTTGGTTGCAACGACGATTTTGGAGCGTGGGGTCACATTTGCGGACATCGATGTTGTTGTTCTTTTTTCGGATCATCCGATATTTGATGTGGCAAGTCTGATTCAGATCAGCGGTCGGGTGGGAAGAAGCTTTCTTTATCCAAAGGGGGAGTGCCTGTTTTTATCAAGAAGCAAAACTTCAGCAGTCATGTCTTGTATAAGAAAAATCCGGAAAGCGAACCAATCTGTCTTTGGTGTCTGAAGGATCTGCACCACGATGCGACGCTATTTTCTGTTTTCTCAAAGGAACGGTTGTTGTGTTTCGGTTGTGCATCAAAGATCCGACCTCATCCGATTAGTTTTGATATTGATGGTGTCCGTGTTTTGTCCTATGTTCAGTATGATGATCATATATCACAGCTTCTTATTCAATACAAGGAGCACAGAGATGAAGCTTTGGCACCGCTATTCTTTGAACCGATAAAAAAATCGATCCTCAAAAAATTCAAAGGCTATTCGTTAGTTCCGCTGCCCTCATCGAAGGAAAAGGTAGAGCAACGTGGATTTCATCATTTGCATCGCATGATTGAACCTTTAGCACTGACGGTTTCAGATGTGTTGGTGAAGAGTAAAAATGTTAAACAGGCAAAGATGACGAGGGAAGAACGGGAACACATAGATCAGATCTTTGAAATTAACATAGTAGAAAATGATTTTTTGGATCGGGTACTTTTGATTGACGATGTTTGCACGACCGGATCATCTATGCGAGCGGCAATCCGATTGCTTCGTCCGCATTGTTCGGTTCTGAAGGCTATCACATTTGCTTATCATCCGCTTTGGGTTCAGCAGAAACAAGATTGATTTTCACGTCATAAGGGCATGTTGCAAATGTGTTTGCATTTGATGGGGTTATTATGTATAATGGAAAAGTAGCAGTGACTACTCAAGAAAGGTATAGGTTTTAGTAAATGCAAGGAAAAGTAAAGAAGTTTAACAAAGAGAAGGGGTACGGCTTCATCAAATTGGCTGATGACAGAGACGTATTCTTCCACTACTCACAATTAGCAATGGAAGGCTTCAAAACAATCGAAGAAGGCGCAGAAGTTGAATTCGAATTGGTCAACGGTGAACGCGGACTTCAAGCTCATAATATTGTTAAAGTGTAAGGTCTAAAAAGTTGGGTAGTTCCCAACTTTTTTCTTTCGTGATAAACTGTTTGAGGACGGAGGTTGTATATGGCAAACATATTAACGTCATTATTTAATTTTGATAAAAAGAGACTGAAAGAAGTTGAGGTCATTGCCAAGAAGGTCGATGCTTACAAAGAGCAGATGGCTGCGTTGGACGATGATGATCTCAAAGAAAAGACCAATGAATTTAAAGAACGTTTAATCAATGGGGAAACGCTGGATGACATATTGCCGGAAGCTTTTGCGGTTGCACGAGAAGCGGCCAAGCGTGTCATCGGTGAGTTTCCGTATTTTGTGCAAATCATGGGTGGCATCGTTTTACATCAGGGAGATATCGCCGAAATGAAAACGGGGGAAGGTAAGACCTTGACCTCAGTTATGCCCGTATATCTCAATGCACTGTCAGGCAAGGGTGTTCATGTCGTTACGGTCAATGAATACTTAGCTCAACGTGATGCGAAGTGGATGGGAGCCATCCACCGCTTTTTAGGTTTGAAAGTCGGTGTGAATATCCGTGCACTGACACCGCAACAAAAGCGCGAATCCTTTTTGTGCGATATCACATACATGACCAATGCGGAAGTCGGGTTTGATTATCTGCGGGATAATATGGTCACTCAAGTGAAAGATCGTGTATTACGGCCGCTTCATTTTGCTTTGATCGATGAAGTCGATTCCATTTTGATCGATGAATCCCGAACACCTTTGATTATTTCCGGAGGACAAAAACAAACCGCAAACCTGTATTTACAGGCAGACAAGTTTGTCAAGCGTCTTCAGGAAAGTGTTGATTATGAAATTGACATCAAAGGCAAAACGGTTCAGCTGACTGAAGAAGGGGTGGCGAAAGCTGAGAAGGCTTTTGGTATTCAAAACTTATATGAACTGAAACACACACAACTGGTGCACCATTTGCACATGGCTTTACGCGCCAATTATGTCATGATCAAAGATGTTGAATATGTAGTTCAGGATAATCAGATCGTCATAGTAGATCAGTTTACCGGTCGTTTAATGGTTGGCCGTGCCTATTCCGATGGATTGCATCAGGCAATCGAAGCGAAAGAACGGGTTCCGATCAAACAAGAAACTTCAACTATGGCAACGATTACCTATCAGAACTTCTTCCGTCTGTACGAGAAACTGGCCGGGATGACCGGTACGGCGAAAACCGAGGAAGAAGAATTCCTGAAGATATACAATATGCGCGTTGTAGAAATTCCGACAAATCGTCCGATCGTGCGTGATGATTTACCGGATGCGGTGTTTGGTACGCGCAAAGCGAAATTTGAAGCACTGGTTCAAGAAGTTTTGGAACTCTATAAAAAAGGTCAGCCCGTATTGGTCGGAACCATCGCGGTTGAAACCAGTGAGTTTGTCAGTAAGATGTTCACGCAGCGCGGAATCAAACATGAAGTATTGAATGCTAAAAACCATGCACGTGAAGCAGAAATCATTGCGAAGGCCGGTCAGAAACATTCGGTTACGATTGCGACCAATATGGCCGGGCGCGGAACTGACATTAAGCTGGGTGAAGGCGTTAAGGATTTGGGTGGTCTGGCGGTCATCGGTAGTGAACGTCATGAATCACGTCGTATCGATAATCAGTTGCGCGGTCGTTCCGGTCGTCAGGNNTGGCCGGTCGTGGTACCGACATCAAACTCGGTGAGGGCGTGCGTGAACTGGGCGGCTTGGCCGTCTTGGGTTCTGAACGTCACGAATCGCGGCGCATCGATAACCAACTGCGCGGCCGTTCCGGTCGTCAAGGCGATCCGGGTTATTCCCGTTTCTACGTATCCGTGCAAGATGAACTGATGGTTCGTTTCGGCAGCGAACGTATGGAAGGCTTATTCAGAACGCTGGGTGATGTTCCGGTAGAATCGAAACTTATTTCCCGTTCGATTTCCAGTGCGCAAAAACGAGTTGAAGGTGTCAACTTTGATATCCGTAAGACTTTGTTGGAATATGATGACGTTCTACGTCAGCAACGTGAAATCATTTATGAACAACGCAATATGATATTAGAAAATGAGGATGTTCATACGATCATTAAGGATATGTTTGACCGGGTATCATTAAGCATTTTGAAGACACATACCGACTATTCAAGTAAAAATCCTAAGGTCAATGTGGAAGAACTCTTAGAAGCTTACTACAAGTTTGGTTTTAAAGATCTGACGATGAAGAAATCTGACTTTGAGGACAAAGACATGGTGGAAACCGAACGGATGTGCACGGAAGCCATTTGGCTGACATATGAAAACAAGATCGATGCCATTGATGTTAAAAATATCCCGGCAGAGAAGGTTCGTGAGAGTATCTATACTCTGGAAAAAAATGTGGTTTTGCGTGTTATCGACAGGGCTTGGGTGGAACATATTGATACGATGAGTAAATTGCGCGACGGTATCCACTTGCGTTCGTATGCCCAAAGCAATCCATTGCAGGCATATATCCAGGAAGGTTATGAAATGTTTGAAGATATGATGCAGCGCATTTCTCAGGAGACGGTGTTCTACTGCAAGAATATGCAAATTCAAGTTGAGGAGCAGAAGAAATAATGGAATTTTATGAAATCAGACAAGGAGTAACAACTGTTTACGATAAGTTAAAGCAGTTGGGTGACTCACTTTGACTTGCCTGGCAAACAGGAAATCATTGATCAGATACAACAAGAAATGGCCGATGACTCGTTTTGGAACGACCGTCGCGGAGCTCAGGCAAAAATAAACACGATGAATCAAATGAAGGAAATCGTTGAGGGGTATCATGAAATGCTCTCAACGTTTTCCCAACTTTATGAAACCGTGGAAATGCTGAAGCAGGAATTTGATGAAGAGCTGAGTTCATTGGTCGAAATGGAATACGAAGAGCAATTGGAAAACTTCGAGAAGTTTGAAATCAAGATTCTTCTGAGTCATGATTACGACAAGAATAATGCAATCATCGAACTACATCCAGGAGCAGGCGGAACAGAAAGTCAGGATTGGGCGCTGATGCTCTATCGGATGTATACACGATGGGCGGATAAAAAAGGCTATAAAGTTTCGGTCTTGGATTATCAGGATGGAGACACGGCCGGCTTGAAGTCAGTTTCCTTTTTGGTAGAAGGTGCGATGGCTTATGGTTATCTTAAGACTGAAAAAGGGGTTCACCGTTTGGTTCGTATATCCCCGTTTGACTCTTCAGGAAGAAGACATACCTCATTTGCATCTGTTGATGTCATGCCTCAGTTTAATGATGAAATTCAGATCGCAATCGATCCAGGGGACATTGAGGTCATAACGATGCGCGCTTCCGGTGCCGGAGGGCAACATGTCAACAAAACAGACTCAGCCGTCCGACTGATTCACAAACCAACCAATATCGTCGTAACCTGTCAGTCGGAGCGCTCACAAATGCAAAATCGTGAGCATGCCATGAATATGTTGAAATCAAAACTGTATCAGTTGGAAATTGAAGCGAAAGAAGCAAAGTTAGCCGATATCAAAGGTGAGCAAAAATCCATTGAGTGGGGAAGCCAGATCCGTTCCTACGTGTTTGCTCCGTATACAATGGTAAAAGATCATCGCACCAATGCGGAAGAAGGCAATGTCCAGAAAGTCATGGATGGCGATATTGATGCGTTTATCTATGCGACATTGAAATCTCTTGTAAAATAACAAAAAAGACTTGCGGAATCACCGCAAGTCTTTTTAAAGCAATTCAAATCCGGCCGTAAAGTGTCGTAAAGACACAATCGGACCCTCAAACACCAGTTTCAATCCTTTATAAGAATCACGGTTTTGATAAATGTAATCCAAAGCATTCACGATACAATCCAAATGATCATTGGTGTATACGCGTCGTGAAATTGCGATACGCATCGTTTCGAGTTGCGGCCAGGTTGCTTCCCCTGTGTCGGGATCTTTACCGCCAAAAGCACAGGCTCCCAACTCAACGGCACGGATACCGGCTTCCTGATATAAAGCGACAACCAATCGCTGCGCCGGAAACTCGTGTTGAGGGATATGAGGAAAGAATCTCCGTGCATCCACATAAATCCCATGGCCACCCGGCGGTTCAATGATGGGGATACCTTTTTCCCTGAGCTGATTTCCCAGATATTCGACCTGTCCGATTCGGTATTGCAAGTAGTCAAAGTCACAGGCTTCTTTGATACCGACAGCCAAAGCATCCATATCCCTTCCGGCCAAACCGCCATAAGTAATAAATCCTTCATGAACGATAGCCAATTGATTCGCTTGAGCGAAGACATCATGGTTGCGCGTCATAAAAAGACCGCCAATATTGACCAATCCATCTTTTTTTGCACTCATGACCGCACTCTCACAGAAAGACAGCTGTTCCTTGACGATATCCACGATATCTTTGTCTTGATAACCTGCTTCACGGGTTTTGATAAAATAGGCATTCTCAGCAATCCGGGCAATATCCATTACAAATGGGAGATCGTACTTCCTTGCAAGTGCCGCAACGTCTTTGATGTTCTGCATGCTGACCGGCTGACCGCCGTTGTTATTGCATGTAACCGTCAGTATGATAACTGAAATCTGATCGATACCTTTTTGTTGAATCAGCTGCTCGCACTTGGCAATGTCCATATTGCCTTTAAATGGAGATGCAGGACTGGCAGCATCCTTGCCTTCATCGGATACCAAATCCTCAACAAGTGCACCTAACACTTCCGCATTACCGCGGAAAGTATCGAAATGCATATTTCCGATAGCGATTTTACCGGGCCGAGTGTATATTTTGGCTAAAAGATAGTCTGCAGCACGTCCCTGATGAACCGGCTGGATCAAGGGCATTCCATAGGTTTCGACAATCGCTTGTTCTAATCGGAAGAAACTTTCACAGCTGGCATAGGATTCATCCCCCATCATCAATGCTGCCCACTGATTTTTACTCATCGCCGAAGTACCGCTATCCGTTAGACAGTCAATATAGACATTTTCGGCTTTTACCTTAAATACATTATACTGAGCTTCTTTCAGCCATTCTGATCGTTGTTCGAATGTCGTTTTCTTAACATGTTCGATCATCTTGATGCGAAAGGGCTCTGCTGTTTGAAATCTCATACATACCTCCATGATACCCTTCTATTATGGACAATAAACATCGATTTGAACAGATGTAATGCGCGAAAATGTTGATTATCGGTGATTGCCCTGATTGGCTTTCCTTTGGACGATATGTTATAGTATACTCAACAAAAGAACCGTCGTATCGAAGGGCTTTTACGTAACACTATATCAGTGTTGCATAAGAGCTCTTATTTTATTGTCGGTTTGAAAGTTACAAAGGAGGGTAATTATGTTTATTGTTTTTGACTTTATCAAACGAACACCTTGGATGATTTACAGTTTGATATTTACAGGTAAGCTGGTCGAGGTAACGCTGTCTTCACTGCGATCTCAATTGATTCACAAAGGACAACGATGGCCGGGGGCACTTATAGCCATTTTTGAATATACATTCTGGTTATTCTTAACTGCGACTGCCTTAACCGGCGTTGCTAATGATCCGTTTAAGGTTGTTATTTTAGTGTTCGCATTCGCTGTCGGACAGGTTTGCGGATCATTACTCGAAGAGAAACTTGCCTATGGATATAATACGGTCACTGCGATATTTACGAATGAAAGTATAGCATTGGTTGCTGCAGAGCAGATCCGGGCGATGAATCAGGCGCTGACACTGATTCATGCCGAGGGCATGAACAAAGAGAAGCGGGTCGCGATGACCATGGCTGTCAGACGTCGTGAAGTTGAGTCAATCAAACAATTGCTTTACTTATATGATCCCAATGTAATGATTACTGTATCACTCACACAACAGGTAAGTAACGCTTTTTTACCAACAAACGTATGATTGGGTAGTTGCAAAAGGTAGAATACAGAGGCAGCTTAACTTTCTGCTCAATGAAAAATCAAAGGAGTCATTCGGACTCCTTTTTGTTTGAAAATGATTCAGTGATTTTCCATAAGAAAATGTAGAGGAAGAGTATGACGACTTGCCACCACGCAAAAATCAACAGAAGCCAATCCCCTTCTCCGGCATTCCGGGTAAACCAGCGCAAATAACTCGGAGTGGCCAATAGATTCATAACGATGGTCATAAATAAAGGAAACAATAAACCATATTTATAACTTATATTCAATTTCCAATGAATTAATGCTATGACAGAGAAATACAACAATCCAAAGAGCAGGGGAATCAGGTGAATGTACGGATTATTCATATCAACCTCCAACCTCTATATTATAGAAGATAAGCTGAAGATTGTGTACAAAATCAAATATTTTGTTTTTGTCACGGTTTTGTCATTGATATTCTAAAATATATTGCGAATTTTGATTTTTTGATTTATTGTAATGATAGAAACAATCAATATAGAAAGAATTATCATCATTGAGAATTCATAGCCCAAGGATTTGAAATCGCTTCAGTCAATTCTGACATTTTATCATGATCATACGGAAACGGGGAGGTGCATCCGATGGAAAAAAGAAAATGGACGAAAGAAGAGATCAGTGTATACAGAAGGACGCATAATACATTTTTCTATGTAAACAAAGAAGATACCAATATTTTCGTTCCGAGGGAGTACAGTTTCGGATACACACTCAACTTCGGGAATCCGATCTCCTGGGTCATCCTGATTGGCATCATTGCCGCTATCTATATAACGACAAGAATGTAAAAAAACTGCAAAAATTGCAGTTTTTAATTGGCTAATACTTTAAGGTTAGTGACGATCATATTCATCCAGCACTGAATGCGGATGTTCCCCGTTTTTGTCGGAGTAAAAACCGCGGATAACTGAGATGTGAGACCGTCGATCTCAATATTGAATGCCGGAATCGTGATGGGGTTACTGCATCCGGACAAGGATACCGGATTGACCGTGATTCGGACCGGAATCCCTTGTTGAACCGCTGTATAATCCAAATGATAACCATTCCAATCGACTGTAAGTGTAACCATTTGAACGCCATCAACAATCGGTGCCAGCCGAAGTTCCTGTTGCTGTTGAACAAACGGAATAGGAATATTTAATGCGCTCATTGATCGGAAGGCCATTTGCGAGCCAATTAATACCACGACAGCTGCTGAAACCAATTTTACTCTTCGTGAACTTTTCAGATTGAGTTTTGATGATAACAAACCGATCGTCACCAATACCGGAGCGGTAGTCAGGGCGAATACCAACATAATCAAACCGCCGCTGATCATTGAACCGGACGCTAAAGCATACAATTGCATCATCTGTAAGGACGCACAAGGCATAAAACCATTTAAAACCCCGACAATCAAAGGGCGGATACTCTCACTGATCTTTTTATTGTTTATTTTTGGCATGATGTTAGGAAGATTTGGCATCGAAACCCAACCCAACAGACTTACTCCATAATAAAGCATTAAAACACCACCAGCTAGCAAAATCAGGTTTCTTATCAAAGGCGAAATAGAGAAAAACGAGCCTACCCCACCCAACAAAATCCCAAATAAGGTATAGGAAGCAATTCTGCCGAAATTATACAGGAAGGTTGATTGATAGGGGGTTCTTCCTTGGATTTTGGCCATGGATTGAGAAAGAGCGATCCCACCACACATACTGACACAGTGAAATGAAGTGATCAAACCATAAACCGCAACCAAAGGCAACGCAATCGTCTGACCGTCCAACTGAGGAGGAAGCAATCGCTGATAAATCATCTGGGCAATCACAACCACAGAGATCACGCCAATCAACCAAATCCAATCCATCACAATGGAGGGCTTCTCATCTTTTAACTGATATCCGGCTTCTTCTACAGCTTTCTTTAATCGGACATAAGAAACCGGTGAGGCTGACTGTATGTTTACCTCACCGGTTTTCGCATTCGCGAATGCAAACCTGACAGTTTCTATTTTTTTGATTTCGGAAGTAACGCTCTTTTCACAGGCTTTGCACGTCATACCTTCCACATGAATGGTTATTTTTTCCATAAGGTTATTTTAAGTCAAAGGGTTTTAGAAGAAGTCCCATGCCATCCATTGTGGTAAATAACCAACCATCGACATTTTCAACATCGACCCCGGCAGAACGCAATACTTCAGCACTTAGGATAAACACTACATCTTTATCATTGGTCATCAGATGCTTAGCCCACTCGAACTTATGGTCACCCAGAGAAATCCCGAAATGATCCAGTTCGGCATGGTAGCCCAGAAGACCACGGTTGTTAGTAAGAAGAGAATTCATCTGCTGTGATGCATTTTGCGTAGCTGCTCCTTTGATTCCATCAAAGATAATCAATAATTTATCATCTTTGATTTTCATATTCGAAGGAAGTTTCAAACGATCGAGTCCGGCATCTAAAAACGGGGTTGCCGGTACAGAAATAATGACGTCTTCACTCGTTGTTTCAGGGGTTAATGAAAGTTCAAGATGATAACTTTCTGCAAACATAATATGAGCAAATCCATCTTTAACAACAGATTCAACAGTTGAGACATCGAGAATCATATCGAAGGATGAAGCAGCTTCACGTCTGACGACATCGGTCGCGGCACATCCTGCAATGATAAGCATGAATACCAACAGTACTAGAATTTTTTTCATTTTTTACCTCTACTTTTTGAATCTGCGTAAGCGCAGAGCATTAGTTACTACAGAAACTGAGCTGAAAGCCATCGCAGCACCCGCAAAAATCGGATTGAGCAACGGACCGCCAAAGGCATAGAAGACACCGGCTGCTAACGGGATACCGGCAATATTGTAAATAAATGCCCAGAATAGATTCTGTTTGACATTCCGGATAGTCGCGCGGCTAAGTTTGATTGCTGTTACGACATCCATCAAATCGGATTTCATCAAAACGACATCCGCAGATTCAATCGCAACGTCCGTTCCCGAACCGATTGCAATACCGATGTCTGCCATAGCCAAGGCAGGTGCATCGTTGATACCATCGCCAACCATAGCTACGGACATTCCTTGTTGTTGAAGTTTCGCAACTTCGGATGATTTATCCTGAGGTAAAACCTCAGCCAATATCAGGTCGATTCCTACCTGTCGGCCGATTGCTGCAGCAGTTTTCTTGTTATCACCTGTAATCATAGCGACTTTGATCCCCATGTGTTTCAGTTGTTCGACAGCTTTTGCACTTGAAGGTTTTACGACGTCTGCGACAGCAACGATCCCACGGATTATCCCGTCAATTGCAACCAACATCGGTGTCTTGCCTTCGCTGGCAAGACGGTCCATGTCGGATTCAATGGAGCGCAATGTTACTTCCCGTTCTTCCATAAATGCACGATTACCAATCAGAATATCCTTATCATCAATGGTTACATCGACACCTCGACCGGTAACAGCCAAAAATTTTGTTATAGGGAATAGCTGGATTCCTTTATCAGTTGCACCTTTAACGATTGCCTGTGCCAACGGATGTTCCGATCCTTGTTCTGCACTTGCTGTATATCGCAATAAAATATCCGGGTCTATATCATAAGGAATCACATCAGTCAGTGTAGGCTTTCCTTCGGTCAGGGTGCCTGTTTTGTCAAAAATGATTGCCTGAATATGATGTGCTGTTTCCAAGGCTTCTCCGCCCTTAAACAGAACGCCATTCTCTGCTCCTTTACCGGTACCGACCATGATGGCTGTCGGTGTTGCCAGTCCTAAAGCACACGGACAAGCAATGACCAGCACAGTAACAAATACGGTCAGTACGAAATCAGCATCTTTGCCGGTAAACCACCAAACGGCAGCTGCGACGAAGGCAATTACAATAACTACGGGAACAAAATAGGAAGATACGATGTCTGCCATAGCGGCAATCGGAGCCTTTTGACCTTGTGCATCCTCGACAAGTTTGATGATACGTGCTAATGCCGTACTTTCGCCAACTGCTTTGGCCTTCATCGTCAACAGACCGTTCTTATTCAAACTTCCGCCGACGATCGAATCACCGGGTTGCTTGTCGACTGGTAAACTTTCACCGGTCAGCATAGATTCATCCACGGCAGAGAAACCTTCGACAACCAAGCCATCCACCGGAATTCTTTCTCCCGGTCGGACAATCAGTAAATCATCCACTTCCACTTCTTCAAGGGAAACCTCAATTTCAGTTCCGTCTTTAATCAGACGGGCGGTCTTAGGTGCAAGATTCATCAGTTTCTTGATGGCTTCTGAAGTCTTTCCCTTCATTCGTGCTTCCATATATTTACCGACCAGCAGTAATGTGATGATCAGTGCTGCCACTTCGAAATACAAATTGTCAACATAATGGAAATCACCATTATAGATAGCAAAGATAGCATAGAGACCGTAAATAAATGCTGCACCGGTACCGATAGCTACCAAAGTATCCATGTTTGGGCTTCCCTTAAACAAAGTTTTAAAGCCGATGAAGAAAAATTTGCGTCCGGCCCACATGACCGGCAACGTGAATATCAATTGAATCAATGTGAAGTTCAGCGGATAATTATGAACATCGATAATAGCCGGCAGTTTTGCTATGTCCGGAATATACATATGCCCCATCGCAATGTAGAGCAACGGCAAAGAGAATATGACGGATATGATCAGCCGTTGAAACATATCCTTGCTTTCCATGTCTTTTCTCAACTGATCTTCATCAATGGCCAGTTTCTTCTCGATATCTTTCGGAGTATACCCTGCTTTTTCAACAGCCTTCTTTAACTCCGCGATTTTGACTTTGCTTCCGTCGTATTTGATCGTTGCTTTATTGGTTGCCAAGTTTACGCTGGCAATCTCGACACCATCCAACTTTTTAAGGGAACGCTCGACTGCCGACGTACAGGATGCACACGTCATCCCTTCAACTAATAAAGTAACTTCCTTAGCCTTCTTTATTTCTTCAAGACCGTACCCTGCTTTTTCGACGGCAACTTTCAGAATATCATAAGAAACATCCTCTTCTAAAAATATATTGACTCTTTCCGTGGCCAGATTCACATCGGCTTTTGAAACGCCGCCAATTTTGGATAATGAACGGTTGACTGCGCTGGCACATGAAGCGCAAGTCATTCCGGTTACTTGGTACTGCTTTTCAATCATGATTTCTCACCTCGTTGCTATTATATACCCTAGGGGGGTATATTTCAATCGATATACATTTAAAAAGAGTGAAATTAATTTCAGACAAAAAGAGCTTTCGCTCTTGTTGTTAATGGGAACAGCTTGAACAGTCTGCGGCCTGGGAATCGTTGAAGAACAACTGACCGTTCTGCTCATCGATTTCGATGCTTTCAGCACGCTCAATCGCATCAGGCATCATGATCACAGGGATTCCGTTGATTTCAACGAGCTTATCATCATCGGCTGCAAGAGCCAGCGCGACACTGATGGATGTTCCGCAACAGGTTTCTTGCAGACCTACCCACAGACAATCGCGGTTATTCTCAACCAATACCTTTTGTAAAACGACTTTGGCGTTATCGGTAATTCTCATAATAAACCTCCGTATATACTACTATTATACGTAAAGCCGTCATTTTATCAATCATTGTAATTAATAACGAAGTTTCGCAATATGTGCATCCGATACAAAGTTCGCAAAGTTTTGTATAAACAGGATTTGATCAAAAGCAGTAGTATTCATGATTGCTGAAAGGGATCCGGAAAAATGTCGCAAATCAACAATCACGATTTCATCAAAATGTGCTGTCAGAAAGGGGATAAGACTGTTGGCATAAGAATCTTTGATTACAAGCAGACGATGAGGGCTTTCGGTATGATTGACGACTATCGAAGAGAAGCCGATGTTGCCGTGTAAGAATGCACCATACTTATCATGAGTTGAAAGTTTGCTGCGGTCGATCAGCGAAGCAAAGGACTTGCTGCCAACAGTATACGAATGGATTTTTGGATCAATAAACGATAAACGATCGGCTTTAACGCTCGACGGTTTTGCTTTTGCGTAATATGTACCCAGAAAGCCATCGACACTTTCTATATTAAATGATTCAAGGGGAAGCGGGGTCAATTGCCATTGCTCACAAAGCAATGTGTATGCAATATAGGCACCTTCCAACGTCCAATGATGGTCATTGCGATAATAAAGTGATTTTCCTGTTTCGTTTTTTAAACGATTATCAATTCGTAACAGATTCAAATCTTTACCCCATTGTTCAAGCAGTGAAATCTGATCGAGCAAAGGTACGCCCAAAGGTAAGTAATCGGGTAGTATTGCATAGGAGTTTGGAATGATCATACTTGTCAGCGGAGATTTCACCAAGGTTTCAAATTCTGATAAATAGCGCAGGTTCAGTGAGGCCTGGACATTGAGTTCGACCAGTTTCTCAAATAAATAACCGTCTTTGCCAAAGATAATACCGTTGTTCTCTTTTTTCATCATAAAACGTTCACTTAATGATTTCAGGGAGATCCACTCATCACGAAACATAAACTGATCATTAATGAACTCCTCATAAGTAAGCATCCATTTGCCATTAACCACATCTTCCCATTTAAGTATGGGGCGCTGAGTAAGATAGCGGTTTTCATATGCCGAAAAAACCCGGATCGGTCCGAGAAAATCAAAAACTAAAACAAGCACGACCAATACACTGAATATGACTGTCAACGGTTGTTTTCGAAACATAAGCCCTCCTAGAAACGGAAATAAAGAAACGGATTGTATGAGGAATCAACCAGATAAGCAATACAGAACAGGAATAAGACGGTGATCATCGAGGCTTCGACCATCGGAAAAGTAACAGAGTTAACGATTTTTTTCGGGATATCGGTACTGAATATCAAACAGAATAATAAGATGACCCCATAATTACTGATAAAGTAAATCCATTGTGTCGAGGATTGCAGACTGAACATTGCGGATAAATACTGAGCGAGAAGCTGCAGGTCACTGATGGCGAATATGACCCATCCGATCAGAATAAAGAAAACAAAGTACATGCGTGATGCGATTGGGTGTTGATTGAGCCAGCGGTACAACCATATTTTTTCGATAACAAGCAGACCGAAGAAGTACAGTCCCCAAAGAATAAAGTTAAATGCGGCTCCATGCCAGAATCCGGTCAAAAACCAGACAATCAGTAAATTGATGATTTGTCGCAGGATTCCTTTTCGGTTACCACCCAACGGGATGTAAACATACTCTTTAAACCAAGAACCCAATGTCATATGCCACCGATTCCAAAATTCAGTCATACTTTTCGAAATATAAGGGTAGTTGAAGTTTTGAGGAAAACTGAATCCAAGCATCGCACCTAATCCGATGGCCATCAGAGAATATCCGGAGAAGTCGAAGTATATCTGAAAACCAAAAGCCGCCGTTCCTAACCATGCAGTGACAGTGGAGAGTTGCGAAACCGGAATTTTTTGGATATCATCCCACATCATACCGATGTTATTGGCCAGTAATACTTTACTGCTAAGGCCGAGCAAGAAGATTTTCAGTCCTGATTCGAATGATTGAAGTGACATGACCCTATGTTTTAACTCGTGGGCGATTTGTGAATATTTGACGATCGGACCAGCAATCAATTGGGGGAAAAGGCAGACAAACGCACCGAAATCAATGATATTCGTTTCTGCTTTCACTTTTTGTCGATATACATCAATCGTGTAAGACATGGTTTGGAATGTGTAGAAACTGATTCCCAATGGCAATGTCAAAACGGGAAGGTCGAGTGAGAATATTGAACCGACAAATCCCATGTACTTGAAAAAGAACAGCATTCCAACATTGCCGACGACTGAAGTCATCAGCATTGCTTTAGGAAACCACGGATGATCACGGTTCTTCTCGATCAGATTTGATGTTGAGTAGTCCAACACGACGGAGAAAAACATAATAAATATATATCGCACTTCACCCCAGGCATAGAACAGCAGGCTCAGGGCAAAGAGCAGCAGGTTTTGGTATTTTTTCGGAGTTAAAAAAAGCAGGAGCAAGGCGATGGGTAAAAATCGAAATAAGAATATAAGACTGCTGAATACCATGCTTGCTCCCTCGTTTCTACTTCAATGCTTCGTTGATGGCATCGATTCCGCGTTGGATCTCATCCTGTGCGAACTTTAATGCCTGCTCTTCGGACTGTTCGGGATCATCATCGAACTTACCTAATACCAGCAAGAACACCAGATTGCCCTTCTTTACAACCTGCGTAGCTTTGACTTTGGCCATATTCATCGGATACTGGAAGGATTCGTTAATCAGATAGTCCTTATAGTCCAATAAAGCTTCTTCGACCTTGTCCACATTCCCGTCAGTTGCCATGATAGCAATGAACATGTCCGTGTTCAGTGACATCATCGGACCTTCGGCGAAGCTCTTCTTGATCCAAGCTTTGTTGATCTTATACACTTCTTCAAGCTGTTGAAGATTGATTTCGGCGGAAGGTATATAGTCCTCACCATATTCAGCCTTGACCGCTTCCACAGCCTTGTCAAATTGAGCTTCGGTATAACCGCTTGCGGCTGCCGGGGCACATCCGATCAACAAAAACGAAACAAAAAGCATCAATAACAGTTTTTTCATATTGTCTCCTTTACAAAGCGAATATCGCTACGTGGTTGATTGTATGAAAGAATTCATCAATTGCAAATAACTTTGCGATAAGTTGCCATGGTTTATGGATGACTTGCACGTAAATAAAGGAGTCTGACTGTATTGACGAGAGATTTAGTTGGGTATATATTGAGACTTGAGGTGGCAAGCATGAAGATTCTAATAACTGCATTTGAACCTTTTCACAATGAAACGATCAATCCGGCATTGGAAATTTTGAAGGTTTTACCGGATCAGATCCTTAATCAAAAGATCATTAAACTTGAGATACCGACCGTAAGATATTCATCTGTTGAGAAAATCATACATATCATTGAAAAACATCATCCCGATGTTATTGTCAGTCTCGGTCAGGCTGGCGGAAGAGCTGACATTACATTTGAACGAATCGGAATCAATATAGATGATTATGGCATAGAGGATAATGCCCACAACATGCCTGTCGATGAGAAAATCGTTACCGATGGTCCGGATGCGTACTTTGTCAATTTACCGATCAAAGAGATGGTGCACGCCCTTCGTGAAGCTGGTATCGCGGCATCGGTTTCCAACAGTGCCGGTACTTTTGTATGCAATCATGTGACCTATGCGATACGTCATTATAATGAAGTTCATCAGACGGGTATCCGTTCCGGATTTATCCATGTGCCCTACCTAGAGCAGCAAGTCAGAGATAAACCCATGATGCCAGCGATGGCTTTGGACACCATGGTTCACGGAATTGAGTTAGCCATTGAGACAATCATAAAAAAAGGAAACGATTACGTTTCCTAGTTATCAGCAAGCGTCGATATAAGTGACGCTTTGGTTATGATTCCTTTTAGTTGCTTATTGTGCAAGACGGCAATCGGATACTTGGCATTAGCTGCCAACGGCATTGCATCACCGATAGTCGCATCAGCCTCAATGGTTATGACATCGTCAGAGAAATAATCTGAGATTTTCCCTTTGGTGTCTCTGGCCTTTATAGCTCCATCGAGTGTAAGCATACCCTTAAACTCCATCTTTTCATTAACGATATATGCGCTTGACACATTGTTCGAACGCATTTCCACGATGGCACGATTGGCACCGTCGGACGTCTTAACGATACAGGAAGGAGTTATCATCACCTGACGGACACTCATGACTTTTGATTTGTCTGCCCCTTCGATAAATTCACGGACATAATCATCTGCAGGATTTGTGATCATGTTTTCCGGCGTATCGATCTGAATGACCTTTCCATCCCTCATGATAGCGACGCGATCACCCAGTTTAAAGGCTTCGTTGATATCGTGAGTAATGAAAATAATGGTCTTGTTCAGTTTTCGTTGGATCGATAGAAGTTCAAACTGCATATCCTTTTTGACCAACGGATCAAGGGCGGAGAAAGGTTCGTCCATCAGTAAGACTTCCGGTTCATTGGCAAGGGCACGGGCGAGTCCGACACGTTGCTTCATTCCTCCCGATAAACTGCTGATGGGTGCGTTTTCCACACCTGACAAACCAACCAACTGAATCATTTCCATGGCCTTTTGTTTGCGCAGGTCTTTACCGACATTTTTGACTTCAAGTCCATACTCGACATTGCTGATGACATTGCGATGTGACATCAGACCGAAGTTCTGAAATACCATGGCTATGTTATCCCGACGGTACGAAATCAGTTCTTTTTGCGTAAGTTTTTCGATGGCTTGATCTTGAAAGTATATCGAACCGGTCGTCGGTTTGTTTAGGCGATTGAAACAGCGGACCAACGTTGATTTACCGGATCCTGATAATCCAATGATAACAAACACTTCCCCGGGATATACTTCGAAATTTACATCCCATAAGGCGACCGTTACACCGGTTTCTTTAAGGATTTCGGCTTTGGTTGCTCCTTCCTTTAACTTCAAAACTGCTTCTTTCTGATTACGGCCGAAAAGTTTACTGACATTTTCGACGCGAATGATCGGTTTTTCCATCAGACATCCTCCTTCTTCTCTTTTGTCCATCCCTGACTGAGACGATCCAAAAGAATTGCCAGCAGAACGACTGCGGTTCCGGACACTAATCCGCGACCTACTTCAACACGATTGACCGAAATCAATACTTCCATCCCCAAACCGGCAGCACCGATCATCGATGCGGTAACGACCATGGCCATGGCCATCATCAGCGTTTGGTTGACACCGGCCATGATGGTCGGCCATGCTTGGGGAATCTGAACTTTCATCATGGCCTGAGATTTTGTCGAACCAAAGGCTTTTGCGGCTTCCACGACTTCCGTATCGACCTGACGGATTCCAAGATTTGTCAGTCGAATGATCGGAACGATCGCATAGATCGTCGTCGCGATTACCGCAGGGGTTTTACCTAAACCAAACAGCAGCACTGCCGGAATTAGGTATACAAATACCGGCATCGTCTGCATGGTATCCAACACCGGACGCACCCAACGGTTCGCCCGGTCACTGGTCGATATCAAGATACCCATCGGAAACCCAAGCAATATCGATAGAGCTACCGAGGCGATAACGATGGATAGAGTCGTCAACATCAAATCCCACAGACCGACGGTTCCGATGACAAATAACATCAAACCGTATACCAGGCCGGTCTTAATTTTCCCAGTCTGCTTATACCCTAGGAAAATAACTAAAATTACCAGTGCCCACCAGGGGATGATGGTCAGTAGCGACTGTATCGTATTTAATAATCCATTTAATCCATTACGTATCATTTTCAAGACGACATCGAATGTGATCGCGAAGTTGCGAACCGCATCATCAATGGCTTTGACATCGATATTGATCTGAAACGGAAACTGATAAATATCCATGAGTCCCGCCTACTTCAATGCTTCTCGAACAGCTGCGGCTTTATCAGCGTCCAACCATTCATCCAACAAATAGTCATGTGTTTTTAGAAACCAGATGGCGGTATCCCGATAATTGGCCCCGGTGTCTTGCATATGAGTCAGCGCTTCGGATGTCAATGCGCTGGACGTCCGATATTTGGATAAAAACTCAGCAAATTCCGGGAAGTCAGTATCAAATCCCGGTCGGGCAGTAATAGTAACACGAACCGGGGCAAAGGCTGTTTTACCCTCAGCGAAATCGGCGGAGTTGTAGGGAGCGTCATCCAGTAATACAAAGTCATACTTACCCATTAGCCAGGTCGGTTCCCAATAATAACCCACGATCGGTTCACCACGCTCATAAGCGCCGGTCAGGGCAGCAGCTAGCGCAGCATCCGAACCCGGTCGGAAATAGTTGTATTTTTCATTTAATTCTAAGTGCATGTATTTCTTAAACAGGATATCATCGACAGCCCATCCCGGGATACCTCCGTAAATACGCCCCATGTTCGGATTTTCATCGTCCGTAAACAAATGGGCATAATCTAGCAAGTCAATGACATAGCGCAAGGTCGGCGCCATCGGCTCGATGCCTCGGGATGCATCACCTTCAATCACGTAGCGAGGCACATAAAAGCCTTGCATATTGTCATCGAAATTGACACCTAATTCCAAGATACTCCCTCTGGCTACATCTGAGCGATAGGGAGCAATATTATCAGTCCACATTTCCATATGAACATCGATTTCGCCATTCTTAATGGCTTCATAAGTGATCGGGGTTGATCCGGGCAATTCACTCCAAGAAAGCCCAAATGCTGCTTCTGCGATAAATCCGGCGATGTTATTGTGGATTTTTGCACTGTCCCATCCCGCATCTGTGAAAATAATGGCATTGGTTCTGCTTGCCGGTGCACAGCCTACCAAAACGAACATGGTCAAAATGACCGCTAATAACAGTTTTTTCATAAAATTCCTCCTGTAATTTTGTCATGAGAAAAATCAGACTCCCATAACTGACATACTGTATTATACATATAAGTTGGCAGAATGTCAAATCAGGCGAAATCGTGATCGTTTGCAGGGGGTTATCGAGGCATGTATTCAATGGTATAATATGGGATATGAGGGGTATGGATATGCAAATCAAAGAGTTGATGAAAAACGGGATATTATTGGTTGTCGGGAACTTTATTCTGGCTTTGGCGGTCGGAATGTTTATATTGCCATACAGTATTCTATCGGGTGGAGTCGCAGGAATTGCGGTCGCTTTACAGCCTTTGATCAATGTATCGCCGGAAATAATTATTAATGTACTCATTATTGGTTTGTTTATCATTGGTGCGTTAACGTTAGGTCGTAAATTTGCTTTCAGTACAGCCATCAGTTCGTTTCTTTATCCGACCATGCTGACTTTTACGGTGAACATGCAGTATACCCAAAATCTTGATCCTATCCTGGCTAGTTTATATGGCGGTTTATTGGCAGGAATTGGTGTCGGAATGGTCATCCGCAGTGGGTCATCGACCGGAGGTATGGATGTGCCTCCTTTGGTCATCCATAAATATACCCATATCGAAATTCATAAACTTGTTTTGATCGTCGATGCATTGACGGTCTTGTTGGGGTTATATGTCTTTGGTCTCGAAGCGGTGTTGATTGGTTTTATTTCTGTATGGGCATGTGCATTTTCGTTGGACAGAATCCTGGTTTTTGGCGGTCAACAGGCAAAAGCGGTGTACATTATCTCCGATCACTATAAAGAGTTAGTTACTCTGATCCACGATAAACTTGATCGCGGTACGACTCTGATCAGTGCGACCGGAGGTTATACAGGGGAGCAACGCCCGGTTATTCTGGCAGTCATCATGAAAAATCAATATCCTGAGCTGACGCAGATCATCCATTCGGTGGATACTCAGGCGTTCTTTATCGCCAATGAGACAACTGAGGTCAAAGGGTATGGATTTACATTAGATTACAAAGTCTGATGACATTGTCATGCCTTTTTTGTCATACATTGACATTCTTGTCACGTTTTGACAATAACTTTCATCAACAATTCACTTGTTTTGTGATAAAATGTCAAAGAACGGATGTGATTTCATGCTTTTAATGCGTAATGTAAGCAAAACTTATAAAAATGGAGTAAATGCTCTTTATAATATCAATCTGACGGTTGAACAGGGGGAGTTTTTGTACATTATCGGACCTACGGGTTCGGGGAAATCAACCCTCATCAAACTGCTTGACGGAGAAGAAATTCCGACCAGCGGTTTGGTCGAAGTTGTCGGAATTAACATTGGAAAGCTGCGCCATTCAAAGGTTCCGATGTATCGTCGTAATATTGGCGTTGTTTTTCAGGACTACAAGCTTCTTGAAAGGAAAACCGTCTTTGAAAATGTATACTTTGCTCTTGAGGCCATCGGAACGCCCAAAGTAAAAGCACGTCAGCGTGTACGTGAGGTCCTTCATCTGGTGGGTTTATCCGATAAAATGAAAAGCTATCCGGCGGAATTGTCCGGCGGGCAGTTACAACGGACGGCCATTGCCAGGGCTATCGCCAATCAGCCGAAGCTGTTGATTTGTGATGAGCCGACCGGAAACCTTGATCCGGGTATGTCCGAGGAAATCATGCTGTTGCTTGAAAAAATCAATCGGGAAGAAAAATCAACGATCCTGATGGTCACGCATGACATCACCTTGGTCAATCAGTTTAAAAAGCGAACCGTGTTATTACACGACGGACATATTGTAGCAGACTTGGCGGAAGGAGGTTACATCAAAAATGAACCTGATACGTCACTTTAGAGAAGCTTTCTTAGGATTGTTCCGTCATGGTTCGATGACGGTTTCCAGTGCTTCCGCCGTTGCTTATGCGCTGCTGTTTGTCGGTGTATTTATTATTTTAAGTATAAACATTGAACAAATTACGTACTCGGTAGAAGAAAGCGTGCAAATCCACGTGAAAATCTACGACAATTTCAATAGTGAAGAACCTTTAGGCATCATTCATAAGCAAATCACAGATATCTCAGGGGTGCTCGATGTAGAGTACTCTTCGAAAGATGATGAATTGGATAAACTGATTGCCACTTATGGGGAAGACGGAAAGATTTTTGAATCCTATCGGGGTCCGGGAAATCCGCTTCGTGCTGCATATCTGGTCAGGACGGTCGAAGGTTCCGATATTGCGGAGATTGCGCGATCCATCGGGTACATTATTGGAGTTGAAAAGGTTTCATATGGTGGCACAGGGACGGTTCAGCTGATGAGAATGCTTGAGTATATTCGAACGGTCGGATATATATTGGTTGCCGGTTTGAGTGTTGTCGCTATATTCTTGATTTCTAACACCATCAAAATTTCTATTCAAGCCAGACAAAAAGAAATCGCAATCATGCGGACAGTCGGTGCGAAGAACGGATTTATCCGTATGCCTTTTGTCATCGAAGGTGTGCTCATTGGAATTTTTGGGTCGGTATTACCGATACTGGTAGCAACTTTAGGATATATTTATTTGTATGAAGCATTAGGCGGTGTATTTTTGGCTCAAATGTTTGTGCTCCAATCACCCTATCCGCTGGTTTATTATACCGCCGGTGTTCTGGCCGGGATTGCGGTCATCGTAGGTCTGATTGGAAGCTTTGTATCGGTAACACGATACTTGAGGTGGCAACGATGAGAAAATTCATTAAAACAGTCTTAATCATTCCGTTATCATTGTTGATATTTTCAACAATGATCACCACATCAGCCATTGATTTCAGTAAAAACGAGGAGTATTACGAGAAACTCTGTTTTGGTACGATTTCTAAGGAGAATTATACGGTTTGTCAGCAGTTTCAGGCATACATCAATCAAAAGGCGAAGGATGCCAAAGCAAACCTGACAAAGTTACAGGCCGATTTGAAGAATTTGAAAAGTGATATCGTAACCTACGCTCAGAAAGTCAATGAGTATGAGGCGACGATCGTGGAACTGGAACGCCAAATCCGCGTTCTTACTGATTCGATCTATTTCCTCGAATACAATATCAACTCATTGGAATATCAGATCGTTGTTCGTGAAGATAATGCTGAAACTATCGATCGGGGAATTCGTGACCGGTTAGTGGTCATGCAAGGATTCTTGTCTGTCAACGGATATATCGAATTCATCATGAATGCGACCAGTTTCTCTGACTTGATTCGTCGGATCGAGGGAATCTACGATACAACGACGTACGATAAGGAGCAAATCAAAGAGCTTCAGATCGAAATCGAGCGGATCAAGACGGATAAAGAAGAGTTGGAACGTCAGAAGACGGTTTTGGTTGAAAACCGCGTGAATCTCGAGATGAATCAAGATACCATGGCACAACTAAAAATCGAAGTTGAGAAAATCATTATTGAGTTTAAACAGCAAGAAGCTCAGTTGATGGCTTTGCAGGCAGAGCTTATCTCTGACTTAAACGAGGTACAGGAAAAACTCAAGAAAGTATCTGCGGCATTGAATGCGGTCGTAACATCTACCGGATTTATGCGACCGGTAGCTTCCGGCTATCGGATTTCTGCCGGAGCTTGGTATTATCCGGCTTCCTTTGGCGGAGGCAGACATATGGGCGTCGATTTTGCTGCTCCGGTAGGTACACCGCTGCGTGCAGTCGGAAACGGAATCATTTTGTATAGTGCAAACGGCTGTCCGACGTATGGATTTCTGGGCAGTACCTGCGGCAGTCCGGGATCGAGAAGCGGTGGTAATCAGACTTTCTTGCTGACATCCGTCAACAATAAGACATATTGGATCATATACTTCCATTTGGAAAAAGATACAGTGCGACCGATCGGAACCATTGTGAATCAAGGGGATCAAATTGGGCGGGTAGGTTCTTCCGGAAACTCAACCGGACCACACTTGCATATCGAAGTCGTTTATGTCGGAACCAACACCCTAAATCACTATGCCAGTAATTGGAAGGGCGACTTATCCTTCGGGGCTGGATGGGGAGATACCGGATGGAGCCGCCGTTGCGAAGTCAATGGCAATCAGCCGCCATGCCGTCTGAATCCTCTCAACGTGTTTAATGTCGTTTTCGGTCAAAGTTATTAATTAAGCGGGAAACCGCTTTTTTTGTATTATCTGATTGTATTTTGTTTCCTAATGTCCTGCGGAGTAACTCTCCTCATTTCTCTTGAATATGATAAAATGATATAAAGAGAGCGTGACATCTATGAGACAAATACGACCATTCAATTTTGATTGGCAGTTTAAACCTTCGTTTGACTCGAGGGATTTATTGATTGAGCATCACAGCGGATTCGAGCTGGTACATATTCCCCACCAGTATCCGCTTGATCATTTGACCTATGTTGATGAAACTCTGGGGTTTGGGCCGATGTGTTATAGAAAAGCATTTGTGCTTGATTCAACCTTGCGCAATCGCAGGGTCATTTTTCACTTTGGAGCCGTCGCTCATCATGCGAAAATTTATGTAAATCAACAACTGATATGTGAGCACTTTGGTGGCTACACCGCCTTTGAAGCGGATGCGACCGATGCGATTTTGTGGGATTCGACCAATTGGATCGTTGTGGTTTCGGATGGCAGTGAGAATCCGTTGATCCCGCCGTTTGGGAATGTGGTGGACTATCTGGGCTATCACGGTATTTATCGCGAAGTGACGATGATACTGACCGGAAAGAACTATATGGACAATTTGTTTATCAAAACAGTGAAGAAGGAAAACAATATTTTTCAAGTCTCTGTATCCGTCAATATTGTCTGTACGAATCCGCAGGATTTCCGTGTGCAGGTTTGCTTAAAATATGAAAGTAATATTGTCGAGCAGTTTGAACGGAATATCATCGATTCCGTCAATATCATCGAGTTTGATGTCAAGAATCCATATTTGTGGGACATTGATGATCCGCAACTCTACGAACTTGAGCTGGCCTTGATTAAAAACGAAGTCGAAGCCGATCGAATAAGTGATACCTTTGGATTTCGAACGTTCAGCTTCACCAAAGAAGGTTTCTTTCTCAATGGAAACAAGCGGACATTGATAGGACTAAACCGCCACCAAAGTTATCCGTATATGGGATATGCGGCTGTAAAGAGCTTACAACGGAAAGATGCCGAAATCCTAAAGAATGAGCTGCATGTCAACATCGTACGTACATCTCACTACCCCCAGTCCAAGCATTTTATCAGGGCTTGTGATGAGTTGGGATTGCTTGTATTTACCGAGCTTCCCGGCTGGCAGCATATCGGTGATGGTCAATGGCAAAAACTTGCCTGTGACATGGTGGAAGAGATGATCGTGCAGTATCGCAATCACCCCAGCATCGTACTATGGGGTGTGCGGATCAATGAATCGGCGGACAGCCATGATTTCTATATAAAAACCAATCAACTGGCAAGACAGCTTGATCCGACAAGGCCGACCAGCGGTGTTCGCAATTTCAAGGGAAGTGAATTGTTGGAAGATGTGTATGCCTACAATGATTTTTCGCATACAGGTGATAATGCAGGATGTGAGAATCCTGATAAGATCTGTGAAAATATTGAAGTGCCCTACATCATTTCCGAGCATAATGGACATATGTATCCGGTGAAGAGTTTTGACAGTCAGCAACTCAGAACTTCGCAGGCATTACGCCATGCTAAAGTTATATCTGATGCCCTTAGTTATCCGCGTGTCAATGCGGTCATCGGCTGGTGCATGAATGATTATCAGACCCACAAGGACTTTGGAAGTGGCGACAAGATTTGTCATCATGGGGTATTGGATATGTTCAGACAACCCAAGACCGCCGCAAAAACCTACATGGCTCAGCAGAAGGAAATTTATCTTGATGTGGATTCCGCAATGAGCATGGGTGATTATCCTTCTTCAAATATGCGTCAGGTCGTGGTATTTACCAACTGCGAATCGGTAGCTTTATACAAGAACAATGTTTTACTTGGAGAGTATACGGTTACAAAAAGTCATGGTTTCAACCGACCGTTGATTATAACGGATTTTATCGGTGATCAAATCCGTAAGAACGAAAATTATTCTGAAAAGATCGCTGATCAAATCAAGGATGTATTGGTCAGTTACAACCGATATGGGATGGATATGCCCATAAGCAAGAAACTGCTTATGGCTAAGCTGATGACGGTCAACGCACTGACCTTTGAAAAAGGTGCGGCTATGTATACAAAGTATGTTGGAAACTGGGGCAGTGAAAGTGTTGTGTATACCTTTGTTGGTAAACAAGGGGATAAGATCATTGAATGCAAGCGAAGTGCCGTATCACAGAAGAACCTGAACATTGCATTTGACAAAGAAGAGTTGGTCGAGACAGACACTTATGACGTAATCAGTGTGACATGCAAAGTAACAGACCAAAACCATCAGAAACTGGTGTATTTTCAAGGTGCAATATCCGTAAAACTGAGCGGTCAGGCGAAACTGATTGGACCGTCTCTGATCAGCTTTTCCGGAGGAAGTGCCGTGTTCTACATTCGTTCCAATGGAAAAGCCGGAGAAGCACTCGCAGATATCGAGTGTCCGGGATTTGATAGTGTACAAAAAATCATACCGGTAATCAAGAGGTAAGGAGGTAATGACATGCCGAAGATTATCTTAGGGATTCAGGTGTTGCATCGAAATCAGGATGCCGTCGAAGTTCAGAAGTTGTTAAGTGAATACGGATGTTTTATAAAAACGCGCTTAGGTTTACACAATGCTTCAGATGATCGGTCATTCTGTTCGGATGCCGGATTGATTCTGATTGAGTTCATTTCGGACGCTGAAAGTGAAATCAATGAATTTGTCGGTAAACTGAAAGAACTTGGCTCGATCGTTGTTCGGACGATGGAATTTTAAAGAAATTGGTATGTCTTAATTATTGAGAATTATAATCATTTGCATTGACGAGTATCTTCGGTATATTTAGAATGGTTTCAAAGAGGGTACAACACTATGACAAAATATGTAATTGACGGACACAGACTTTATGACTTCGTTGTTTCGGGGGCTCAGAATTTAATCGTTAACGAGCACAATCTCAATCGGATCAATGTGTTTCCGGTAGCTGATGGTGATACCGGCACCAACTTGGCATTGACTATGAAAAACATATTGGCCAATGCAAAAAAAGACCTGAGTGCAAAACTTACCATGAACTCCATAGCGAAAGTGGCTTTGGAAAGTGCGTACGGAAACTCTGGGATGATATTCGCCCAGTATCTTAACGGGCTTGCCTTAGAAATCGGGGATAAAGAAACACTCACACAGGAGGATTTTGTTTTAGCGACTCAAAATGCTGTGAAATATGCATATGAAGCAGTAGCAACGCCGAAAGAAGGAACGATTCTGACCGTGATGAAGGAATGGTCGAATCAACTGAAAGAAAATATATCCGGTGAGTTTGAACATGTATTTGAAAAATCACTTACAAGCGCAAGAAAAGTCGTCGATCAGACCAAGTTTAAACTGAAAGTACTGTTAGACAATGATGTCGTTGATGCCGGAGCTAAAGGATTTTACTATTTTATCGAAGGCATTTTGCAGTTCATCAAAACCGGCAATGTAGAGTCATTGAAATTCAAGGCAGCGCAGTTAGAGGAGTTTCCGGAAATTCATCCGGATACCAACGTCGGAGAATATAAGTATTGTTCGCAGTTTCTGATCGAAACAGATAAAGAAAAGAGTTACTTCCAACAGTTATTAGCCCCTTTCGGTGATTCATTGGTCGTAACGGCCAAAGATGATCATGTTCAGGTACATCTTCATGCCAAATCACCGGCACTGGTTATGGAAGCACTGGTCAAAGATGGCACGGTTTTATCCCATAAAATCGATGACATGCAGCTTCAGGCTAACTTGAAATTTCAGCCGAAGAACAAAATTACGATTGTGACAGATTCGATTGCGGATGTAAGCAAAGAACTGATTGAAAAAGAAAATGTTGTCGTCATTCCGCTCAATCTGATCGTTGATTCCACCGTTTATCTCGATAAGCTTACAATGACTCCGGAATTATTCTATCGTCATCTGGATGACTATCGAATGAATCCGACATCTGCACAGGCAACTACGGAGGCGATTGAGCGTATATTCAATCAGGTGTTGGAAAGTTCGGATGAAATCATCGGGATTTTCGTATCTTCAAAGATGAGCGGCACCTATAACAATATTAAGCGGGTTGTAAGTCGGATGAATTTGGATGGGAAGAAAGTACGATTGATCGATTCTAAAGTAAATTCGGTGGCTCAGGGTTTACTGGTGGCACAAATTGCGAAGTGGCGAAATCAAGGATTCTCATTTGATGAATTGGTAAGGAAGACCGAAGAAGCGATATCGAACACACATATCTATGTCAGTGTGAAAGACTTAAAGTATATGTTGCGTGGCGGCCGTGTTTCGAAGGTCCAAGGATTCATCCTGTCAAAACTGGATCTCAAGCCTGTGATTTCCATCGATGCCGAGGGCAAGGGTGAAATTTATAAAAAGACACTATCACAAAAGAAAGCAGTAAGCAGCATTTTAAAGAAAGTTAAAGAAGATATGGATTTAATAGGTATCAGCGCCTACGGATTGGTTTATGCTGATGATCCCAATGATTTAACTCAGTTTGCTCAACAAGTCGAAGCCATCATCGGGAAGAAACCGGAGTATATCGAAGCTATTTCACCGATTGTCGGATTGAATGCCGGAAAGGGAGCCTTTGCGATTGGCTATATTAAGGGGAATTTATGAACATAACAACGATTGTATTCGTATTATTTGTCTATTTTACAGCTTGGTATATCGTTGCTCAAATCATGAAAAATGCCGGAATCATCGATATCGGTTGGGGGGCCGGGTTTGTATTGCTTGCACTGATACAACAGATGTTCACCGGTTCTACCAGCGGTTGGGTGTTAACAGTTATGGTATTGGTTTGGGGAGTACGATTGAGCTGGCATATCGGTAAGCGTAATTTGGGTAAACCGGAAGACTTTCGCTATGCCAATTTCCGCAAAGAATGGGGCAGCACCTATCTGGTGCGCAGTTTCTTTCAGTTATTTATGTTTCAAGGCTTGCTGATGGGAATTATTTCCGTTGCACATCTGATGGGACAAACGCAAGAAGGGTTAATCCTGACTCCGCTTGCCATCGTGGGTATTCTTGTTTACCTTCTCGGATTTTCAATTGAAGCCATCGGGGATGCCCAGTTAAAAGCGCATGTCAATAATTCCAAATCCAAAGGAACACTCATACGTACCGGATTATGGAAATACTCCCGTCATCCCAATTATTTTGGTGAAGCCGTTCTTTGGTGGGGCATCTATTTGGTGGCAGTGGCCTATGGTGCGCCTTGGTGGACCTTCTTCAGTCCATTGACGATCACGCTGTTGGTCCGCTATGTGTCGGGTGTACCGATGCTTGAGAAACGTATGGAAAAATATCCGGATTTTGTAAGTTACCGTAAAAGCACAAGCATATTTATTTTGTGGTTCAATAAGAAGGAGGGTTAACATGAAACTGATAAGTCAGTTTTTGGTTGTTTTGGTCGTGTTTTTTGCAATCGATCTGTTTTGGTTGGGCGTTGTTGCGAAAAATCTGTATTCCAAATATTTGGGCTACCTGATGGCTCCGCAAGTCAACTGGACAGCCGCAATCATCTTCTATATTCTGTTTATTATCGGTCTGATGATATTTGTCCTGTTACCGGCTTTGGATAAGCAATCGCTGATGCACGCTTTGGTTTATGGTGCACTGTTTGGATTCTTTACCTATGCGACCTACGATCTGACAAACCTGGCTACGATCAGAGATTGGCCGATTACCATCACGATCATTGATTTGATCTGGGGGACGTCCCTCTCAGCAGCTGTCAGTTCCATCAGTTATCTGATCATTACGACTTTCATCAAGTGAGCGAGGCAACTCGCTTTTTATGTACGATGTTTTCGCAATATCTGTTGCATGATATACTTAACATCAGAAGAGGTGGAAGCATGAAAGACGACCCTCAAAGAAATGAACAAAGCCAAGCAATAAAGTACTCAATGATCGTTATATCTCAGCGTGTGTTAGGTTTGATTGGTTTTTTGCTTGCTGCAGGAACTTTTGAATCGATGCGCGGATGGATATACTTCGGTTCGTATTTCTTTGTTTCTGTGGTTACAATCATGTATATGATGATGCGCCATAAGACGACACTGAGTGAGCGAGGGAAAAAACGCGAGAACACTCCAACGTGGGATCGGTGGGTACTTGCCATTTATGTTCCTTTGGCTTTTTATGGTATACATATAGCGGCCGGACTTGATTTCAGGTTTAATGGCGAACTGGCAGTAAATAATGTTATGTACATTGGTTTAGCACTTTACTTCTTGTCTTCAGTGTTTGGTATATGGCCGATACTTGAGAATAAACACTTTGAATCTACTGCCCGAATCCAAAATGACAGAAATCAATCGGTCGTCATGACCGGACCATATCGGTTCATCCGACATCCAGGCTATTTCTCCATCATTGTATGGGCGATAGCAGTACCAATGATCTTTGGATCGCTGTTGACAGCACTTATTTCGATGATCATTATTGTTGTTATCGTGATTCGGACAAGCTTGGAAGACAAGATGCTCTGTAATGAGTTAGCAGATTATTTAGTGTACTGTAAGAAAGTAAAGTATCGTTTGATTCCTTACATTTGGTAAAAAACATCGGTGGGCCGATGTTTTTCGTAAATCATTTGCTCAAATTCGAATTGAACTTCGTTTTCTTAAGCGTACCTTCCTTACCCATCGCCCGAATCAGACCGATGACCGGTCGGTTAAACCACGGCCGGTCATGAACTCCGGCGACACACCACATGATCCCGGTATAACCATTGGGATCACGGCCATCCAGGAAGTAAGTATCATTCAGATAGTTCAGAATATCGATGGCATCCTGTGGATGCTTGGTCCAAAGCAGTACCATCTTCGCCCAATACATCCGCAAATATGAGTGCAGATACCCTTGGTCAACGACCATCCGCTGACACGCATTCCATAGTTCATCGTGTGTTTTTGCCTGTTCAAACTGCTCCTTGGAATAGATATATTCTCGGGGATCATCAAGATGAGACTTCAGTGTTTCAATTGCCCAAGGCCACGCACCCTCCAATGAGTCGTACTTTCTCTGATAATGGCAGTAATTCTCTGCAAGTTCCCGGCGAACCAACGCTTCCTCCACAAATAACGGAGCGTTGCGATGATTCGTCTTTTCCACTTCCCGAATCATTCGAACAGGAGAGATCATCCCGAAGTGCAGGTAGGCGGACAGATATGACTGGCCTTGTGCATCAAATACATTGCGCTGATCGTAGAATTCTAAATGATGTGTGATGAAACGGTGCAGCTGTTTATTTGCCGCATCTTCCCCCGGAGTGAGCGGGGAAAGATTCAGTTGAGGATAATTGTCTAAAAGAGCAGTTATTTCAATCTCTTTGAATCTGCCAGATGTGTCCATGACTTGTATATAATCTAAGGATACTTCGTCAAGATACTCTTCATACTTACCCATGATCTTCGGTCGGATCGTCTTTGCTGCAAATTCAAGTTTGGGACTTGCCTGTTCGACAGGAACAACACACGCCGTATTGACCAAAGTAAAATCCGCATCCTGATACAGACACCACTCTCTCACAGTTTGTTGCACATTGAGAAACGGACGTAACACATGATGCTCATTGATAATAGAAAGGATATGATATCTCTCTTGAAAGTGATTCAGTGCATCAGTGATAATCCCTTGAAACAAAAACAGCGGGATGCCTTTCTGTGCCAGTTTTTCACTGACCTCCGCTAATCCGCGAAGCAGAAAATCCATATTGCGCGTATTGGCATAGGGAAAATCAGGAATCAAAGCGAAAACCACGATCAGTTTCGCGCCTTTTTGCTTTGCATGTTTTGCTGCTTCGATAAGCGCCGGATTCTCCATCACCCGGATTGCCCGACTCATCCAATAAACGACGACACGTTCTCTCATTTGACCCCCTTAGCAAAAAGCGGGAATTCCCGCTTTACATTGCATTCAGCTTAACGATCTCAATAATCACATCAACTGCTTTTTCCATGATTTGTTTGGATGCAAACTCATATTTCCCATGGAAATTTTCCGCACCTGTAAACAGATTCGGTGTAGGGATGCCCATAAACGAAATTTTCGAACCATCGGTCCCGCCGCGGATCGGCTTGATGATGGGCTGAATGCCCAAATTTTCCATGGCTTGTTTTGCTAATTCGACAGGCTTGAAATCCTTTGAGATGACCTCAGCCATATTGTAATAGGAGTCCTTCATATCAACAACGACACGATTGGCTCCGTATTTTTCATTCATCGCCTTGGCGTTATCCAACATCATTTGCTTACGTGCAAGAAATTTCTGTTTATCATGATCGCGGACGATATAGTTCATATGACCTTCTTCAATCGTTGTTTTCATGTCACTGAGCAAAAAGAACCCCTGATATCCTTCGGTTTTTTCCGGAACCTCGTCCTCAGGAAGCATCGAATCAAACTCAAAGGCCAGCTTTGCGGTATTAACCATCTTATCTTTCGCGGTCCCCGGATGAACGCTTACGCCATGCAATGTAACTTTTGCGGATGCAGCATTAAAACTCTCATACTCCAACTCGCCTAATACACTGCCATCCAGCGTATACGCATATTTTGCCCGAAAGCCCTTGGCATCAAACAGGTTGGCACCCCGACCGATTTCTTCATCCGGACCAAATGCGATGCGCAGTTCACCGTGTTTTACTTCAGGATGACTTATGAAGTAAAGCATGGCCTCAATAATCTCAACGATACCGGCTTTGTCATCTGCACCCAATAATGTCGTTCCATCGGTTGTAATTAATGTGTGACCGACATAATTTCTCAGATTCGGGAATTTTTCCACTTGCATCACGACATCCATATTCTTATTTAAAAGGATATCCTGTCCATCATAGTTCTCAATGATTTGGGGACTGATGTTTTCGGAATTAAAATCAGCTGTATCAAAATGGGCGATAAATCCCAGCGTATCGACCGGTTTATCCAAATTTGACGGGACGGTCGCAACGACAAATCCGTTATCCAAACGGTGAGTCACTTCACTGAACCCTAATTCTTCAAGTTCTTTCGCCAGCATCTTCGCAAATTCTACTTGAGACACCGTCGAAGGGACAGCTGTGCTTGTGGCATCCGACCGAGTATTCACTTTACAATAGCGGATCAACCGCTCAACCATGGTTTCCATAATTACCTGCTTTCATTCGATATTTCTATTATAGACCATCCGCGATAAAACTCAAGTTGTGCTATAATTTAACAAACGGGAACGGAGGAAATGTTTATGGAACTGTTCCACCTTCAAACAAAAAATACCAGCTATGCATTTACGGTACTGCCGACCGGCCAACTCGAGCATCTTTACTATGGAAAGAAAATCCGACTGGAAGATCCTGCGGTGCTAAGTGAAAAGGCGGTTTTCCCCAGCGGCAACTGTGTCGTTTACGACCGCGGAATTCCGCATATATCACTGGAAAACCGGATGCTTGAACATTCTTCCTTTGGAAAAGGCGATATTCGTCAGTCATTGCTTGAAATCATCTATCCCGATACTTCCTATGTTTCGGACTTCGTGTTTGTTAAGGCAGAGCAAAGAAAAGGAAAAACCGATCTCGAAGGATTGCCATCCAGTTACGGCGGGGAAGAGGAAGTTGAAACCATCATCATCACGTTAAAAGAGAAACACCATGAACTATATTTACAACTGAATTACAGTGCCTTTGCACAGTCCGATGTGATCGTGCGAAGCAGCAGACTTATTAACAACACGGATATGACCATTGAAATCAAATCTCTATTCTCAATGCAATTGGACCGCGATGACATCGATTGGCAAATCATGACATTTGACGGTCACTGGGGAAGGGAACGTACGAAGCATATCCGCGATATCGGATACGGACGCAGTGTCGTCGAGAGTCTGGCCGGATGCTCAAGCAACCGGCAGAACCCGCTTTTTATCCTTAAGAAAAAGAATACCGACGAGGATCTTGGGGAGTGCCTGGGAGTAAATCTGATATATTCCGGAAATCACCAAAGCAATATCGAAGTAAGTGCTTATGACCGTATGCGGGTCTTAAGCGGTATTCATCCGACGCATTTCTGCTGGCCGCTGAAGACCGGAGAACATTTTCAGTCTCCGGAAGCCGTCCTCTCTTATTCGCATCTGGGATTGAACCGACTGAGCCAACAGTTTCATGATTTTATAAACAATCACATCATTCGCGGTGAATGGAAAAACAAAGAACGCCCGGTAGTACTGAACAATTGGGAAGCCACCTACTTTAACTTCACTGAAAGTAAAATACTGAAACTGGCTAAGGAAGCGGCTGGTGTCGGCGTTGAGTGCTTTGTTCTGGATGACGGGTGGTTTAGAAACCGCAAGGACGATTTTCGGGCATTAGGTGACTGGTACACAGATAAAAAGAAACTTCCCCATGGATTAAAATGGCTGAGTCAGCAGATCCGTCAGATGAATATGACCTTCGGTTTATGGGTGGAACCCGAGATGATCAATGAAGACAGTGATTTATACAGAGACCATCCCGAATGGGCTGTAGGAAAAGCTGAACAGAAGGCTTCATTAAGCCGAAATCAGCGATTGATCGATATGAGCAATCCTGAGGTACAAGACTACTTGATCGAACGACTGACCGACGTATTTACCGAAGCTGAAGTCAGCTTTGTTAAATGGGACTACAATCGTATCTTTTCCGATCACTTCGGATCATCCCTTGATCACCAGGGGAAATTTACCCATGCCTTTATTCTGGGGACGTATCGCGTACTTCACCAACTGACTCAACGGTTTCCCCATGTGCTTTTTGAGAGCTGTGCATCCGGTGGAAACCGGTTTGACCTGGGCATGTTGTGTTATACGCCGCAAATCTGGACCAGTGACAATACCGATGCGTTGGACCGCACAGTCATACAAGCCGGGACCAGTTACGGATATCCTCTCTCAACCATATCTGCACATCTCAGTGCCGTACCGAACCATCAGACACGACGTCTTTCACCGTTGAACTCCCGATTGGCCGTTGCAAGTTTCGGAGTATTCGGATGCGAAATCAATCTCAACGACTGTGATGCGAAGCAGAAAAAGGAAATCTCCACCCATATCGCACTCTACAAAGCCTACCGAAAAACGCTGCAATTCGGTACATTCTATCGGCTTCCCTGTGATGCCAATCAGGTTCGATGGATGTGTGTCGATAAAGAAAAGCAAGCGGGTGTCGGAATGTATTTTCAGTCGCGAAATCCGGTCAATGTCAAAAGCGAACGATTCATCACCCGCGGGCTAGATGAGGAAGGTTTGTATGCCGTAACGTCTGTGCCTTTTGATATGAGTATTCTGGATTTTGGGGACTTGATTAACTATGTGTCACCGATTCATATCAAACCAAATTCCTTTTTACATAAGACAGTTGATATATTTATGAAAGTTAAAAGTGAAAATGAAAATCTGTCGGCTTACGGAAGTTGTCTGAATCAGGCAGGATGGGCACTGAAACAGCCATTTACGGCCGGATTGCATGAAGAAGCCAGAATCATGTTTGACCAATCCGCCCGATTGTATTTGTTTGAGAAGTTGACAGTGGGTAAGTAATTGTCAGAAAATCTTGGGAATAAAATGTGAAAAGACTAAGCGTGGGCAACTTAGTATGAACACGTGGTCGGACTTATGCTAAAATAAGCATACTGCGAGGTATCGATATGGAAGAAGAAAACGTAAGAATTAAACTGGAACGCCACATTTGGCCGGATGAACGGGCCAACCGCCGGCGTAAGAAAATATTTGTAAGCACGGTCATTATTGCGATCGTCCTTTCCTTTGGTATCGGATGGCTGTTTGGAACATTTTTACAAACACCGATCACCATCAATAATTCCGGAAAATACACACGATTGGATGCAATCATCGAAACCTTGGCAAATCAATGGTATTTTGGCAAGGATATCGAGGATATTCAGGAGTGGCTGCTCACCAATGCCATCAACGGTATGATCGATCTTAACGGTGATATTCATACCAGTTATATGACACCTGAAGAAGTGAGGTCTTTCAACGAGTCCATCGATATGGGATTTGTGGGAATAGGCGTTCAATATTACATGAGTGCCGACGGTTATCCGGTCGTAGAACGTGTATTCAAAAATTCGCCGGCAGAAGAATTCGGTGTTATGCCCGGAGATATTATTTTTACCGTAGACGGTGTGGATATCCAGGGATTTGAAACGGAAGAAATCGCCAGTCGTGTCAAAGGTGAAGCCGGAACGAAAGTTGTGATCGAGTTTATCCGTGCCGGAGCAATCGTGAAAATAGAAATTATTCGCGGGTTGGTTAAAAACTCAGCGTTCGGACAAATTTTAAGCGGTAATATCGGCTACCTCGAAATCTACCAGTTCGGTTCTTCGACAACCCAGGAAGTCGTCGGCTACCTCAACGATATGAAAGACAGGAATGTTTCAAAACTGATTATTGATTTGCGTGATAACGGTGGAGGCTACCTTAATACGCTGATTGGGATTTCCAGCCTGTTACTGCCGAAAGATACGGTCGTCATCCGCCAGGAATACAAGGACGGAAAAACCGAAATCGGCAAAACCCTGGGTGGTCAGATGACCAATTTCAAGGATATCGTTATTTTGGTCAACGGCAACACCGCCAGTGCATCTGAAGTTTTAACGGCGGCTCTGCAAGAACAAGCAGACCACATCATTGTCGTAGGTACGCAAACCTATGGAAAAGGCACAGTACAAATTACCCGGCCCTTCGCTGACGGAAGCGCACTGAAGTTTACCAGTGCCCAGTGGAAATCTCCCAACGGAAAGGCTATCCATGGGGTAGGTATCACACCGGATATCGTTATTGAGCTTCATCCGGTCTTCTATTTCGACAAGATCGTTTTGGATGAAGGAGTTACCTTTGGATTTGACCAGGTTGACCGTAGCGTTGCCCTTGCCCAATTGGCCTTGGATTTCTTAGGTTATTCGGTTGACCGGACGGATGGTTACTTTGATCAATCGACCGTCGATGCGATCATTAAGTTCAGAGCAGATTACAAATTAGAAGAATCGGGCCGTCTTGACAAGAAAGCTCTTCAGGTATTATCCACGGAAGTCATCCGTTACTGGTTCACCAATCGCTCGCAATTAGATACTCAATTACAGAAAGCCATAGAACTCATCAATGAGTGATCAGCTCTTTCAGTTGGTTTCCGATTTTGAACCCAAAGGAGACCAGCCCAAAGCAATCGAGCAACTGGTTGAAGGATTATATCAGAATAAAAAAGCACAAGTCCTTTTAGGTGCCACCGGCACCGGAAAGACATTTACCGTATCGCAAGTCATAGCCCGTGTAAACCGACCGACCTTGGTTCTAGTCCACAATAAGACCTTGGCCGGACAGCTGTACTCAGAGTTTAAGGAAATCTTTCCACATAACCGGGTCGAGTATTTTGTCTCGAACTTCGATTACTATCAGCCTGAAGCCTATATGCCCCGAACCGATACGTACATTGAGAAAAATGCGATGATCAATGCAGAACTCGATATGTTGCGTTTGTCATCGATCAACAGCATTCTTTCGCGAAGAGATACGATCGTCGTTGCCTCAGTGGCCTGTATTTATGCATCCAGTGATCCTGAACTGTATCGGGATATGTTTTTTACGTTGCGTGTTGAAGAAAAAATTGACCGGCAGCAACTGCTTCACCGTTTGGTCGAACGTCAGTATCAGCGCAACGATATTGAACAGACTCGTGGTACTTTCCGAGTACGCGGAGATGTCATTGAGATATGTCTGGGATATACGGATGCATTTATTTTACGCATCGAAATGTTCGATAATGAAATCGAACGGATTACGGAAGTTGACCCGATTAGCGGGAAGATCCTGAATGCGTATGCACTGTATCATATTTTCCCCGCCAATGAGTACGCCCGAAATAAAGAACAGATTTTGAAGGCATGTAACAACATTGAAATCGAGTTGAATCAGAGATTAATCGAATTGGAAAAAGAAGGAAAACTTCTTGAGAAACAACGTTTGGAACAGCGGACGCGCTATGATCTCGAAGCGCTGCGTGAATTTGGTTTTTGTCCGGGTATTGAAAATTATTCCCGGCATATCGACGGACGGGCCGAAGGTCAACGACCGTTTACCATATTTGACTTCTTTCCCAAAGACTTCTTATTTGTGGTGGATGAATCTCATGTGAGTATCCCTCAGGTGCGTGGGATGTACAATGGCGATCGATCAAGAAAAGAAGTGTTGGTCGAATACGGATTCCGATTGCCATCGGCACTTGACAACCGACCGCTCAAATTTCATGAGTTCGAACAGCTGACACCTCAAACGATCTTCGTATCCGCGACTCCGGGAGATTATGAAATCAATCTGACCAACGGTGAAATCGTTGAGCAGATCATCCGTCCGACCGGATTGCTTGATCCTCAGATCGAAGTTAAACCGACGCGAGGTCAAATCGATGATCTGGTCGATCAGATCCGGATGCGTATGACAAAAAACCAACGCGTCTTAATTACGACACTGACGGTAAAAATGGCTGAGGAACTGACCGGATATCTGAAAAAAATGGATTTGAATGTTGCTTATCTGCATCACGAAACCAAAACACTGGAACGCATTGAAGTTATTCGGGATCTGCGCAAAGGGAAGTATGATGTCTTGGTCGGTATCAACCTGTTGCGTGAAGGTTTGGATATTCCTGAAGTTTCACTGGTAGCGATTTTGGATGCGGATAAAGAAGGATTCTTGCGCTCTACCCGCTCACTCATTCAAACCATCGGACGTGCAGCGCGCAACAGCGAGGGGAAGGTCATTTTGTATGCGGATCACATGACGGACTCGATGAGAAATGCAATCAGCGAAACCAATCGGCGTCGTGCAGTTCAAGAGAAATTCAACCTTGAAAATAACGTAACTCCCAAAACCATTGTCAAAGAAATCCGCGACTCGATCCGTGGCAAGGAAACCCAGGAAATGACTGCGAAGCTGTTGAAGAAAAAGGGTAAGGCCAGCAAAAAAGAGAAGGACGAGGTCATCCGACAGCTTGAAAAAGAAATGCATGAGGCGGCACGTGTCCTTGATTTTGAACGTGCGGCTCAATTGCGCGATATCATTATCGAAATGAGAGCAGAATAAACCGGGGCAACCCGGTTTGTGTCTTGCATTTCAATTGAATAAGATTATCATGTATAATGAATAAGGTTAAGGTGGAATGAATATGAAACAAGATGTCATACATATCAAGGGAGCCCGTGTCAACAATCTAAAGAATATCGACTTGGACATCCCTCGTAATAAACTGGTCATCATGACCGGACTTTCCGGTTCCGGAAAGACTTCGCTGGCTTTTGATACGATATATGCGGAAGGACAGCGACGCTATGTGGAATCACTGAGTGCTTATGCACGTCAGTTTTTAGGCAATACCGAAAAACCGGACGTTGACCTGATTGAAGGGTTGTCTCCGGCGATTTCGATCGATCAGAAAACCACCAGCAACAATCCGCGCTCAACCGTCGGAACCGTCACGGAAATCTATGATTATCTGAGATTGCTTTACGCACGTATCGGAACCCCATACTGCCCAACCCATCACACGCCGATTCAATCTCAAACGATCAAACAGATGCTCGAGCGGATATCCGAGTTGCCCGATCAAACCCGGATTCAGATTTTGGCTCCCGTCCTTCGACAGCAAAAAGGCACTCACAAAGATCTTTTCGACAAACTTTTAAAAGAAGGATTTGTCCGAGTACGTGTCAACGGTGAAGTGCACATGCTTGAGGATGACATCGTGTTGGAAAAAAACAAGAAACACGATATCGATGTCTTGGTCGACCGCATTATCAAATCGGATGAAAATCGGACACGGATACATGATTCTTTGGAAACTGCGTTACGATTAGCCGATGGATTGGCCATTGTGTCGACTGTACAGCAGGAGATGCTGTTTTCCCAACGATATGCCTGTACAGAATGTGGCTTTGCGGTTGCACGACTGGAACCTCGCTTGTTTTCCTTCAACTCACCGTTAGGAGCCTGTGAAACATGCAAAGGATTGGGGGTAACCCAAAAAGTCGATGTCGACTATCTGATTCCCGACCGAAACAAGAGCATTCGTCAAGGGGGGATCACCTATTATAAAAACATCGTTGACAGCGAGAATATCGAGTGGCAGGTATTTAAAACTCTGTGTGATCATTACCATATCGATATGCGTAAACCGATCAAAAATCTTACAGAGAGAGAGCTCAACATCGCTTTATACGGTTCAAAAGAACCGGTTTCTTACAGTATTTCCTCTCGTTCGGGAAACACGTTTTCCAGAAATGACTATATCGAAGGGGTCGCTACCCTGATTGAACGCCGCTATATGGAAACGACATCGCAAATGTCCCGTGAGTGGTATGCCAGTTTCATGTCAGAATCAACCTGTGAGACATGCTCAGGCAGACGCTTGAATGAGATGGCGCTCTGTGTCCACGTCGGAATTAAGAATATCAACGAATGGACGCAAATGTCTGTAAAGAATGCACTGATTTATATGGAACGGTTGCAGTTAGGACCGATGCAGACGGAAATTGCACGACTTGTACTGAAAGAAATCAAAGAGCGTCTGGAATTTTTGAAAGACGTCGGATTGGAGTATCTGACATTGGATCGAATTGCGGGAAGCTTGTCAGGCGGAGAAGCGCAGCGCATCCGCCTGGCAACTCAGATCGGATCGCGATTGACCGGAGTTTTGTATGTTTTGGATGAGCCGTCGATCGGGCTTCACCAAAGGGACAATGCTAAACTGATACGAACATTAAAGAATATGCGTGATTTGGGAAACTCACTGATTGTCGTTGAGCACGATGAAGAAACCATGATGGCCTCGGATTGGATCGTCGATATCGGTCCGGGCGCCGGAGAACACGGTGGTGAAGTCATTGCCAACGGAACGCCTCAACAAGTGATGGATAACCCCGAATCGATCACCGGTCAGTATCTTTCCGGAAAAATGTTCATTCCAACCCCGACTGTCCGAAGTCAAGGCAACGGTCAGTTTCTCAAGGTCATCAAAGCGAAAGAGAACAACCTGAAAGAAGTAACAGTCGATTTCCCATTGAATACATTTATTGCAGTGACCGGAGTCAGCGGAAGCGGCAAATCATCGCTGGTCAATGAAGTGTTGTGTAAAACATTGCAACATCATTTGGGAAGAACAAAAGTAAAGCCCGGGGCTGTAGAGAAAGTTCTGGGTCTGGAGCATATCGATAAAGTCATTGAAATCGATCAGGATCCGATCGGACGGACACCGCGTTCCAATCCGGTCACCTATACCGGTATTTTTGATGATATCCGTGATTTATTCGCACTGACACCGGAAGCGAAAGTACGTGGTTATGACAAGGGTAGATTCTCGTTCAATGTCCGCGGCGGACGGTGTGAGCTTTGTCAGGGTGACGGAGTCAAGCGTATATCCATGCATTTTTTGCCGGATGTGTTTGTTCCTTGTGAAGAGTGTGAGGGAAAGCGTTATAACGAAGAGACGCTGCAAGTCACCTATAAAGGTAAGAACATTTTCGAAATCTTAGAGATGAGCGTTGAAGATGCAATCGAATTCTTTGCGAATGTTCATAAAATCAAGCATCGCTTACAGACACTGATGGATGTCGGGTTAGGATACATCAAACTCGGGCAGCCGGCGACGACACTCTCCGGCGGGGAGGCACAACGTGTCAAACTGGCCAGTGAACTTCAGCGGCGGGCAACCGGGAAAACCGTATTTATCCTTGATGAGCCGACGACCGGACTTCACAGTCATGATGTTGCGAAATTGCTTAAAGTCTTGCAAAGAATTGTCGAAAATGGCGATACAGTCATTGTTATTGAGCATAATCTTGATATTATTAAATCAGCAGATGTTATTATAGATATCGGACCGGAAGGCGGTGATGAGGGAGGAATGATCTTGTGTACAGGAACCCCGGAACAAATCGCAAATCATCCGACCAGTTACACCGGACAGTATCTGAAACAGTTATTTCATAAGAGGGAGGGACGACATGACATTTGAAGCCAAGTGCACCATGCGGGAAGTTAAGAATTACTTTCAGTTTGAACAGATTACCGGTAATGACGAATCGTTGGATCGATGGGTCGTCGTACCGGACTTAAACCGACCGGGACTTGAACTCACGGGATTTTTCGAACATACCGAACCCCGCCGTATCATCATCATGGGCGATAAAGAAATGTCCTATATCGAAACGATTTCGCAAGAACAACAGCGCTATGTCTTTGACAGATTGACCGACGGATGGACTCCGGCTATCATTTTAGCCCGTGATTATGCCTGTCCGCCAATTCTTAAAGAAATTGCGGCTTATAAGAATTTTCCGATTTTTGCTTCTGATCAGAAAACCTATCGCCTGATGGTCGATATCATCAGTTTTCTCGATGAACACTTATCACCCACGGACAATGTCCACGGTGTATTGATCAGTGTTTTCGGTAAAGGGGTATTGATTACCGGAGAAAGCGGAATGGGAAAATCCGAGACTGCTCTGGAACTCATTCGGAAAGGTCATGTTCTTATTTCGGATGACCGCGTTGACGTCCGAAGGGTACACAACACGATTGTCGGATATGCACCGGAGCTGTTAAAAGGATTGTTGGAGTTGCGCGGGATTGGAATCATCGATGTTGCTAAGATGTTTGGAGCTTCCGCTTTGTTGGACAGTGCCCGCATCGACTTTGTGGTCTATCTGGAAAAATGGGATGACAAGAAGGATTATAAGCGTGTCGGTATCGAGACTAATAAAGTCATGACGATGTTGGATATCGATGTACCTCAGCTGCTATTTCCGGTCAAAGAAGGACGAAATCTTGCTGTATTGATCGAAGCGGCTGTGACCGATTTTACACTAAAGGATAAAGGCTTTGATGCCGGGAGCGATTTTGACCGCCGTGTCTTCGATTATATCGAACGTCAGAATCAGATGAATAAAAAGTAATGGAGGCAATATGAAATTTTTCAGTGATATACAGACTTTTGTAGATATCGGACCGATATCGATCAAGTGGTATGCCGTTTTGATTTTAGCCGGGGCATATCTTGCCTATTATTTGAGTTATCGTAATCTTAAGAAAATGGGATACAAGTCAGAACTTACGGATGATTTGTTTTTTGGTGCTTTGCTTAGCGGAGTCATCGGAGCCCGCTTATGGTATGTCTTGTTCTCCGATTTGGGGTACTACTTAAGCCGCCCCTTGGAAATCCTGATGACTTGGCAAGGCGGACTGGCCATCCACGGAGGTTTGTTTGGCGGTGTTCTGTTTGGATTGTGGTTTGTCAAACGACATAAAATCAATTTCATGCGGTTTGCGGATGCTATTGTTCCCAACATCCTGGTTGCACAGGCGATCGGACGCTGGGGTAACTTCTTAAATAAGGAAGCCTACGGTAGAGTCGTTCAGGAATCTTTTTACGAAGGCTGGCCGCAGCTGATCAAAGATCAGATGTTTATTGCGGGGCAATTCAGAGAACCGACATTTTTATATGAAAGCGTTCTAAACATCGTTGGCTTTTTGCTGATTGTTTTTGTATTAAAGAAGTTCTCGAAGCCAAAACGCGGTGATCTGGTTTATGCTTATCTGATGTGGTATGGTGTAACCCGCTTCTTTATCGAAGGGTTGCGTGCAGACAGCCTGATGTTTATGGGGCTGCGCTCCGCACAGCTGGTATCGGCAGCCTTTTTGCTGGCCGGTGTTTTGGGAACCGTAGGAGTTTTCAGAAAATTGTTTAAAAGGGAAAAACCCGTCATTCTTTTTGATTTTGACGGTACGCTGATGGATACCGAACCTGCGATCATCGAAAGTTTCAAGCAAGTAATAAATAAGTATGCTCCGGATTTGACTATTACCCGGGAAATGGAACTGTCTTTTATGGGACCTACCCTATGGGAAACCTTTGGGCGGGTGTTACCGAATGAATCTGCAGATCAGTTGGTGGAGGAGTATCGGGCCATAAATTTCGAATTACATAAAACGCATGTAAAGCCGATTGACGGAGCCGTCGATCTGCTTAAGGGTCTGAAAGAACAAGGTTATACGATAGGTATCGTTTCGAGCAAACTGACTGATGCAATCGACCTTGGACTGAATATGTTTGATATGAAAGAGTATTTCGATGTAATCGTCGGGTTAGAACAAGTGAAGAAAAACAAACCGGATCCGGAAGGATTGTTTATGGCATGTAAAACACTGGGGAAAGGCCATGATTCTGCGATCTACGTCGGTGATACACCGGGCGATGTTCAAGCGGGAATCAATGCCGGTATGTTTACGGTCGCTTTTGCGATGGATGCTGAGCGAAAAAATATGCTGGAAAAACTAAACCCCACACGATTGATCACTTCTTTGAGTGAGTTAAACGAGGTTTTGAAGGAGGATGTCGAATGGACGTACAGTACGATGTAATCATCATTGGTGCCGGACCTGCCGGAATGACAGCGGCGGTGTATGCTACGCGTGCAGGGCTAAAAGCAATGATGCTTGAGCCGGAAGCTCCGGGAGGTAAGTTGGTCAAGACGTTTGAAATCAGCAACTGGCCGGGAATGAAAACGGTAGCCGGTGTTGATTTGGCGATGCAGATGTTTGAGCATTCGACGGAGTACGGATGTGAGTATAATTACGGACGTGTCATGCGTGTTGAGGCTGACGGAAAAATCCGCAGAGTCATTTGTGATGACGGTAATGTTTATACAGCGCATGCGGTCATTCTTGCTACCGGAACCGTCGAGAAGAAGTTAGGATTAGAACATGAAGAACGTCTGACCGGACGCGGGATTTCATATTGTGCGGTTTGCGACGGTGCATTTTATAAAGATAAGGTAGTTACGGTAATTGGCGGCGGTAACTCGGCATTGGAAGAAGCTTTGTATTTGACTCAGTTTGCTTCGCATGTGCGCATCGTTATCCGTCGGGATGTTTTTCGTGCGGAACCCCATACGCAGGATTTGGTTAGAAAACATCCGAAGATCGAAGTGATCACCAAACACATTCCGGTGAGTTACGTGGAGGACAACGGGAAAATCAGCGGGATCGTATTATTGAATGTAGATACAAAAGAAAAAACTTCATATCCGACATCCGCTGTGTTCCCCTACATCGGTTCAACTCCGGCGACCCAAGCAGTTGCACATTTGCATGTGACTGATTCAGAAGGATATTTGATCGTCAATGAGAAAATGGAGACGGCTGTGCCGGGTGTGTACGGAGCCGGGGATGTCTGTTCAAAGAATTTACGTCAGATCGTAACAGCAGTGGGTGATGGTGCAATTGCTGCGCAACAGATTTTCCACTATATCCAGGAATTGAGCCACGAATAGGGAAATATCAACTGTATTTCTGTTACAATATATCCGAGGTATCCTATGAAAAATAAACGAGTCATCTTGGTCACCGGCATGTCCGGTGCAGGTAAAACGTCGGCCATGGGCATATTGGAAGATATGGGATATCATGCCATAGACCAATATCCGCCCCAACTCATCGGACCGCTTTTAAAACTCATCAACAAAGGAGAGGATCCGCGCTTGGATTACTTGGCGTTAGCAACCAGCGCCATGGATTTTCCTTTGTTTTTGATGCGCTTTGAAAATGTCGATGCGGACGTCCGCGTGTTGTTTTTGGAAGCATCGGATGAAGAGTTGCTGTTGAGGTACAAGTTTACAAGAAGGACACATCCCATGCTGATTTCCAACAGGGCGAATACCTTAGAAGATGCGATTCAAATCGAGAGAGAAATGTTCACAGCGATGAAAGAGCGTGCGTATTACACGATCGACACGACTTTTTTAAAGCAGAGCGAGTTAAAAGAGAAGCTTGAGAAGGTGTTTGCTTTCTCCACTCAGCCGGTTTTTACCATCAGTTTTATATCATTCGGATATAAAAACGGAGTGCCGATGGATGCAGATTTGCTGTTTGATGTCCGTTTTCTGAAGAATCCTCATTGGGTTGAAGAACTGCGGGGTTTGAGCGGGGATGATCAGGAAGTATATGATTATGTCATGGTCGAACAACAGACACAGATTTTCTTAAGCAAACTAAAAGAGTTTTTGGATTATGCTTTTGAAGAGTATGTTCGTGAAGGGAAGAATCATTTCACCGTCGGGATCGGTTGTACCGGCGGGCAGCATCGCTCCGTGGCGATAACCAACTGGCTTTACGATCAGTACAATCAGAAGTATAAATGCTTCAAGAATCACAGGGATAAGAAGGATCGCTTATGAACAAGAAGAGGGTCGTCGTCATCGGTGGGGGCACCGGCCAGGCTACATTATTAAGAGGGTTAAAACTTCTTAATCATATTCATTTGACAGCGATCGTAACCGTTGCGGATGACGGGGGATCGACCGGCAGATTGCGCCGTGCTTTTCACATTCCTGCCATGGGAGATATTCGCAATGTCATGATATCAATGGCTGAGTCGGAGACGATGTTATCGAGGCTGATGGAGTATCGTTTTGAGGGAGCACCGGATAATGAAATCTACGGTCATAATCTCGGAAACCTGATCCTGACTGCTTTGACGGATCGAAGCGGGAATTTCATGGAAGCGATCAATTCGATATCCAAAGTACTCAACGTAAAGGGAGATATCGTTCCTTCGTCTCTGCAGGTGATTACCTTGTTTGCTGAAATGGCGGATGGAACGATCGTTCGCGGGGAATCGAATATTCCCAAAAGCGGAAACCGAATACAAAGGGTTTTTTATCAGGAAAAAGTCAGGGCATCCCGTCAGGCCATCGATGCAATCAAGTCGGCAGATTTAATCATTTACGGTGTCGGCAGTTTATATACGAGTATATGCCCGAATCTGATCATCGAAGATATCGCTTGTGCACTCAAGTCATCCAAAGCAAGAAAAATCTATGTTTGCAATGCGATGACTCAACCCGGAGAGACGGATTTTTATTCGATGGAAGAGCATGTGGATGCTATTATCCGTCATAGCGGCGTGGATGTGGATTTGGTCATAAAGGCAAATGATTCACTACCTCCGGAAGTCATAGAACGATATCATATGATGGGAAGTTCGGTGGTTGATATGAAAGAATCTGATCATGCATATCCTGTAATTTTATCGAACTTATTGGATTTTGCTAACGGTTTGGTTCGACACGATCCGCTGAAAGTGAAAGATTTAATTGAAGAGATTCTGAATCAGGAGTGAACAGATGTCATTTACAACGGAAATAAAGTCTGAAATATCACAAAATGAGTTAAAGACGTGCTGTACCAGAGCGCAGCTTTCAGCGTTGATTCAGTTGAATGCGACCCTGGCTATTTCCAATCAATCGTATCAGTTGATCATTAAAACAGAGAATCCAACCACAGCAAAGCGTATTTGGATTTTGCTGAAGGAGCGCTATAAAGTTACCGGTGAGCTTTCAATCATCAAAAAAATGAAACTGAAGAAGAACAACATTTATGTGATCAAGGTTATATCTAAGGTAAAAGAAATATTGGAAGATGTCGGGTTATGGACTTCAATGGGATTGTCGGATCGGCCCATGCGATCAGTCGTAGCAAAGGATTGTTGTGCACGAGCCTATTTGGCAGGAGCCTTTTTAGCCTCCGGAAGTATCAATACACCAATCAAAACAAACTATCACTGTGAGATTGCTACGCACAATGACAAGCATGCCGTTTTTGTCAGTAAACTGATGCAGCGGTTCGAACTGCCTGCCAAAATAGTCATGCGCAGGCAACAGCAAGTGGTTTATCTGAAAGCTTCGGATAAGATTGCGGATTTCTTGCGGGCCATCGGAGCAATCGATGCTCTTATGAAATTCGAAGATATCCGGATTCAACGGGATTTCCGCAACTCCTTGACCCGCTTGGATAATTGTGAGGTTGCCAATGAAATGAAGACTTTGCAGGCTGCATCCAGGCAGATTGATGATATCATTAAGATTCAGAAAGCCGGTAGATTTGATTCATTGGAAGAGAAGCTGAAGGAGGTAGCTTTGCTGAGGATCGACTTCCCGGATGCAAGCCTGAATGAACTGAGTGATGTTTATGAGGAAAAAACCGGAACGGTCATGAGTAAATCCGGAATGAAACACAGGTTTAACAAGTTGCGTGAAATTGCCGAAAAGATAAAATAAAAGGCAAAGTTTTGCATATAATATGCGGGATTTACTAGTTATTAGCTACTTTCTTTGCTTTTTTAAACAATATTTACATTCATGGTTTACTTTGTTAACGTCGCATAAATAAAAC
>DDYT01000003.1 GCA_002348095.1 Erysipelotrichaceae bacterium UBA2227 | reverse complement strand
TCGTTAGTAAATCAACCCAAAACAAAACGCGGGCAGGCGACGTTGGATCGATTGACCAATGCGGCTGAGCAGCTGTTTTACAAAAAAGGATACCATGGGACATCGATCAATGATATCACGGGATTGGCTAATGTCGCTCCGGGTACTTTCTATATTTATTTTGAGGATAAAATGAGTCTGTATTGTTATTTGCTGCTTCAGTACAGTCATCGCATCCGTATGCAAATCGCGAAAGAAGTGAGAAAGTGTTCTACCCGCAAAGAAGCCGAGCGGGCCGGATTAAAAGCTTTTTTGCATTTCATTAACGACAATAAGCATATTTACAATATCATCTGGGAGTCGCTGTATATTGATAAGCGACTGTTTATCGACTATTATACTAAGTTTGCTCAAAATTATATCTCACAGATCGAAGTGGCACAAGCTAATCAGCAGATGAAAGTCCATGATCCCGAAGTCGTCAGTTTTTTGCTGATGGGAATATCCAATTTCATCGGTTTGAATTGGGTCATGTTTAAGGAAACCGACAATTTTGATTATGTCGTCGATCAGGTCATCAATATTTTGGATAAGGGTTTATTTGTCGATTAGGCTCAAGTGAGCCTTTTTTGCGGAGGAGATTATGAAGGCGTGTTATCCCGGTACATTTGACCCACTGACCAACGGTCATATGGACATTATTGAACGAGCGGCGAGAATTGCGGATGAACTGATTGTGGCAATTATGGTCAATCCGGATAAGAAGGTGCTCTTTTCGGTCAGCGAGCGCATTCAAATGATCACGGAGGCTGTAAAGCATTTATCCAATGTTCAAGTGGTGGCTTCCGAAGGACTGACGGTTGATTTGTGCCGCCGTTTGAATGCAACGGTCCTGATCCGCGGTATACGTGCCGTCATGGACTATGAATATGAGCTTCAGCAGTCAACTGCCAATATGATCTTGGATGAGACGATTGAGTCTATATTCTTGGTTGCAACGCCGGAACTGTCGTTTATATCTTCGTCGGTCGTCAAAAATCTTGTTTTATCCGGAGGTGATGCTGAGAAATTCGTTCCGGTTTCGGTCAATCGCATGTTGAAGGAGAAGATTCATGGAAATCATATTGGCATCTAAGTCTCCAAGAAGAAAGCAATTACTCGCCTTATGCGGTGTTGATTTTAAAGTTCGTGAAGCAGATCTGGATGAAGTGCTGGATGAGTCGCTCAGCAAAGTAAAGGCCATCGAGAATCTGGCATATCACAAAGCATTGACCATATGGCAGCACCACCGTCAGGCGTTGGTGATTGGTGCAGATACGATCGTTTTGGTGGATGATGAGGTATTGGGCAAACCAACCGATGCAGAAGATGCAAAGGCGATGCTGAGAAAACTTTCCGGCAAAACGCATATTGTCATTACCGGTGTATGTATCATGGACCAATATAAGACAGAGAAGTTTTCTTCGGTGGTCGAAGTTGATTTTTGTGTTTTGAATGAACAAGAGATCGAAACCTATGTAAACAGCGGTGAACCGATGGATAAAGCCGGTGCTTACGGGATTCAGGGGCTTGCTGCGCCTTTTGTTACGGCCATCCGCGGGGATTACTATGCCGTTATGGGAATGCCGGTATCGAAGGTGTATGAGCACCTAAAGAATTGGTAGTTTTTTATAAAAAGGGTTGCATTTTCCGATGGTTTTTATTATCATTGTTTATGCACTATGCCGCTATAGTTCAATGGTAAAACGGAGCAATGGTAATGCTCAGTTCCCAGTTCAATTCTGGGTAGCGGCACCATATTGTGATCATAACGCACCGAAAGGCGCGTTTTTTATTTAACTTTCCGATGGTTTTCGTTATAATTTAGTGGGATTGATCCATGATCTGTCCAAAGGGAGTGTTTATGAAAAAACCAGTATTAGTGATCCTTGCTGCCGGAATGGGCAGCCGTTACGGTGGTCTGAAGCAAATCGATACAGTAGGAAACAACGGCGAGAGTATTATTGATTTTTCGATTTATGATGCCAAAGAAGCAGGATTTGAATCCGTTGTTTTGATCATTCGAAAAGAACACGAAGAAGCTTTCGAACAGGCATTAGGTGCGAAGATACGCAAACATATGAAGGTCATATACGCGTATCAGGATATGAATGATTTGCCTGAGGGATTCATGTTGCCCGTAGGGCGCGAGAAACCTTGGGGAACGACGCATGCACTTCTGGCCTGCCGGGAAATTTTGGACGGTCCGTTTATGGTTATCAATGCAGATGATTATTATGGTAAGGAATCTTTTAAAATCATGTTTGACTTTTTGTCCAACGATATCCGCGATCATGAGTATGCGATGGTCAGTTATGTTCTTGAGAATACGGTCACCCGTTCAGGAATGGTGACCCGGGCTGTGTGCGAAAACGAAAACGGATATTTGAAGCAAATCGTCGAGCGACCCAGAATCGGTTATAGTGAGGATGTATTGTGTGTTGAAATTGAAGGGAAAATGGAAACGATCGATCCGCTGAGTCAGGTTTCCATGAACTACTGGGGTTTTACACCGGCAGTCATTCCTTACTTCGAATTTGTGTTCAAACGTTTTTTACAAAAAGAACTCGAAGCGAATCCGATGAAATGTGAACATGTCTTACCAACAGCTGTCGGGGAAGGTTTGGCAGAGAATATGTTTCGCGTACGGATGCTGACGTCCAGTGACCGATGGTTTGGTGTTACTTATCGTGAAGATAAACCGATGGTGACCGAAGCATTGGCAGGGATGAAACAAGAAGGTTTGTATCCGTTTGATTTATGGAAATAAAAGGGGCTTTCGGCCCCTTTAGAATATTGTCTCAAAGAAATTTTTAAAAATCTCCATCGTGGATAAAATCGTACCGATGGAAGAAAATATGTTTGCGCTCATCACGACCAGAAGCACATGCAAGAACCGGTTTTTCATAAAGCCGCGCAAAGAGTTGATATCTTCTGAGATGCGCTGCAAATCGGATACTTTTGGCTTACGCATGATTGCTTCGACAAGACCCGCAAACCAGCCGGCGGCTAACAGCGGGGATAGTGAACTGATCGGTGCGGCTAAAAAAGCGGTTAAGATCGATAAGGGATGGCCTAAAACCAAAGCAGTACCTAATGCAGAAAGTCCGCCGTTGAATATGATCCAGATCATAATTTGACGCATGCCGATGGATGAGTCAAAACTGAAGGTAATCAGGATCAGTGTCAGGATGAGTGCCGGGATCAGCCACCCGGAGACTTTGCTTAAAAAGGTTTTTTCCGGAATCCTGTCCAGTTCCATCAGACTGTTTTCATTGTTGAGTTCACGCAAAATTCCGGGTGCATGCGCAGCTCCGATGACCGCTACAACGACATTCCCAAAGGAGTTTTTGATATTTTGAGCCATGTACCGATCCCGCTCATCGACCAGACCGGTCTTAATGGATGGGAATTTCCCGCCGACTTCCTTCAGTGCCAGTTCGATCATATCCGATTGTTTCAGCTCTTCCAGCTTTGCTTCTGTAATTTTCTCCTCAACAAACATACTGGTGATCAGTGCGGATATGAGCTTCATTTTTTCCCAAAATCCCAAGCAACGCCATATGCGCATAAACGTCGTCTGAATATTTCGGTCGATGTATCGGATATGTGCTCCGACTTCCTTTGCACTTTCCAATGCCTGAAGCATTTCTGCGCCTACGGAAATATCCAGTTGCTTTGCGATTTTTCGCTGATAAGAACTGAGGATAAGGTTGGTAAGCAGATAACCGGCTTGCTTTTGTCTGATGATTGTGATGATATCGACATTGTCCATGTTCTGTTTTTCGGTAAATGCTTTAGCCCGCTGAGCATCCAGCTCAACACACACTGTATTCGGTTTGATATTCTCAATGGTTTCTTTCACATCCAAAACGCTCTGTGCAGAAACGTGGGCGGTTTTGATCAGAATGATCGTTTTATTTTCGATGGTTACCGTGATGACAGATTCGCTCATAAGTACCTCACTTGTACATTGTAATCAAAGATAAGGTATAATACAAGAGTGTAACTATTATATAAAGAAAGGCAACCTGCCAGGAGAATCCCATGAGAAACAAACGAGCACGATACTTCCGATACATCACATTGATTGCTGTTTTGATATTTGCGGTCACGGTATACTTGTTTCAGCACTATTCCCCGGCCAACGAGGCGGTCGTTATACTCGAAAGTCAAAGCGATACGATCGTCGAGCAAAGTATAGGAATGCGCAAAGCGTTGGTCATCACACCTGAGAATGCGGATGAGAGCACCGGATGGATTATCTATCCCGGAGGGAAAGTGGATTATCGTGCATATGCAGTGTTGGGATATCAGTTAGCACAAGCCTCCGGTCAGCGTGTCATCATCGTGTCTTTTCCGTTTCATTTGGCTGTATTTGATATAAATGCCGGAAAGGTATGGATGGAAAAATTCGCCGAAACGCAACAATGGTACGTCGTCGGTCATTCCCTGGGTGGAGTTATGGGTGCACAAATGGCAAAAGGGAATGATAAGATTGCAGGTATCGGCTTTTTAGCTTCATATCCTTCCGCGGACTTTTCCGGTAGTGATGTCCGCATGATTTCTATTCGAGGGTCTGCGGATAAAATCCTGAATCTTGCATCTTTTGCCGATGCCCAAAGCAAATTTTCGCCGTACACGGAATTTTACGTGATTCAAGGCGGAAATCATTCGCAGTTTGGTTCTTATGGATTTCAGAAAGATGATGGTATGGCATCAGTGAGTAAAGAAGATCAAATCGAAATCGTCGTGGAGTTTTTGGTGCTGTGGGGCAGCGAAAAGTAAGGTTTTTTAACAAACCAAGATGTGATATAATTAAATCTGCTTAAAGGAGGACGAACCATGCTGAACTATTCGACCATTCAGACGATCATTCAGGTACTGCGCGTATTTTTTGATATCGTTTTGATGTGGATCCTGTTGTATTACACGATCCGAATCGTTAGAAACAACAGCAGGACGATCCAGATTTTCAAGGGGATCATCCTTGTCTTATTTATAAAATCAATCGCAACATTTTTCAATTTCAGAACGGTTGCGTGGGTAGCCGATATGTTTGTTACTTGGGGGTTCTTGGCGGTCATCATCATTTTTCAGCCGGAAATCCGTGGCTTACTTGAAAGGCTGGGCAAATCCAGCGTGTTCTCACGTCTGAATACGCTATCCGGCAACGAACGTGAACAGCTGATCAATGAATTGGTCAATGCAACGATGCAGCTGTCGGAAAATCAGACTGGGGCACTGATTACGTTGGAACAGTCACATTCCTTATCTGATTACATCAAGACAGGTACTCCGATGAACTCGGTCGTAACTTCCGAGCTTTTATGTTCGATTTTTGTTACATCCACACCGCTTCATGATGGTGCAGTCATCATACAGGGCGATCGGATCGCATGTGCATCTGCATATTTTCCGCCGACCAACATGGAGTTGCCGTCTCGATACGGAGCAAGACACCGTGCCGGTATCGGCATCAGTGAAATCACAGATTCGATTACGATCATCGTTTCCGAGGAAACAGGAAAAGTATCAATTGCCGAAGAGGGAAAACTGGTTCAGGTAACGAAAGAAAAGTTGAAAGAATATTTGCATCGTATGATCCTGAATCAGGAAACGGATGTTAAATATGAACCTGTGCAAGAAGAACGCTGGCTGCCTTTTTCGTTTAAAGAAGGGAAACCGACCGTCATCGAAGCTGAACCGGAACCTATCGGAGATCAGCCGCTGTCTGCTAAGGAAATCATTGCGCCGGCAGCTAAGAAAGAAGAGGCCAGTGCAGACATGCTGTTTAAGCGATTTAAGAAGAAACAGCCGAAGAAAGAAACAGTAAATAAGGATTCAGTGGAAATCATTAAGGATGATTTGTCTCTGGATTTAAAAACAGAAGAATCACGCGATGATTCTTCGGATAAGTCAGGAGGTGAACCGCAATGACGAAAGAGCCGCAACGTCAGTCAACCGATGAAAAGCTCGAGATAGCCAAGCGAATTGCCAGTCAGAGTCAACGGATGGTAAAAACTTATGCCAGTGTTGAGCTGTCTGTATTGCGTGTTATCCGATGGTTAAGTGCATGGGTCGATAAACTTCTCTTTAATCCGCGTTTTGGTAAGCCGATTTCGCTGGCTTTGGCACTATTGCTCTTTGCAACGATCAACTTCGGCAATGCGGATATTTTCAGTTCAGGTATCAGTGGGTCCGGAGAAGAAATCCCGGATATCCCTCTGACAGTCATTGCCAATAATGAAGTGTACGAAATCACGGGGTTACCTAACACAGTCAATGCCTTGCTCGTTGGGGAACTTGCAGATATTCAGATGACAAAAAACCAAGGCGGGTATAAAGTCGTTGCCGATTTGACCGGTCTGACCGAAGGTGTTCATCAGATCAACCTGGTCGCAACAGATTTTTCACCGCGGGTTGCAGTAGCGGTTACACCGTCGACCGCGATCGTAACGGTCACCCGTAAAGTATCCGCGAAGTTTATTCTGGATTATGACTTCGTCAATGTTAATAAGATGGATCTGGAATATGTTTTGGGCGAACCTCAGCTCGAACTCAGCGAGATCATTGTCCGTGCTTCTCAGAGTACGTTGGATAGCATTGCTTTTGTTAAAGCATTTATCGATGTAACCGGGGTCACCGGAAACTTCACCAAGAAAGTGCCGATCGTTGCGTATGACCAGCTCGGAAATCGTGTCAAAGCTGATATCATGCCTTCAGAAGTCAGTGTAACGGTCAACGTAACATCGCCGTCAAAGACAGTTCCGGTCATCGTGGATCCGGTAGGAGAAATCCCCAATGGAAAAGCAATTTCATCCATCACGATGGATCATAATTCCATTACACTGTTTGCGCCTGAGTCAGTTTTGGCAAAGATCGATGAACTTCGTATTCCGATTAATGCTACGACCCTGACAGGCGATACTAATCTGGTATATACCGTGACATTGCCCAGCGGTGTCCGAAAACTCAGTGTTACTAAGGTGAATATGGAAATCAGACTGGGTGACGGTGTAAAACGGATCGTTGAAAATGTAATGATCCGCTACCGGAATAACATTAAAGGATACAGATTTACGATTGTGGATCCGGAAGATGCTTATACGAATGTGGAGTTGTTTGGCACCGCCGAGAACATAGCGAATATTACCGAAGATAACATGGAAGTATATATCGATATGCTGAATATTGAATTAGGTTTACAGAGTGTCATTGTTTATGTGGATGGCGGTACGACGCTGGTGAAATTCACACCGGAGAAACCGACCATATCGATTGAAGTCATACGATAAGGAGAGTCAATGTGGGGAAATATTTTGGAACGGATGGAATTCGAGGAAGAGCGAATGAAACGCTGACAGTACAGATGGCTTTTGCTGTCGGCAGTTATTTAGGTCACTTATTTTCAAAAGAGGCCAAAGGGCGGATTTTGATCGGTCGTGATACACGGATTTCTTCTTCGATGTTTGAGTCAGCGATCGCTGCCGGAGCAACGGCCGCCGGATGTGATGTGTATATTCTGGGAGTTGCACCGACGCCGGCAATAGCATATCTGGTGAAAAGGGAGAAGTTTGACTGCGGTGTCATGATTTCTGCATCACACAATCCCTACTATGATAATGGAATCAAAGTATTTGACTCACAAGGAAGCAAACTTTCTGCTTCTGTTGAAGAAGAGATCGAGCAGTATATGGATGGAAATTCAGAAATTTTATATGCGTTGGATGGCAATGTCGGTCAGATCATCGCTTATCCGCAAGGATTGGATCATTATTTGGATTGGATGGCCTCGTTGTTTGATTTTGATTGCTCGAACAAGCGAATCGTGATCGATTGCGCACATGGAAGTGCGGTGTCTACAGCCAAGAGAATGCTTCACCGTTTTCATGCTGATGTGATTGCTCTCAATAGTGAACCCAATGGAATCAATATTAATACAAACTGCGGTTCGACGCATCCGGAGCATTTGCAGAGGGCGATTATTGATTTGAAAGCGGATATCGGTTTCGCTTTTGATGGTGATGCCGACCGTCTGATTGCTGTAGATGAGTTTGGTCAGTTGATTGACGGTGATAAGATTTTATATGCCTGCGGGTTGCATTTAAAGAAGAACCAAGGATTGCATAAGAATTCAATCGTAACAACCGTCATGTCGAATCTCGGATTATATAAAGCATTGGAAAAAGAGGAGATTCAATTCGTTCAAACTCAAGTCGGGGATAAATATGTGTACGAGCAAATGCTCTTGCAAGATATTCCTTTGGGTGGAGAGCAGTCCGGGCATATCATATTCAAAGATCATGCAACGACAGGGGATGGATTATTGACAGCCATGAAACTGCTTGAGGTAATGGCTGATTCCGGGAAATCGTTAGCTATGCTTACAGAACCGGTGGCAATCTATCCGCAATTGCTTAAGAATGTGCGTGTTAACGATAAGCAAGCTGTAATGGAAGATGCACAACTGAAGGAGAAGATCCGTGTTTTAGAAGATGAGTTGCAGGGTAACGGACGCATCTTGGTTCGCCCTTCCGGTACTGAACCGTTGGTTCGCGTGATGGTCGAGGCTCAAAGCGAAGATTTATGCTTGCAGCTGGTTCAGGAAGTCATTGAGTTGATTCAGGCTAAAGGACTTTAAAGAGTCCTTTTCTTTTGGTATGATAATGCAAAGAGGTATCGCAATGAAACGTGTTTTGTGCGTAGTTGAGGATGAGAAGGATTTAAACGAACTGGTCAAGCGTTATCTTGAGAAAGAGAATTATGAAGTTCGTTCATATCTGACGTATGATCAGGCAGCCATGCATGTCGGTGATGAGGATGTATCCTTGTGGATTTTGGATATCATGCTCGATGACCGCAGCGGGTTTGATTTGATCGAAGCGATCAAAATCCAATCTCCGGGGGTTCCGGTCATCTTTATGTCTGCCCGCGATAAGGAGTTTGACCGTATCATCGGTTTGGAGAAGGGCAGTGATGACTATATTACCAAGCCATTTTCTCCCAAAGAACTGGTATTGCGCGTTAATAACATCATGAGGCGGGTGTATAAAGATGAAATCACCCGTATTTTGATTGACGGTTATGAAGTTGACGAGAATCAGCGTAAAGTATTTTCAGCGGGAAGTGAGCTTGAGCTGACGACCAAGGAGTTTGATTTGCTCATGTTGTTTATTAAAAACAAAGGTACAGCCTTCTCCAGAGATCAGATATTAACGAAAGTTTGGGAAGTGAACTACTACGGTTCTGATCGGGTGGTTGATGATACATTGCGTCGCTTACGCAGGAAAATGCCGAATCTGAGCATACACACCATTTACGGATTCGGTTATCGGTTAGGCTGATGAGATTCCGCGGTCTTTTTAAGGAGTTCTCTCTGACTCAACAGCTGTTTGGCATCGTCTTTCTTTTTATCGTTTTTTTCGTTTCATTTTTCTTTATGTTTCTTTCTTGGAATATCGACGGATTTGTTCGAAGTCAGATGTACGGAATTTTACGTCGGACCCAAGCAAATATTGTCTATAATTATCGTTTGAGTGTCCCGACCGAATCCCTGTACGGCGGGAATGATCCCAACATCGTGCACATCATTTTTTCTCAGGAAGGAAAAATGACGGCAAGTGATAATATCGGTTCTTTGTCCAGGGAACTTATTGAAGAACTCAGGCAAAATGCGTTAAGTCAGCAAATCAATACACGGGATTATATTTCGGGTTTTGATGATCAGAAAATCCTGTATACGATATCCCGGATAAATATGACGACTGCGATCGCATCGACGATTTCCAGTTCATATCGGGACGAATTTAAAAACACGCTGCTGAACAGTGTTGTCAATATTATGGTCATCGTGGTAAGTGTGTTGTTTTTCTTGCTGATGATATGGGTGGCCTATCTGATCCATCCGCTCAATCAAATCAGGGCATATATCGAACGGATCCGGCGCGGAGAGGATGCCGAACTGAAGGTTGACCGAAGAGATGAGATTGGCGAGGTGGCATCTGCTTTGGTGGCGATGCAGATTGAAATCAAGCGTTCCGAACAATTGAAGGAAGAAATGATTCATAATATATCTCATGATTTAAAGACACCGATATCCACGATAAAGTCTTATGGTGAAAGTATTAAAGACGGCGTTTATCCGTATGAGACTTTGGAGAAGAGTGTGGATGTCATAATCGAACATGCCAACCGATTGGAAAAGAAGGTTCAAAGTTTATTGCTGCTTAACCGATTGGGATATTTGGCGAGTGAAGGTGTTGAGGTCGGAGAGATCGATATGGTGGATGTCGTTTCCAAAGCCATATTGTCTCTTAAGGTCATCCGGCCTGAAATCAAAATCGAAACCAACTTACAGAGAGTGATTTATACCGGCTCACTTGAGCCTTGGCGAGTCGTGGTCGAGAACCTGCTTGATAATGCGATACGGTATGCAAAAAGCAAAATCATCATTGTACTCAATGAGAATGAGCTGTCTGTTTATAATGACGGACCGCCCATGTCCGACGAACGTATCAGTAAATTATTTAAAGCTTACGAGAAGGGTGATGACGGTCAGTTTGGATTAGGGCTGGCAATAGTGCATAAGGTGGTAACTGCTTATGGATTTATTCCGTCTGCCTATAATGCGGATAAAGGTGTCATATTTAAAATCACTTCCAAACGACCCAAAAAAGGAAGCAAAAAATAAAGCCGAGTCATCCTCGGCTTTTCTGTGCATTTACTTCTTTTCTTCTTTATCCGGTTCAAGCAGTGCTTTGGCACCAGCCAGCAAACCGGCCATGTTCTGAATCTCGGAAGGGATGATGATCTTTGTGGATTGGCCGTTCGCCACTCTTTCAAAGGTTTCATAACCACGCAAGGTCAGATAAGCCTGATCCGGTGCGGCTGCTTTCAACAGTTCAACACCGAGGGCTTGAGCTTTATAAACGCGTTCGATAGCTCTGGCTTCCCCTTCGGCCTCCGCAATCAATGCTTCTTTCTTTGCTTCGGCACGCAAGACGACAGCTTCTTTTTCCCCTTCGGCGATAAGGATCGCAGAACGTTTTTCTCCTTCAGCTTTTAAAATTGCGCTGCGGCGTTCACGTTCGGCACGCATCTGCTTTTCCATTGCATCCTGGATATCCCGCGGCGGGATGATATTCTTAACTTCAACGCGATTGACTTTGATGCCCCAAGGATCGGTGGCCTCATCAAGGATGACACGCATCTTTGAGTTGATGATCTCGCGGGAAGTCAACGTTTCATCCAACTCCAGTTCACCGATGATATTACGCAACGTCGTTGCGCTTAAATTTTCAATGGCTGAAACCGGATTGATGACACCATAGGTATATAGTTTTGGGTCAGAGATGAAGAAATATACAACAGTGTCGATCATCATGGTGACATTGTCCTTGGTGATGACCGGTTGCGGAGCAAAGTCAAATACATTTTCTTTTAACGTCACTTTTGATGCAACCCTGTCAAAAATCGGTACGACAAAGTGCAAGCCTTGTTTGAGTGTACGGTTGTAAGCACCCAGCCGCTCAATGACATAGGCATTGGATTGGGGAATGATCCGGACGGTATACGTCAGAACGATGATAACCAAAAGTAATACAAACATTAAGATAAATAATCCGATAAAATCTCCTGGCATATTTTTTTCCTTTCTTAATCGACTTTTTTGACGATCAGTTTTGCGCCTTCAATGGCAACGACTTCTACGACAGTACCGACATCCACCGGATGATTGTTTAATTCAGCAACACTCCATACGGTACCAAAAACATTCACTTCACCCCATCCATTGGACTTGATGGCTTTAACCAAAGTTGTTTGTTGCCCAATGATCCGATCGGCATTGGTAGCGACCATATTTCCCCGGAAATAATTGGCTGCCAACGGACGGATTGACAACAAGGAAGCGATCGAAACGACAATAAACACGCCCAATTGTACAGGGAAGCTGAAACCAAATATAAATGCAAAATACGCGGCTAAAGCACCGATAGAGAACCAAACGGAAATAAGATTTCCAAAGGTTACTACTTCAACGATCAATGTGCCTACTAATATGATAACCCAGAGCCATTGTTCCATAATGATCCTCCTACTCGGACTCGTCCGAAAGTTTGATGACCAGCAGTTTCTCTTTGTCATCAAATTTTGCGATAAACTTCTGACCATTCAACGGTTCGTTTAGAATGGATGCCAGCTCATCACATACTGTCTTATTACTAATTCTAGCATATCCTTTACCAATTGACACCTTATGAAGATGTTCTAAAGGAACTATTTTCAATTCTACTTCTCTTTTGGTCACCGGTCGGATTACAAATTGCTTGATATTGCGATTAATTCCGATGGTAGCGTAACGAACATCATTGAAGTAGGCTGCGGCGCTGTTATTCAATGTGATATTGGTGTTATACAGCGTAACAACCAGGGTGTGGGCATTTCCCGTTAACCACTCATACATTTGATCACCTTCTTTTTCATCATTATATTATATATCTTATAAATCTTCAATATCTTTAATCACAAAACAAACAATTTCGTGCAAAAAAGTTTTTTTCCATTATAATATAAACGTATGGAGGAAGTTATGCCGCAGATACGTATCAACGAACTTACGATTCACTATAACGACAATCATCATACCGGTCGGTGTGTTGTACTTTTACATGGATGGGGACAGAATAAGTCTATGATGGAACCCATCGAACAGTTTTTCCAACAAGATTTCAGGATCATCAATGTTGACTTGCCCGGGTTTGGTGCCAGTGATTCACCCATCAAACCTTGGGGTGTGTTTGAATACACGGATTTTCTAAAATCGTTTTTAGATGCACTGGATGTCGATCAACCGATATTGATTGCCCACTCCTTCGGGGCACGGTTGGCGATTGTGTTTGCATCGCGTTATCCGACGAAGAAACTGGTTTTGACCGGTGCGGCCGGAATCAAACCGAAACGAACATTGGTCTATCATGTCCGGGTACAAACGTATAAAATCGCAAAAACAGTTTTTAAATTGCCTGGGTTAAGTAAGCATCAGGAATCAATGCGTCGATTCTTTGGCAGTTCGGACTACCGAACGATCACGGGTGTCATGCGTCAGTCATTTGTAAAAATCGTCAACGAAGATCTGACGGATTTACTGGGAAAAATTACCTGCCCGACCTTGTTGATTTGGGGTGAAAAAGACGATTCGACACCGTTATGGATGGGCAGACTGATGGAAAAAAGAATATCGGATGCAGGATTGGTGATTTTCGAAGGTGAAGATCACTATGCGTATTGGAATCAGATTGCCCGTTTCAATAAGATTTGTGATGTATTTTTGGCAGAAGAAAAGGAGTTGGCACCATGAGGATCACACTTATTCAGCTTGCTCAGGGTGCATTTTTTATCGCATTGCTCCTTTATGTTTGGATACCCTGTAAAAATGCGCTTCACATGTTTCAGCAAAACCGTTATGAACTGCCGCGTTATATCCCGTGGTTAAGCAAAACGATTACGGATTTTGGCTCGAAACTTGTATTATATTTGTTTTTTCTTTCTCCGCTTTTTTTACTGTTGTTTATTGAGCAGGAGATCTATGCCTGGCTGGCGTTAATTTTGATTGTCTCGCTGTATGCACTGTTGCTTTGGAAAATCGAAAAGCGAAAAGAATATATCAAACCTTTGCATCTGACCCATCGGGTTCAACGTCAGATCATCATCATGCTTCTGATGTTTCTGGCCATCGTTTGGCCGCTGTTGATTATGCTGCCGATGCGGGGATGGCTGGTGATGGTTCCGGTTTTCTATTGGCTGCCGTGGGTATTGATTATCCTTATGGCCATCATTACCGAACCAATCGAGAATTTTGTTAAGGGCTACTATGTTTTTCTGGCAAAGCGCATTTTGAAGAAGCAAAGCAATCTCATCAAAATCGGGATTACCGGAAGTTATGGGAAGACCTCAAGCAAAAATATTCTCAATGAGATCCTGACCCATCAGTTTTATTCATTGATGACACCTGCTTCGTACAATACACCGATGGGAATTACCATTACGATTCGTACGATGCTAAAGCCGATCCATCAGGTGTTTATTTGTGAGATGGGAGCGGATAAAGTCGGTGACATCGATATGCTCACGAAGTTTGTTAAGCCGCAGTTCGGTATCGTAACATCCATAGGCCCGCAGCATCTGAATACGTTTAAAACATTGGATAATATCATCATTGAGAAGATGAAGATGATCGAGAATCTGCCGATTTCCGGTGTCGGTGTCTTGAATCGCGACAATGAGCACATTCGCAATTATCGGATTAAGAACAAATGTCAGATCCTGTGGTATGGCATCGAAAGTGAGGATGTGGATTTCCGGGCGGTCAACATCCGATATTCGCCGAAAGGTACCGCTTTTGATTTGGTGACCCGTGAACAGGTAACGATTCCTTTTGAAACAAAAATGCTTGGGGAACACAGCGTGCTAAATATCTTGGCAGCGATTGCCTTAGGGAAACATTTAGGTATTGACTGGGAAAGATTACAGAAGGGCGTTGCTTCGACCCGTCAGGTAGAACATCGGTTGGAAGTCAAAAAAGTGAACGGCCTGACCGTCATCGATAATGCATTCAATTCAAACCCGGTCAGTTCGAAGAATTCATTGGACATTCTTTCAATGATGCCAGGAAAACGGATTGTCATCACACCAGGGATGATTGAGTTGGGTGAGCAGCAGGATGCTTATAATCGGGCGTTTGGAGCGATGATGAAAGGGAAAGCCGATGAGGTTTGTCTGATCGGTAAAACCCAGACCCAGCCGATCGTTGAGGGGTTGAAGGATTCCGGGTTTGAAATGGAACGTGTACACGTATTTTCTTCGGTCAAGGAGGCTTTTGGATGGTTGGCTTCCAATGCGACCAAAGAGGATACCGTACTGATTGAAAATGATTTGCCTGATGCATTCAGCCGTTGATGCACAGGCATTTTTTGTTTTCATTGTGTATGCTTTGAGGTATAATGTTACAGAAAGAAGGCGCATATATGAACTGGGAGCAATTTGCTGTTAAGGTGATGAGCATTAGCAAAATAGGCTTAAAATTCAGCAAAGATGAGTATGCTTTGGAAAACTACGAAGAATTGCAGAAGCTCAGCCGGGAGATGCTGAACACTTTGCCGATTGAGCCTGTCAGCAAAAATTATTATGAACGCGATCTGTATCCGACACCCAATGTTTCGGTTCGGGTGTTGTTATTTGATGATCAGGGTCGATTGCTTTTGGTTAAGGAGAAATCTGAAGCGAAATGGGCAGTTCCCGGTGGTTGGTGTGATGTATTTGAGTCCCCCAAAGAAAATGCCGTAAGGGAAGTAAAGCAGGAAGCGGGTTTTGATGTTGAGATCGATCGTCTGGTCGGTGTATTTCAGCGGGAGAAGTATAAGGACTATCCGACACTTGTTTCGGAGTATGTGCACTATTTTACCGGTCGAATCATCAACGGAACTGCACGGCACAATCACGAAACAACGGATGTAGCATTTTTTGATGTCGATGATTTGCCGGAACTGTCGAAGAAGACGACGAAAACAGAAATCGGGCGTGCATTGCATGTGGCTTTGCATGGCGGCGATGTCGCTTGTGATTAGGAGGTAGCGAATGAAGATTACAGTAGGCGTTCTGTTTGGCGGTGAGTCCGTCGAGCATGAAGTAAGTATTATTTCTGCGGTTCAAGCCATGGAAGCAATGGATAAGACACGATATGATGTCGTTCCTTTATATATATCGAAATCACATGTGTTGTATACATCATTATTGTTACGGGATATCAAGCAATATAAAGACATGAGCAAACTGCTTAAGCAGTTATCACCGATTTCATTGGTCCGTCAGCAAAATCAAGTGGTCATGCTGCCGTTGAAGAGTAAATTGTTTCCTTCCCGTCCGACGGTCATCGATGTCGTAATACCGGTGGTGCATGGGACACATGCGGAAGATGGGACGGTCCAGGGATACTTGGAGATGTTAGGGGTTCCTTATGCCGGTTGTGATGTCATTGCGGCGGGTGTCGGTCAGGATAAAATCATCATGAAACATGTCCTCGAAAATTCCAGGTTACCTGTTGTGCCGTGGTTCTGGTTTTATGGCGGTCATGTCAATGACAGTAAGCAGGCTATCGTCACCAAGGCGAAGGAAATCGGTTATCCGTTAATCGTCAAGCCGGCCTGTCTCGGATCTTCGATCGGTATAAAAACCGCGCATGATGAGCAGGAGCTGTTCGAGGCTATCGAGTTTGCATCGATGTATGATCGAAAGATTTTGGTAGAGCGAAAACTGGAGAACATTCGTGAGGTCAATTGTTCGGTGTTGGGTGTCGGATTGGATATCAAGGCTTCGTCGATTGAGGAAGTGTTGAAAACAGATGAAATCCTGTCGTATGAAAATAAGTATCAGGGCAGTACTAAGGGTGTAAGTTCTAAAGGGATGGCATCGACCAGCCGTCAGATTCCTGCGGATATCCCTAAGGAACTGACCGAGAAAATCAAACATTTAGCGGTTCGCACCTTTGAGGTTTTGGGTGCCAACGGAGTCTCGCGCATTGATTTTCTGATAGATGAGACCACGATGACTCCGTATGTCAATGAGATCAATACGATCCCGGGTTCATTGTCTTTCTATCTGTGGCAACATGACGGTTTAGACTTTACCGCTCTGATGGATGTGTTGGTCGAACAGGCAATTGACCGGCAACGGAGCCGGGAGAAAATGGTGTTTTCTTATCAGACAAATTTGTTGGCAAACTTTGAGAAAAGAGGCTCAAAAGGCTCTAAATAGAAACGATGGAAACATCGTTTTTTTGTTGTGCAATCGGCGTTAAAGGGTTAAAATGGTAAAGTAGGAGGTGCACGATGGAAAACTGGAACGAATTGACATTGGAAATGTTACAGGAGATCATTAGTAAAAAGCAGGTTAAAAAATTACGTGAAATCTTTGAAGAAATCAACATCGTAGACTTGGCAGATATAACCGAACAATGCACCTTAAGTGAGGTTCTTTTTATCTTTAAGACTGTCAAGAAGGAAATCACGGCGGATTTGTTTGCATATCTGTCGGTCGATAAACAGGAAGAACTGATCAAAACATTTACCGGTCCGGAAATCAAGAGCATTTTGGACAATCTGTATTTGGATGATGTCGTTGACTTTTTGGAAGAGATGCCGGAAAGCATCGTCAAGAAGGTGCTTCATAATGCGACGGTTGAGCAACGGACGGAAATCAATACCCTGTTGAGTTATGCTCCGAACTCTGCGGGTTCGATCATGACGACGGACTATGTCGAGTTGTACGAATATCATACGGTGGAAGAAGCCATGGAACAGATCCGTAAGCAGGGAAAGACGGCAGAAACGATCAATACGTGTTTTGTCATCAATAAAAGCAATACCCTGTTAGGTTCTGTCTCCTTAAGGGAGATTTTGTTTGCGGCTGAGGATGTGGAAATCAAAGACCTCATGGATACCGATATCGTATCCGTGCTGACCAATGATGATCAGGAAGAAGTCGGTCATGTGTTTCAAAAGTATGATATCTCGGTCGTTGCCGTTGTAAACAGTCAGTATAAGTTGGTGGGAATTATTACCGTTGATGATGTCATCGACGTTTTGGAAGAAGAAGCAACGGAAGATATTCACTTGATGGCAGGTATCCGTCCGGTGGAAGGTTCATATCTTGAGTCGAATGTCTGGGAAATCTTTAAGAGCCGGATTCCCTGGCTGTTGATTTTGATGATACCCGCAACATTGACCGGGATGATCATTGCGGGCAACTCTGCGATACTGCGGATCGTTCCCTCATTGGTGAATTTCATTCCGATGCTGATGGATACGGCAGGTAATGCAGGTTCGCAGGCAAGCGCCATGGTCATTCGCGGTATCGTCGTGGATGATTTGTCGATCAAAGATTTTCTGGCGGTCTTGTTTAAGGAACTGCGGGCTTCGCTGATTACCGGGCTGATATTATTTGCAATCAATACACTGCGCATTGTTATCTTTATGCCCGGCGTAGGAATCGTCGTCGCTTTATTGGTGTCTTTTACGGTTTTGCTGACGATCACTCTGGCGAATCTGATCGGTGGTTTACTGCCGTTGTTTGCTTTGATATTAAAAATCGATCCGGCTTCAATGTCCGGCCCTGTCATTACGACATTGGTCGATGCCGTATCTTTGTTGGTCTATTTTTCAATTGCCATGGCAGTACTTGGGTAACGGAGGTGTACGATGATTGAAACTATGGATGTTACAGTTCAACAGCTGAGAGATCTCATCGAGTTGCGCCAGGTAAAGAATCTGCGTGTGATTTTTGATGAGTACAATCTGATTGACTTGGCGGAAATCGTAGAGCTATTGGAACTTAAGGAAATTCTGTTTTTGTTTAAGACATTGAAGAAGGATATTACAGCTCAGATTTTTACGTATCTCACCTATGAGAAGAAGCAGGAAATCATTCAGTCATTTACATCCGTGGAAATTACGGCGATGCTGGATAACCTTTATACCGATGATATCGTTGACTTTTTAGAAGAGATGCCGGCAAATGTCGTTAAGCACGTTTTAAATGCAGCCAGTGCCGAGCAACGGGCGGAAATCAACTTGCTGTTGAGTTATCCGGATTACTCGGCAGGTTCGATCATGTCGACGGATTTCGTGGAGTTGGAAGCTTCGGATACGGTGGCTCGGGCGATACGGAAAATCAAGCAGCAGGGGAAAACGGCTGAAACCATCAGTGTCAGTTATGTCATATCGCAACATCGTGAACTGGTTGGGTCTGTGCGTTTGCGAGATATTTTATTGGCAGAAACAGATAATCTTATCGAAGATCTGATGGACAGCGACGTAATTTCGGTTCGTACGCATGATGATCAGGAATCGGTTGCTCATGTCATCAAACGTTATGATATTACGGTCGTTCCGGTTGTCAATGATGAGAATCGATTGATCGGTATCATCACGGTTGATGATATCATTGACGTTTTGGAAGAAGAGGTTACGGAAGATATTCAGAAAATGGCAGCGATCATTCCGATCGAAGGTTCATATCTGAAGACTTCGATCGCTGAGATGACTAGAAGCCGAATCACCTGGCTGTTAGTATTAATGGTATCTGCTACCTTTACCGGCAGCATCATTTCCGGTTACGAGGATGCGTTGCTGTTGATCCCGGCGTTGGCTGCTTCGATTCCGTTGATCATGTCTACGGCCGGTAATGCCGGTTCTCAGGCTTCGACCATGGTTATCCGTGGGATTGCGATCGGAGAACTGACCATGTCGGATTATTGGAAGGTTGTTTGGAAGGAAGTTCAGGTAGCTTTGCTGAGTGGGGCAGTTCTGTTTGTAATCAATTGGTTGCGTTTGCTTATTTTTGCTCCGGATACCGGTATGATGGTCGATCTGGTCATTTCACTGACTTTAATGATGACTGTCGTGATTTCAAAATTAGTCGGCGGCGTTCTGCCGTTATTGGCGATGCTTTTCAAACAAGATCCGGCAGCGATGGCAGCTCCGCTGATTACGACCTTGGTCGATGCCGTGGCACTGATCATATATTTCAATTTGGCAGTGTCATTGTTGGGTTTATAGTTGAATTTTGGTATAATTGATTTGTAAGAAAAAGGAGATATTTATGGCTACACCACACAATCGGGCATTAGATGGACAGATCGCTAAGACGGTTTTGATGCCGGGAGACCCGCTTCGGGCGAAGTTTATTGCTGAAACGTTTTTAGAAAATGTTGAGATGTTTAATGATGTCCGCAATATGTTTGGTTATACCGGAACATATAAAGGACACAAGATTTCTGTAATGGGTTCAGGCATGGGTATGCCGAGCATAGGCATTTATTCCTATGAGTTGTTTGCTTTTTATGGCGTTGAGAACATCATTCGGATCGGTTCGGCAGGATCGTACAGCAAGGATGTGAATCTGTATGATGTCGTTTTGGCGGACAGTGCCTGGAGCGAATCCAGTTTTGCTTTGACAGCTTTTGGTTATAAGGAAGAAGTGATGATGCCTTCGGTCAAACTGAATGCGAGTTTGATTTCTGCGGCTCAGCGTTTGAATATTCCGTTTGTTTTGGGCAGAATCCATTCCAGTGATGTTTTCTATCGTGATTCCGGAGTTTCTTTTGAGGACATTTTCAGAGATACTGGTTCGGTTGCTGTGGAAATGGAATCGTTTGCGTTGTTTGCCAATGCGAAGAAACTCGGAAAGCATGCGGCATGCTTGGTTACCATTTCGGATTCGTTGGTTACCCACGAAGTAACGACTGCAGAAGAACGTCAGAATTCTTTTACCAAGATGATGCAGATTGCGTTGGAAATGGCTTTTGAGTAAGCCGGAAGGAGAGGCGCTATGAAACATATTATTTTTGTTAAGGATATGAATTGCGAACATTGCGTCCGGCGGATCACGGAAGCGTTAAGTGAAACCCGGGTGGATTTTGAGATCAATCTGGAGCGTCAGGCAGTCATTGTCGAGGGTCGCAATGATATCGTTCATATTGCGAAAACGGCAATCCGGGAAGCGGGTTATACAGTAGAATAGGCCTGAGAAATCAGGCCTGTTTTTTTATAAAATGTTTAAAAATACTTGCACAAAATCGGTGCGTATGATAACATAAAAAAGCGCTAAGTTGGTCAGCAAGTGTATGGAGATGTACTCAAGAGGCTGAAGAGGTGCCCCTGCTAAGGGTATAGGTCGGGAAACTGGCGCGAGGGTTCAAATCCCTCCATCTCCGCCATCTTTCTTATAACACGGTCCAGTGGTGTAGTGGTTAACATGCCTCCCTGTCACGGAGGAGATCGCGGGTTCGATCCCCGTCTGGACCGCCATTTTTGCAGGTGTAGTTCAATGGTAGAACACGACCTTGCCAAGGTTGATACGGGGGTTCAATTCCCCTCACCTGCTCCATGAGCATTTTAAGCCCTAAATCAGGGCTTTTTTCATGCCGTGACTATACCGTGACTATACAATTCAGATAAATGTGGGTCTTTCTGATCAACAATATACCTGCTCCAATAGAAAACGAAACCCAGTACTGAGTTTCGTTAGTGGCTATATCTGTGACTATACAGTGACTATACTAGAATGTTTTGAGGATCGACATTAAGTTCTCCTCTGATTCCTTCATCAAGTGGGTATAGATCTTCAAAGTCATGTTGACATCGGAGTGACCTAAGCGTTTGGAGACGGCGACAATGTTGGCACCTTTACTGATCAAGTTGGATGCATGACTGTGACGAAGATCATGGACCCGGATCACTGGAAGTAAAGGGAGATCCTTTTTGGTCAATTCTTTGTTGCATTTGGCTATCCCATCGACAAATTGTCTTTGGATCGATGAAATGCCTACAGGCTCATCGTTTCCAAATAGGAAGCGACCTGGCGGCTTTAGAAGGGGATTGAGCATCTCGACCATCTGCTCATCAAGTTGAATCTTTCGGCGGCTGGAGACGTTCTTTAGGGGCCTAAAGCCAGAAGCGTTTGAACGGATACTTTTGTCGATGGTGAGGATCCCGTTCTTGAGATCAGTCTTGAGGAGCGCTTTGCCTTCGCTTCGTCTTAAGCCGGTTCTAAACAACAGCGTGAAGTAAGCCTTGAAGGTGTAGGAATCCACATGTTCAATGAACTGATCAAACTGTTCAGGTGTCCAGACCTGCATGTCTTTCTTATCATCACTGTTCCCGGAGAGCTTAGAAAGCATCTTGGTTTGATCTTTGAAGTCATAGAAGTTGTAGGCGAAACGAGAAATCGACTTCAGCAGTGTGATCGCTTTATTTTTGTAACTCTTGGAATAATCGGAATCCAGGATGCTGGAGCGAATCGTGATGTAGTCTTTAGATTTAATCGCTGAGAACTTTCTGGAATACAGTGGAGTGAGAAACAGATCTGCAACATGCCGGTATTCATGAATCGAATCCGCATTGGCAGTCCCTTTTTTGTTCTCAAGAAACTTCTCTACGATCTCATGATAGGTGATCGATTGACTGGCCGAAGGATTCAAACCCTTCCTGAAGTCGGTTTCATAGTTCTGAGCCTCTCGCTTAGTCTCAAAACCTCGTTTAGTATGGACCACAGCCTTACCGGTTGAGTCGCGATAGGCAGCACTTACATACCACGTCTTTCTCTGAACGTCTTTATAAACAGCCATATTTGTAGCCCTCCATTTTTTGTTATAATGAAGGTACATCAGTTCATTCCTCAGGATGAGTTGATATACCGCACCCCAGTCGCATTGGGGTGTTTTATTTTGGTTAACTCAATTCTTTACAAGCCCACAATAACTTACCCAACACTTTGATCTCAGGACCATCCCGACCGATCGTGGTGGGTTGATGTTGTGGATTATGACTCAGAGGTTCTAAAACCATGAAGTCCGTAAGGCGGAAGAATTTCTTGAGTGTCGCATCAAATCCATTGATCAGGACAGCTCCGATTTCCCCATTTTCTAAAACATCAGTCTTTTGAAGTAAGGCGATATAGCCATCAGGAATGACTTTATCCATTGAATCTCCCACAACCACTAAGCCGAAAAGATCTTCTAGATCTGTGTATCGAGAAGGGACTTCCACTTCTCCAATTTGATCTTGTATTGCCTCAAAAGGAACTCCAGCAGGAATTCGCCCAAAAACCGGAACCTTTCTCACAATGAAGCGTGAACGGGTATTGGGGATGAAGGTAGAGGTATCCGTTCGACCTAACATATAGTTGAGATCAACATTGAAATAGTCTGAAAACATCTCCAGGGTTTCAAAGTCCGGTTCTCTCTTTTCCATCTCATACATACTAATGGTGCTTTCGCCCATCTGAACCGCCGCAGCGAGTTCCTTTTGTTTCATGCCAGATGCTTTTCTTAATTCACGTAAACGTTCTCCAAACGTAGCCATAGATTTCACCTCGAACACAGTATAACACACAAAATGTGCTTTAATTGTGAAATTCACTCATAGCGTTGACTTTATGTCTTGGATTGCTTAGCATATAGGGGCAGAGTGATGAACAGATCACTCGTTCCCTGCTTTTGGGAGAAAAGAGGAAAGGTATGGATCGAAGAAGTATTGCGAAGAAGTTGGTTGAGCTGAGAGGCGTGAAAAGTCGTGAAGAAGTGGCAAAAGACCTGGGAATTACCCCTAGAGCCCTGGAATCCTATGAAAATGGGTCCAGGATGCCTCGTGATGGGGTGAAGGTGCAGATCGCGGATTACTACGGTATTCGGGTCGATCTCTTGTTCTTTACCGTCTAAATCACATAATGTGATGAATTGATGAAAGGAGGGTTTATGAAGATTCTATTCAACCTCTACGCTACCAAGTCCGATATAAGGGAGTTGATGGGTGGTAGTCGATGGAAGAGTGTTTCGAAGGTGTTTGAGGAATGCAAGAAGCTGGAGAATGATCCATATAATCTGCGACCCAACAAAGTGCCGTCACAATTGGTATTCAAGGTCTTAGGAATCAATTATAGTTTCGCCCTGAAACAATATAAAGAGCAAACCACCTCACAAAGTGGGAAGACCATTGAGCTGTCCAATTAAAGGCTCAACACCACAATTTCATTTGACATTCCAAATGAAATCATTCCGGTATTCGGATCATGAATAAGAAAGAATATTGCAGTGCGCAGTCTCCGTTTATCCAGGAACAAAGACTCAATGAGAAGTCAAAGCGGACCCTCTCGAAATATGAGAGAGACATCCAGAAATTCATTGATTTTATTCCAGATGAAACAGAGATCACGAAAACCGATGTACTGGCCTACAAGGAACACCTTTGCGATGGACGTTACCTTACCTCCAGTATCAATAATTACCTCACCATCCTCAACACCTTTCTGAAGTGGTGCGGTCAAGGCGACCTTAGGGTACGCGAAATAAAAACGCAACAAAAATCTAGTCTATCGAATGTGGTCAGTGAATCTGATGCGAAACGTTTACTTCGTTTTGCGAAACAGAGAGGTAGGGAAGATATCTACCTCATCATCATGATTATTCTGATCACCGGTATACGGATCAATGAGCTTGAGTGGTTTACGGTCGAAAATCTCAAAGGAACACATTTCAGTGTGTTAAACAAAGGCAAAGAAAGAGACATCATCTTGACTCTTGAACTGGCCAGAGAACTCCGCAAATACGCAAGAGTCCATAAAATAGAATCTGGCAGGATCTTCGTCCTTAGCTACTCCACCATATGGAGACAGATGAAGATCATTGCCGGGGCTGCCAAAGTCAATCTGGATAAAGTCCATCCGCATAGTTTCAGGCATTTGTTTGCGAAGTCATTCATGGCTCAATACAACAACGTCCTGGACTTAGCGGATATTCTGGGTCACAGCTCACTGGAGACGACCCGGATCTATACTAGATCCTCGATTGATGAGAAACGAGCCAAGCTCGAAAATCTCAGAAAGCAGCCAAAAAAGTAAGAGGGAGACTAACTATGAAAAGAATCACTTGGATGAAATTGAGCTTGGATATATTTGAGAATCAAAAAATCGAATATTTAGGTTTACTGCCTAATGGCGATAAGTACTTTAAGATTTGGATTCAATTGATGGTCATCGCCGGTAAATCAAACAACCATGGTAAACTGACGATCGCCCAGGATCTAAACTATACACCGGAGATATTGGCCCAAAAGCTAAATCATCCGATCAAAGTGATGAATCAAGCGTTAGCTGAGTTCACAAAACTCAAGATGATTGAAATTGATCAGGGAGTAATTCGCTTAGCCAATTGGGAAAAGTACCAAAGCTCGGTGAAGATGGAAGTGATTCGAGAATACAATCGCGAAGCAAAACAGAAACAAAGAGCTCTAGAAAAACAGGCTAAAGTGTCCTAGAAATGTCCTTGACTGTCAAGGGTTTGTCTATATAGAAGTAAGAAGTAAGAGGTTAGAAGTTAGAAGTTAGAAGTAATACAAAGATAATACTTAAAGAAATACTTCCCCCCGAGAGAAAAAAACGACATGTCGTAATATTCACTTGAGGGAAGGACGAAGTTTTCAGAAAATACGAGGGTGAACTCATGAAATCCATCCAAGAAAGTTGTCCGGATCTTCTAAGAACTAATCGACTTTCTTCACCAAAAACTAGTCTAGAAGTGCAGGTTCAACGTTATAACGAGGAAGAAGGCACCCTTAAAGGAAACGATTGTAGTCTTTGTAAAAACAAGGGCTACATCATGATCCTGGATGAAGGGTATACCGCATTACAACCTTGCGAATGTCAAAAAAATAGACAAAACAAGGTGATCATTGAACGAAGCGGGATGAAGGGCTTGATTGCCGATTATACCTTTGAGAACTTTAACACCAAAGAGATGTGGCAGCGGATCATCAAAGAAAAAGCGCAAGCCTTTATTCTGGACCAAGGTCACTGGTTCTTCATCGGAGGTCAGGTTGGATCTGGAAAGACCCACATCTGTACTGCAATCGTCAATGAACTCATGAACCAAGGAAAAGAAACGTTATATATGCTTTGGCGAAACGAAATCGTCAAGCTCAAAGCCAACTCAATGGAAGGACCGGAGTATCAGAAAACAATCCAAGCCTATAAAATCGTCAAAGTGCTCTATATTGATGATCTCTTCAAAACCGAGAAGGGAAAGTCACCAACCACCGCTGACATCAATATCGTTTTCGAAATATTGAATACACGATATCAGAATCGAAACTTGATTACGATCATCAGTAGCGAAAAGAACATCAAAGAACTCATCGCCATTGATGAAGCCATCGGATCCAGGATCTTCGAAATGGCGGGGGATTATTGTGTCCAAATCAAAAATAATGATCGCATGAACATGCGGATGAGAGAAAGGAATCTCTATGAACAAATACCGTGAGGGTGTGGAATATTACTTGTTTAACCGGCAGAAAGTAAAGGAAAGTTCCACCCTAGAAGATCAACAATGGTCCATTATCATCGAAGGGATCTTCAAAAAATACGAAGGGACCGAGATGGGAAAATTAATAGATTTTAAATACGTTAAGCAACTTCCTGAACAGAGCATATTCGAACTGCTTAATGTCGAAAAGACGACCTACTATGTCTGGAGAAATCGCTTAGTCAATGAAATCACGCTCCAAGCTGCTTATCTCAGGCTGATCAAGCCGTTTTGAGGAAATAGATGAACTTAAACAAAGTCAAAATCAACAATCTCAGATACGCAGACTATAACCCCAGGAAAGCCCTGCAGGCTGGTGATCCGGAATACGAAAAGATTAAACGTAGCATTAATGAATTCGGTTATGTCGATCCGATCATCGTCAACCAGGATCTGACCATCATCGGGGGCCACCAAAGAGCCACAGTCCTCAAAGACATGGGTTTCAATGAAGTTGATGTCATCATCGTGGATGTCGACAAGGTCAAAGAGAAAGCCCTCAACATCGCACTAAACAAGATCTCCGGTGAATGGCAGATGGACAAGCTCAAAGATTTACTCCTCGAGTTGGAAAACCAGATCGATATTGGGATGACCGGCTTCGATGATCAGGAGTTTAAAGAACTTTTGGCCAAGATGGATACCAGTGTCGCAACTGACGATGAATTCGATGTAGAAGCCGCTTTGGAAGCCACAGAAGAACCCAAATCCAAAAGGGGTACAATCTATGCCCTGGGAGAACATCGGCTCATGTGCGGCGATAGTACGGACCCGGATGATGTGATGATGTTGATGCAAGGGAAGTTGGCTGACTTAATTGTTACTGATCCTCCCTATAACATCGATTATGAAAGTAAGATCGTAGATCGCGAAACCTCAAAAAATGAGCATCGCAAAAACAACAGTATTCTCAATGATCACATGGACAGCAAGAAATTCTATACCTTCTTGTTTGATATGTATTCACTCGCCTATCAGCATACCAAAATTGGTGGAGTGGCTTATGTCTTCCACAGTGATTCAGAAAGAGTGAATTTCCAAGCCGCCTTCCTCAACGCAGGATTCAAGTTCTCAGAAAACCTGATCTGGGTAAAGAACACCTTCAACCTCAGTCGGCATGATTACCACTGGAGACACGAACCAATCCTGTATGGCTGGAAAGAAGGATCAGCTCATTACTTTGTGGATGATCGTACCCAGTCCACTATATTCGATGATACCCAGAATATTGAGAAGATGAAAAAAGAAGAACTTGTTGAGATCCTGAAGAAAATCATGGATGATAATCAAACGACTGTCCTCTATGAAAACAAACCCCTTAAAAGCGACTTACACCCAACCATGAAGCCCATACCGCTCATTGGAAAGCTGATTAAAAACAGCAGCCTAAGAGGTCAACTCGTCTATGAACCCTTCGCTGGAAGCGGATCTACGCTCATAGCTGCAGATCAATTGGAACGGACCTGTTACGCCATGGAACTCGATCCAAGATACGTGGATGTGATCGTAACCCGATGGGAAGAACTCACCAAACAAAAAGCAATAAAGTTTCAGGATTGAATAACAAAAAATAGCTTATAATCAAAAAGAACCCGCTACCAGATGATCCCCCCATTATCCCCCAGTAGCGGTAGGGAATACCTACAGGGTTCTTTTTTATTGAGTGAATTTGGATCTCTCAAATGATGAGCAAATCACGTGTAAAACACGAACAGAGTGCTATAGTTTGAATAGAGGAATAAACCGTTCAACCCCCCTTACGGTACCAGTACACATTGTTTCCTTTCCTTTTCAAAAATGTACAAATTTACTCCTCCCATAATAAAATCATATAACTGAACCGGCAACGCTATCCCCTAAGCGTTGTCGGTTCTTTTATTAGGGAATAATGTAAATACTGCGAATAGAAAAGTAGGAGAAAGTAAATGAACGAAACAATATCGATCGAGATTGTATATATCGCAGGGAAGAGAAAAGGACAAATTATTAGTTGGTCCAATATACCAGAAGAAGACATCATTGATATTCTGGACGATTTAACGAGAGATCAGATCAGCAACGCAGAGATCATGTTAATCACTGGGGATGAGAGGATCTATTATGAGGATTTTCTATATCGGCATTACACCCAGCAAAGTGCAAATAAACGTGCATAAAATACCCCCGATTTTACCAGAAAGTATTCGTGAAAGAAAATGACATAAAAATCCTTATGAAATAAGGGTATAATCAAGATAATGGCTGTGAATTATAATCTTAGGGTTATAGTGCAGTTCTAGTCAGGTAATCAAATGGAAATGAGGAAATGAGTAAATTTCTCATAATTTCTAATAATATAGAAAATACATGGATAAATATGCTATAGTCATTGTAAGAAATTAAAAAAATATGTTCATTAAAAATTTTCGCATAGTTTACGAGAAAATAACCATTTAATCGCTTGCGATTATGTTGAGTTGTTAGAAGACGAAGTTGGATTGTAAGTGTTTGTGCATAACAACCAAAATAGTCGCGTAAAACTTGTATCGTTTGTCAACTAATGGATATGATTGTATCCAAACCGAAAGGAGGTGGATCATCTCGTTCGTAAACAAAGAAGGTATTGCATCATTGTTGTAGTTTAAAGCATCTAGCTAAGGTCTTTTTCAGATTGTTTAGTCTCTTTATAGTGAATAAGAGTTTGAAAGGCAACTTTATAAAGTTGAAAGGGAAAGAAATTATGAAAAACATGAAATTAGCATTAAGTGTTGGAATTCTAGCTGGACTTTGGGTATGCTTTGCTGTAACAGTTCCTACCTTTGGTGGAGTGACCATTTATTCATGGGTAGTATTTATTACTTGGGCTTTATTCTTTGCTGCCGGTGCTAACAATACAGCAGCGATTAAAGTTGCGACAACTGCTATATGGGGGCCCATATTAGGCTGGATATGCGTTTACCTTGGGGCAACAATACTTGGGCCTATCACTGGCGTAGCAGTTGGACTAGGAATAATTGTAGCTATTTGTGCTTGGACTGTAGTAATTATGATGACAGATATCCCATTTTTCTCATTCGGCCCTGGTGCTTTTGCATGCTGGGCAGTATTCTTCGCTACTGGTAATGACTTCGTTGGATCTGTAGTTATACTTCTAGTGGGGGTATGCTTAGGTTGGATATCAGTAAAAATCCCAAGCTTATTTACAAAAAAAGAAGTTGCATAAAAGGAATTAGATAATCATTTGGGGCATTTTGAATACAATAAAATTACTTAATCATTCTAAAAGCATTTTCTGTAGAATAATTATCAGAATACAACCACATAAAGGAGGTTATTTGAATGGCAGAAAAAATCGTTAGAACCAATGATATGGTTTGGGTACTAGATCCTAAGGCAAAGATGCTTGGACCAGTAGCTGACAAAGGTACAATTATCGCACGTACATCTCCAGGTTGCTGGGGAGCAATGATTACACCGGATTATCCGAGCGGACATGAAGTTACCAGACCTGTTGCAATTGAAGGCGCTGAAATTGGAGATTCCATTGCATTGCGCATCAAGAAAGTTAAAGTGCTTTCTACAGCAACGGTATCAGGGACAGATCAAGGCGTTGATGGCCACTTCGTTGGAGATCCATTTGTTGCAGCGCGTTGCCCTGTTTGTGATTTAATCAATCCACCTACATATCTCGAAGGCGTTGGAGTAAAGGCTATTCGATGTAAGAAATGCGGTAATCCAGTCACACCTTTTAAAATTGTTTCAGGTTATACAATGGTATTTGATAAAGAGAGAACAACAGCTATAACAGTTAGTAGTGAAGCTTGCAAAGATATCGCTAATCACGCACGTGAACTTGCGGCTCTCCCAGATGAATCCAAGCAGTACCCTATCAACCTTTGGGCAAAAGCTGATCTCCCTGGTATTATCACTAGGGTAAGGCCAATGATAGGAAATATGGGAAGTTGCCCTGCAGTTCCATTCCCTTCATCACATAATGCTGGAGATTTTGGGGCATTTCTGGTTGGCGCACCACATGAATATGCGTTGACTGCAGAGCAATTATTAAGCCGTACCGATGGACATATGGACTCCGATGAAGTTAGAGAAGGCGCTATATTAATCGTTCCAGTTAAAGTGGCTGGCGCAGGAATATATGTAGCCGATATTCACGCAATGATGGGTGACGGCGAAATAGCTGGGCATACTAGCGATGTAAGTGCAGAAGTAACTTTGGAAGTTGAAATTATCAAAGGGCTTAAGATAGATGGCCCAATTTTGCTTCCAAACATCGAAGATCTTCCTTTCCTTGCTCAGCCACATGATAGCAAGCTTCTAGATGTGGCACGTAAGTTAGCTAAAGAGTATCAGACTACACTTGAAGAAGATGTTTATCCATTGCAGGTTTTTGGTTCCGGTGGAAATTTGGATCTTGCTGTAGCCAATGGCTTAACTAGAATGGCAGATCTACTTGGCATATCAATCGATGAAGTTAAAAACAGAGCTACTATTACTGGTTCCATAATGATAAGTAGACTTCCAGGCATGGTTCAGATTACAGCAATGGTACCAAAATCCAAACTTAAAGCTCTTCATATTGCTCATCTCTTTGAAGAACAGTATGGAGCAACAAAATAAGATAAGGATTTGAAACAAAGAACCATTATTTATTAAAGTTATGGAATTCGTGAATCAGACATTTTTACTCAAATATGATTAGTTGCTCAACCCAAAAGGGCTTGAGCGAAGGACGGTAGATGCAAAGCATATGAATAAATCGTTTCTGACGCATCCATAAACTTCGGTACTTACCGGAGTTTTTTTGTATGTTACCGTTTTCCTATAAAGAGGTGGTTCAATTGGCAAAAAGCAAATGGGATTCTGTTCAAGCCAAATTGCACCTGGTAGAGAAGTGGGCTCGAGATGGTATATGCGAAGAAAAGATCGCTAAAGCACTGGGTATTTCAGTTACGACTTTCGAACTATACAAGAAAGACTATCCGGAGTTTCTGAAGGCCCTTAAAAAAGGGAAGGAATCGCTGATCACTGAGCTCGAAAATGCCTTGATCAAGAAAGCCCTTGGGTATGACTATGAAGAAAAGAAAGTCTATACCAAGACAGAGAATGGTCAAGCTGTTACATACACCGAGATCACCAAAAAACATCAACCACCAGATACTGGAGCTTTATTTGGACTCTTGAAAAACAAAGATCCAGAACACTACTCGGATAACCCACAAATGCTACAGCTGAAGAAACAAGAACTGGAACTACGAGAAAGACTCGCTAAAGAAGGCAATTGGTAATGGCAAGATTCAAAACCTTATCAGACTTCTACAAGTCACCAGAATGGATCCTGCTTAGGAAACGATTGATGATCGAAAGAAGTACACCTGAAAAGGGACTGCTTTGTCAGAAATGTCATGAGCCGATCTTGAAGGATCCTGAATGTATTGCTCACCACATCATTGAGTTAACTCCAATGAATGTGAATGACGTTAAAGTTAGCCTTAATCCAAACAATATCCTACTGGTCCATCACCAGTGTCATAACCAGACCCATGAACGCTTTGGGCAAGGATCTGGAAAGCTAGTCTATCTAGTCTATGGAGCACCGTTATCAGGCAAGACCAGCTATGTAAAGGAGCATAAGAAGCGTAGTGATCTAGTGCTTGATCTAGATGAACTGTATCAAGCCATCACACTACTACCAGCCTATGACAAGCCACTAGAACTATCTACCAATGTATTCCTACTTCGGGATGCCTTACTAGATCAGATCAAGACCAGAACAGGGCGGTGGACTCAAGCCTGGATCATCGGTGGATACCCACTCAACACAGACAGAGAACGCTTAGCCACTAGTCTTGGGGCTGAGCTGATCTTCATTCAGGCAGCTGAAGAAGAGTGTCTCTCAAGACTATACAACGATAGGGATAAACTGCCATATCAAGTCGAATGGCAGCGATATATCCACGATTGGTTCCTTAAGTTTCGGCCGACCCTCCCCCCCGGTCGAAACTTGGGGCCATGACTTGGGAACTGGACAAGGGTCATCGGATGCACGCAACCCGAAATTTCAAGATTTCACCCCAAGTTTTGAGAAAAGTCGTGAAAACCTAGCAAATACTTACAAATCAACAAGCACTTAAGATGTGGACCATGCTATACAATGACCTCAAAGACGCAATACTTAAGGATTTATCCTAGAATCTCAGTTAACATATAGGTCATGTATTTTTAGACCCAGGGTCATATAAGGAAATCAATTTTGATTCGAAGTACAACAAGGATAATCGACGGAAAACAATCTAAATAGCATACATGATCATTTTTTTCTTAAATGATCTTTTTTTGTTTAGTGTATAAAACCATTAATCTCAATAAAAATACAAGGTAAATTTCTATACAGTAGCGTGCAAAATTTGATTGTGTATGGGATGTATAACTCAAATTTATAGTTTTGTCAAGACCAGGACCTTTATAGTGTATAAATTCGGTGAATCTTATTAAGAATAGGTGTTTGACAATAAACTATTATCATTTATATTGATTGCGGACAGTATAAAGTGTATGAATTCTGTAGGAGGTTCTTATGAAGTCAAACAAAGAAACCGTATATGGATTCATTAAACGATTTTCCAGTTCGCTTACTGCGCAAGAGCAAAACGGAATATCGACTCAGTATTTGTCTGAAAAATTGCAGATGCAACGAACCAACATTAGTAGCATTCTGAATGATCTGGTAAATGAAGGATTGATTGAAAAATCAAATGGCAGACCAGTCTTATACTGGCTGAAGGATGCTAATTCGACGGTCAAGAACGAGATGTCTTGCTTTAGGAACTTAATTGGATTTGATTCCAGTTTGAAAAAGGCAGTTCAATTAGCAAAAGCTGCCATCCTTTATCCAAAGCAATCCCTTTCAACATTAATCGTTGGTCCAAGTGGCTCAGGTAAAAGTTATTTTGCTCAATTGATGTACCAATACGCCATAGATAATGGAGTGATCAGTCAAAATTCACCCATTGTCAAACTAAATTGTAAGCATTATGTTGGCCAGGAAGAAAAACTGGAAAAGGACTTGTTTGGTAGTGATGAATTAAATCTTATAGAGCAAAGCAAAAATGGAGTTCTCTTTATTGATGCGATCCACTTGATGTCTGCATCAGCAAAGATGAAGTTAGTTGACTTGGTTGAACGAAGAGCTTACAGCCCACTAAATACAACTGAAAGTAAGTCGATAAGTTCAATCCTTGTGTGCGCATGTGATCAGGATATTAACCAAATGATTCTTGAAAGCTTGACTCAGAAGTTCCCGATTAAAATTGAACTACCGGAACTTCAATTGAGATCGATGGATGAACGGTTCCAACTGATTCAACAATTCTTTACGATCGAAGCAGCAAAGATCCAACGTTCATTAACCATCAATTCTGAAGTCTTAAGAAATTTGCTGTTGTATGAATGCAACTTCAATGTGAAGCAACTGAGAAATGATATTCAGTTGGGTTGTGCCAATGCGTATGTCAGAGAAATAGGACAGAGTTCAACAAACCTGAACATCTACATCGGGGACTTCAATCATTATGTTAGAAAGGGATTTCTGTTCTATAAAGCCCACAGGGAAGAGGTCGAACGGATTATTCCGGAGAATTACAACTATTCATTCTCAGAAGAAAACATCGAAAAGACAGAAATCATCGAAAGCGAACTCAAGAAACAATCGATCTACGACGCCATTAATTCCAAGGTTTCGGAATTGAAGGATCGTGGGATTCCACAAAAAGATATCAACTTGATTGTTAGTCTGGAAATGGAAAACACGTTTAAGCAGTATCAGAATCAACTCTCAAAGCAAATTGTAAATAAAGAGCAGTTATCAAAGCTGGTGGATCCCAAACTGATTACTTTAGTTGAAGATTTCCTCAACGAAGCTGTCTTAAAGTTTAATCGTACGTATCCAATCGCTGTGTTTTATGGGTTATCACTTCATTTGAACGCAGGAATCTCGCGACAAAATGCGAAACAAACGCTCTCGAATGATCAAATCATGGATGTGGTTGAGAAGTACAAAGACGAATATTCATTTAGTTTAAATTTCGCTTCAAAACTTGAAAAAGTATTCGATGTTCGATTCCCAATTGATGAAGTGGTCTTAATTACTTTATTTCTGGTGGATAACGAAACCCAATCCGTGATTTCACCCAAGCCTGTGGTCCTAGTCGCAATGCACGGAAATACCAGTGCTCATTCAGTAGCTGAAACCGTGAATGCATTAGTAAAGGGAGATAACACCTTCTCATATGATTTGTCGCTTGACAAGACGAGTCAAGAAGCCTACGAAGAACTTAAATCTACTTTGATCAATATCGACCAAGGAAAAGGGGTCATTGTGATCTATGACATGGGATCCATCAAAACCATGTGTGAAACGATTTCGGAAGAGTCTGGAATCAACATAAGACTCATCCATATGCCTTTAACCCTTGTCGTGCTTGATGCTGCTAGAAAAGCCACCATGGAAGAGAGCCTTGATTCTTTGGTTGATGGTATCTTGGATTCGATGAAAGAGAATCTGTACTTACCCGTAAGACGTGAAGTGGAAAAGACTCCAGTAATTGTAACTCTATGCTCAACCGGCGAAGGTGGGGCGATCCAAATCAAAGATTATCTTATAAGGCATCTTTCATTAAAGGATACTGAGGTCATCCCTCTCGCTATCTCTGATCGAGCACGATTAGCTACTGAGATAGATGCTATCCAGAAAAGGCATTTCATCAAAACACTGATTGGAACCTATAAGCCAAAAGGCTTGGATTTACCTTTCATCAGTATTTCGAAAGTATTTGAAACGGATCCTCAGTTGTTGAAAACGTTGATCGAGAATGTCCGAGTGAATGATCGAATTTACTACACTCAGGCAATATATGACTACCTTGATGAACAATTGGAATTTGTTGATGTTGAAAAGGTTAGAAAGTTATTGCCGAATATCATGAATGAAATCAACATTGCGGTAAACGGTGAATTAACACAGGATCAGAAACTCGGATTATTCATCCATATCGCTTGCAGTATTAATCGGTTATTGGCCTATGAAAAGCAACCCATTAATCTGCAAAAGGAAAGTATTATGAAGAAATATGGAGAATTGTCAAAAATAGTTCTTCAACAATTCAGAAGTTTAGAAAAAGCATTTGGAATTATCTTCAGTGATGATGAGATCGCCAACGTGATTACCATCATCAAGAAGTTATAGAAAGAGAGACCTATGTCAGAAAGAATTAATACTGAGAATATCGCCATGGAATTAATCGCCAATTCCGGAGAAGCCAGGGCTTTGGCTTTCTCCGCTCTTCATGAAGCTAAGCTTGGGCAAATAGATAAAGCAAAGGATTTATTGAAACAATCCGAAGAAAGTTCTCTACGTGCTCACAAAGCTCAAACAGGACTCTTGGTTTCTGAAGCCAATGGCGAAAACAATGAGATCAACATCCTGTTGATCCATGCACAGGACCACTTGATGACAAGTCTACTGGCTCAAGAATTGATTAAGGAGTTGATCGAGCTTCATGAAACGAAAGCTGATCGGAAAGGGACATTATGAAGATTATGTTGGTCTGTGCGGGTGGAATGTCCACCAGCATCCTGATGAAGAAGATGGAAAAGTTTGGCGTTGAAAAAGGCGTTGACCTAGACATCAAAGCTTTTGCTGTTCAGGATTTAGAAGAGAATTATAAAAGTTATGATGTGATCTTATTGGGGCCACAAATATCCTATAAGTTCAATGACATAAAGAAATCGGTAACAACTCCAGTAGGAGTCATTCAATCTTACGATTATGCCGTTGGAAATGTCGAAAACATCATGAGATTAGTTCAGTCCATTCTGAAATAAAAGGAGAAAGAAAAATGGAAAAACAGACTTTTATGGATAAGCTGTCAAAGTTCTTGCTGCCGATCGGAAATTTCCTATCCCAGCAGCGCCACATCAGTGCCATCTCGACAGGATTCATGTCGACCTTACCGGTCACCTTATTGGGGGCCGTCAGTCAGATCCTGACCAACCCGCCGATCACAGCCGAAGCCATCGCCAAAGGTGGCTTAGCAGCCACCATCTTGGGCCCTTGGTATAATTTCGCCACAGCCAATAAAGCCATCTTGAGCATCCCTTACAACATGACTATGGGTCTGGTTGGGATTTTCGCAGCCTTCGCCATTGCCTTTCATTTAGCCAAGAGCTACAAGATGAAACAGTTACAAGCAGGTTTCATCGCCATGATCATGTTTATGATCGTTGCGGGTCCGGCCAAAGTTTATACCTTGATTGACGGAACCTCAACCGTTACTGCCATCGACACTTTCTTGTTGGGTGGTACCGGTTTGTTTACCGCCATCATCATCGGGTTGTTGTCAGTTGAAATTACTCGTTTCTGTGAAAGAAAGAACCTTGTCTTGAAGATGCCGGATGTCGTGCCGGCTGCCATGGCTGAATCCTTCTCTTCGTTAATTCCCTTGTTGTTTAATCTGATCGTCTTCTTCGGTTTGAATACCTTAATCACCAGTGTGACAGGTTACAGTTTACCGTTGATTATCATGGGCTTATTGTCGATGCCATTGGCGGCGCTGAATTCGATTCCGGGCATGATTGTCATTGCTGTCTTTGCAATGTTGCTGTGGGTCATGGGCATTCATGGCACCATGATCGTCTTCATGGCACTGATGCCGGTTTTGTTTGGGGCGATCGCCCAAAATGCAGCCTTGGTCGCTGCCGGTCAAGAACCGATCTTCCAACCGATCCTGTTGTTTATGGGGTCCATGGCGGTCGGTGGTTCCGGCAATACCTTAGGTTTGGTTTTATTGGGGCTCAAGAGCAAGTCCAAACAGATTAAAGCTGTTTCACAAATTTCCTTGATTCCGGGCTTCTTCGGGATCAACGAACCGGTTACCTTCGGGATGCCGATCATGTATAATCCGATTCTTGCCATTCCTTTCATTCTGTCTCCGATTGTAAATATGATCATCATCTACGTCTTGTATCAGGTCCATTTCATTAAACCGGCTTTCATCATGATCATGAGTTTGATGCCGATGGGCGTTGGAGAATTCTTGGGAACTTTGAGCATCACCAATGCAATCTTGCCGTTCCTGCTAATACCAGTATCTGTGGCTGTCTATTACCCGTTCTTTAAAGTTTATGAGAAACAACTGGTCACCAAGGAACTCGCAGCAGAGGCTGCCAACTAAAACAAGTCACCGGGGGATTGATAGATCCCTCGGTTATTTAATTATTTCAACTATGCAAATCAGGATTATAGCATTCGCATAAAAGATAACAAAGTTAACTTTGAAAGGAACAAATAATGACAACATTTCCAAAAGATTTTTATTGGGGTGGAGCTACGGCTGCCAACCAATGTGAAGGAGCATGGGATGAAGATGGGAAAGGGGTTAGTACCGCTGACCACATGACCAATGGATCTCACAGGGTTCCTCGCAGATTTACTGCAGAATTTAAACCGGATTTATATTATCCAAGTCATAAAGCAATTGACCATTATCATCATTATGAAGAAGATATTGCTCTTTTTGCGGAAATGGGCTTCAAGATGTACCGCATGTCCATTGCCTGGACGCGCATCTTCCCTAATGGAGATGATGAAAAACCAAATCAAGCTGGGATTGATCATTATCGTAAAGTGTTCAAAACCTGTAAGAAGCATGGCATTGAGCCGCTTGTTACGATTTCACACTATGAACTACCCTACCATCTGACCGAAAAATATAATGGTTGGGCCAGTCGTGATCTGGTGGATTTCTATTTCAATTACTGTAAAGTCATTTTTACAGAATACAAAGGTCTGGTAAAGTATTGGTTAACTTTCAATGAAATCAATATCATGACGATGTCTTTCGGTGGTGTTTTTGCCGGAGGAATGAGAAGCTCGGATTCAGCCTTTGACTTTACTGTAAAAGAAACTTCCGAAAACAGAGCGGTCCGTTTTCAGGCATTACATCATCAATTTGTAGCGAGCGCAAAAGCCGTCAAACTTGCCCATGAGATTGATCAGGAAAATAAGGTAGGGTGTATGATTGCCGGGTTAATGAGTTATCCTTACACCTGTGATCCACAAGACGTTTTGCTGGCTCAACAGAAAAACGAGTTTGGTAATTTCCTTTGTGGAGATGTCCAAGTCCGCGGTGAATATCCGGCTTTTGCGAACCGCTTCTTTAAGGAAAACAATATTGTACTCATTTGGGCTGAGGATGATTATCAGACTTTGCAAGCCGGTAAAGTGGATTTCTACTCCTTCAGTTATTATGCGAGCAGCTGCGTGAGTCATGATCCAAAGGTCAATGAAGCCAGTGGCAATATGATGATGGGGATCCCCAATCCTTATCTAAAGGCTTCTGATTGGGGTTGGACGCTTGATGCGACCGGACTCAGGGTTTATCTCAACATGGTCTATTCACGCTACCAAATCCCTCTAATGGTCGTTGAGAATGGATTAGGCGCTGTGGATAAGGTTGAAGAAGATGGCTCAATTCATGACAGCTACCGAATCGACTATTTGCGTGAACATGTCAAAACGATGGGTGAAGCCATTCTGGATGGTGTTGAATTGATTGCCTATACGACTTGGGGCTGTATTGATCTTGTTTCTGCCGGAACCGGCGAAATGAAGAAACGATACGGTTTCATCTATGTTGATAATGATGATGAAGGAAACGGAACTATGAAGCGGTATAAGAAAGATTCCTTTGCCTGGTATAAGAAAGTCATCGCTTCTAACGGCACACAACTCTAAAAGGAAACAACCATGACAAAGAAAGAAACATTGATCGTATTGGGATCTGCCTTGGGTCTTTTGATTCTGGCCATCCCGTTTGATTTTCAGTTATCCGCATTGATCTATAATCAAAGCAATCTCTTTGGAAGAACTTTTGAAGCCATCGGGGAATTTCCGGCTATGGCAGTTGCGATGTTCAGCAGTGCAGCACTGATCTTTACCCGTAACCGCAAGAAACCCTTATCCAACATCGGATCACTGATCCTTGGAGGTTTGTTTCTGGGATTATCAGCCTTAATGGGCGGAGTCTTACCATTTAACTACCTCGAACTGAGTCTGATTCCCGGCTTCGTCCTGGCTGTTGTTTATGTTGTTATCGCCGTGTTGTTGGTGAAAAAGATCCCGATTCAAGCCTATCCGCAGTTGCGCAGAGCGGCTTGGATCGGATTATTGACATTCATTGTCTCCATGATTGTGGTCAATCTGATCAAGATGGGTTGGGGAAGGATGCGTTTCAGAGCTATGGAAGGTTCAACAGTCGGATTCAGTCCATGGTACTTGCCTCAAGGCTTCAATTCTAATGAAGAATTCAAATCTTTCCCGTCAGGTCATGTCGCTAATGCGGCTCTGATCCTGTTCATCACCTTACTTCCAAGTTTTATTCCGGCTTGGGAAAAACACAAAGCCAAGCTTAAATTCGTTGCCTACGGCTGGGTGATCTTGGTGGCTTTGAGCCGTATCGTCATGGGCGCGCATTTCCTTTCAGATGTCACGGTAGGCTTCCTGGTGACCTTGTTGGTTTTCCTGTTGTTTTCTAAGCTGTTTAAGGTCAAGTCAGCTTAGTCGCTGTATGAAGGAGAAATCGTGAAAAACTTAGGGATCTCAGTTTATCCTCAAAAAGCATCGCTTGAAGACAATCTGCACTACATTGAGAAGGCATCCTCCTTGGGTTTTAATCGGTTGTTTGTTGCCTTACTGGGGGTTGAAGCTTCAAAAGAAGCCATCCTGAAGGATTACGCACCGATTACGCTTAGAGCCAAAGAATTGGGCTACGAGGTGTCCTGTGACATTTGGCCGGACATCTTGAATAAAGTATGTGGGGCAGGGTCCTTTGGAAATTATGATCTTTCGTTCTTTAAAGAGATTGGGATCTCTACTCTAAGACTTGACATGGGTTTCAGTGAGATCGAAGAAGCCATTTTCAGTAAAAATCAAGCCGGGATCAACCTGGAACTCAACATGTCTTTCCCGATCGATCATGTCGGAAACCTGCTGAAAAGCGGGGGTGAACGATCCAGGATCTCAGGCTGTCATAATTATTATCCGCATCGTTATACCGGTTTATCCCTGAAATTCTTTGAAGAATGCAACGCAATTTGGGAACCGTATCATCTCAATACGGCTGCCTTCATCAGTACTCAGTCTACTGAGAAATCCGGTCCTTGGCCGATCTGTGACGGACTGCCGACTTTGGAGATACATCGTGATCTTCCCATCGAAGTCCAACTGAAACACTACATCGCAATGGGTTTCATCGATGATGTCTATATTGGAGACAGTTTTGCCAGTGAACAAGAAATGAAACGCTTATCTGAATTGGATAAAAACACTCTATCATTTAGGGCCAACTTGGTTGATGATATTGAAGGACTCGAAAAAATCCTTGCAATGAAGTTCTCAAGACGGCCTGATTCAAACGATTTCATGATCAGAACTCTCGAGAGCCGCTTTCTGTTGAGCAGAAATGATATTCCACCTTTTAATACTATTGACATTAAGCGTGGAGATATCTTGCTTGAAAACAATGATTACGGACAATATAAAGGTGAGATTCAAATCGCCTTGAAACCAATGAGAAACAGCGGTCGAACCAATGTTATCGGTCATTTGAGTCCAGATGAAGACTTCTTACTCGATTATGTTAAGCCAGGACAAGAATTCTGTTTCGAAGTGATCAAAAAGTAATAGGAATTTAGAATTATTAAGTGGAAGGCAAACAAAATGAACAAGAAAGGCCATAAGATTTTTGAGTATGTAACCATTGTGATTGTAAGTCTTGGTCTGATTAAGGTGGATTTATTTCAATTTATCTAGGTTATTCCCATTCTGGAAATTCAGACATATGTAGCGTCAAGAATGCGATAGTGAATGAGCCTTCTCCTTTGAAAAACAAGACAATCGTCTTCTTGGGCCCATCTATAACTCAAGGTATTGTGGCAAAAGGAGTATCTTTCGATGATTATATAAAAAAATCGATTGGGTCGACACCGTTAAAGAAGCGGTATCCACAACCACGTTGGTCGATAACGGGAAGAGTTCCTATGTCTAATGATTGATCAATAAGGTGGAGACAACCTTAACTGTTGATGCCTTCGTAGTTCAACTCTCAACCAATGACGCAAACAAGAAATTACCTTTAGGCGAGGTTTTTAGTACCTTTGATCGAAATTCCATGGATACTAAAACAGTGATCGGGGCCATCGAGATCATCATCAACTAAGTTAAAGACACGTATCTTTGTCTGGATATCTTCTATACGAAATCTAATTACGAAAATGTTTACTACAGTGCTATGGTAACCAGATTGTATGTCAATTAAGAAAAATGGGACATCGGCATCATCGATCTTCACGGAAACAACAGTTTAGTCAAATTGAGACCAAGGATCGTGCTCTCTATAAGAAAGATGCGATACATCCGACTCAAGCGGGTTATAAGGTCTGGTGGATACCGTTTTTTGAAGAAGAACTATTTAAGATGCTTGAAACGTATAATTAACAAGTCATACAACATTTACGTATTTGAGATGGTTAAGTCCATTTCTTAATTAAGCACTTTGAAGTTTGATGTATCGCATAACACTTATGTGAGATTTAGGTCAGAACCCCACTTTTATCATTCCCTTCACTTCTATGATAAATACTATCATAACTTCATATTACTTTTAGATCGTCGGAATTGAAATAATATTAATTCTGTCTAATCAATGTGTTTGACAAATCAGCTATAGCGAAGTAAACTAAATATAATTCGTGCGACCGACCGAATTAGAGAGGTGGTGATGTCTTGCGTACTGAAACCGATCAGCAAAGTCAGTCAGATAGAATATTAAAGGCCGCATTTGATATTATTTCTACCAAAGGCTATGCTAATGTTTCGACTCGAGATATTGCTGATAAAGCCGGCGTAGTGCTGAGTCAACTGAATTATTATTTTATTAATAAAGAAGGCTTGTTTAAAGAGGTTGTGCGTATGATGATCAGTAAATATCTGATTGAGATTGAGAGATCATTAAAGGAAGAAGAATCGCCTAAGAAACGAATAGAATCACTCATTCACTATTTTAGGAAAATGTTGAAGTTTAATCCGGGATTGTTTCGATTACTTTATGAATTCACCAGTCTGGCACTCTGGTCACCTGTCTTTAGTGATTTGCTAAATGACTTATTTGAAGATCTGGCAAATTTGATAGAGAAGTACATCACAACCAATCTTCAAATAAAGGAATTGAAGGGATGTTCAACGAAAACGTTATCTCGGCTTATCTTAGGGGCAATGTTCGGAACAGGGATTCAAGTACTGCTCAACCACGACGAGGAGTTACCAGACGCATTAAACGCTGTGCAGGTATTATTTGACTAAAAGTCAAAAGAAAGAGAGATAGAAAATGGCAGGAGTTTTCGATAAATCGATTAATATTGGATTTGGACTCATTTCATATTCGCGCGAGAAGATTGAAGAAGTCGTTGATGAATTAGTGAACAAAGGCGAAGTTTCTCGAAAAGATGCGAAAGATATGGTCAATGACCTCCTAAAAAGAGGAGAAGTGCAAAGAGACGAATTTAAGAAAATGATTGGTGATGTGATCCAAGAAATTCTAGAGCAAAAAGATGTTGCACACAAAGCCGATCTTTTAAGCGTTGATGATATCAAAAAAGTCATGCGGGAAGAATTGATTGATGTTTTGACTGAAAAAGGATTTATTGCGAAAAAAGTTTAAAGTGTAGTGACTAGTCAAACCCTGAAGTTTATGTGTTAAGGGTGAATGAAACATTCGAACAGTAAACAGAAATGAGGTACCGGTAATGGGTATTACGATCATAACTGATTCAAATTGTGATCTATCAGAAGCTTTTTTAGTTGAAAATCATATTCAAATCATTCCATTTACGTTCCAAATAAACGGAAACACGTATACAGATGATTTTGGGAAAACATTGAGTTACAAAGATTTTTATGATGCGATGCGAAAAGGAGCAATGCCGACAACTGCTCAGATTACAGCATACACTTTTGAAAATGTGTTTAGAGAGTTTGTATTAAAAGGTGAATCGGTCATTTACATTGGATTTTCTTCGGCACTAAGCGGGACCTTTGATAGTTCTGTTTTAGCACGCAATACAATCCTTGAAGAAATTCCTACTGCGGATGTAACTGTAATTGATTCGAGAAGTGCTTCTGTTGGACAAGGACTTTTAGTATCATACGCCGCAATGTTGCAAAAACAAGGCAAAACAAAGAAAGAAATTGTGGACTGGATCGAAGAGAATAAATTGATGGTTAATCAATGGTTCACAATCGATAGTCTCGACCACTTGAAAAGGGGAGGACGAATCTCAGCAACAAGTGCTGCCTTAGGATATCTTCTATCGGTTAAGCCGATTTTGAATATTATCAATGACGGAAGCCTAAATGCTGTAACGAAAGCCAGAGGACGTCGCAAGTCAATCATGACCTTGTTTGACGAATATAAGGCTCGCGTAGTTAAACCGGAAAATCAAGTGATATATATTAGCCATGGTGATTGCTTTGAAGACGCAGAATACTTAAAGTCATTAATTTTGAGTGTATCAAAACCAAAGGACATTATCATAAATACGATGGGACCAGTTATTGGTTCTCACACTGGTCCGGGTGTTTTAGTGGTGGTATTTATTGGAAATGAACGATAAAGAATCACTTGATGTCAAATTAATCATGAATACTTCAAGATAGTTTTTAGAACATGCAGATGTAGATGGAAATACACAGTCTACATCTGCATGTTTTTGTAGTAAATATCGTATTCGATTTAGTGGTAGGTACAAGTGATAAACAATAAACGAAAAAAGATAAAGCGATCTAGACAGATATTCAAAGTTTTTGCGAATCATGGATTTGGTGCCCTTATTGATAGGTCCGGAATTCTCGATTTTTTTAGAGTGAGAAAAACTTCTCATCAAATGAGTGAACAAATAAGCGGTAATCTATCAGTGGGTGAACGTTTAAGGTTATCCTTTGAAGAATTAGGACCAACATATATCAAATTAGGGCAAATTATGAGCACTCGAGCGGATTTATTGCCTCACGATATTATTTACGAACTAGAAAAACTTCAGGATGAAGTAGCACCGTTTCCGATGACTGAAGTTAGGGAAGTTATCGAGCACGAACTAGGTGACACACTCGAGAACATATTTAAAGAGTTTCATGAATATCCAATCGCTGCTGCATCAATTGGACAAGTTCATCGAGCGAAGTTACTATCCGGAAAAGACGTTGTAGTAAAATACAACGACCTAACATTGAAAAAAATATTCAGTTGGATCTGGCTATTCTTAAAGACTTGGCTGATTTTGTTGATACCAAGACACGCCTTGGGACTCTTTATAGTTTTCGAAAAATGGCTGAAGAGTTTGAAACCACTATTATGAATGAGTTGAATTTCAGGACCGAAGGTGAAAATGCAGAAACATTCAAAGCTAATTTCCGGAAAGATAATTATGTTTTAGTTCCGAATATTAGTTGGATCCACACAACGAATCGTGTTCTAACCATGGAAGAAATAAAAGGGATATCATTAAAGAATCTTGAAACAATCGAGAAATCTGGACTCAATAGAACCATAATTGCAAAGAATCTAGCGACCTCTATCATGTATCAGATTTTAAGAGATGGTTTTTTCCACGGTGATCCTCATCCCGGTAACATAATGGTGCTTGAAAATAATAGAATTGCATTTCTAGATCTTGGAATGATAGGGCAATTAAATGAGCATCGAAAGAGTCAATTTCTTAAGATGCTAATGGGAATAACGTTAAAAGATAGTAAGCTCATCGTACAAGCAATAGTCGAACTAGATGCTATGTCTGAAAGAATAAATTTAAAAAAGCTTGAGAAAGATATCGATCGACTAAGAGATCAAGTTCTATCAGTTCCCTTAAGCCAGATTAAAATCGGTGAGGTATTTAGAGAAGTATTCGATCTTGCCTTTTCATATAATATCAGAATACCTGGCGAGTTTACTATGCTCGCCAAATCCCTGATTACTCTTGAAGGTTTAATTGAGAAACTTGATCCTAATCTGAATGTGTTGGAGATTGCTGAGCCTATCGCGGGAAAACTTATCTTTTCTTTGGTTTCACCTGAAAAAATAGGCAAGGAAGTCCTTGGAGGTGCTCTAGATTATGGTAACTTAATCCGGAAGATCCCTACGGTTTTTCTTGGATTTCTTGAAAAGTTTGAACATGATGATTTTGCTTTGCAGTCAAAGAATAGAGACTCGGAGAAATTAATCAAGAAGCTGAATCAAGCGTTTACTCGTTTGTCATTAAGTGTAATGGTATTAGCATTTGGACTGATAGTCACAGGGATAGTCATTGGGCTGAGTTTCGTGGATGCCAGTAGAGTAGAATTGATAACCACTATTACAACAGTATTCTGGGGAAGTCTTATGTTGATTGGAATTGTTGTCCTTGCCCTAATGATTTCAATCTTCAAATCTAGAGATTCTTAAATGATGGACGTATTAAAAAGAATGAAAGTGAGTCAAAATCATGGTGATTAGATATATACTGATGTTCGCACTATATTCATTTATAGGGTGGGTGATGGAGACCATTTTTGCGAGCACTCTACAAAAGAAGTTTGTCAACAGAGGTTTTTTGATTGGTCCGATCACACCCCTTTATGGATTTGGTGCAATTCTAGTCATTACATCATTAAGTGGTATTGCCTTATTGGAAATGTCTCCATTGATGACAGCGATAAGTAGTATAGGTCTATCTATGCTTTTGGTTACAGCTCTAGAGTACTTAACAGGGTATCTTCTTGAGAAAATCTTTCAAGCCAAATGGTGGGACTATAGTGGGCATTTTCTAAGCATCAATGGTTACGTATGTTTGAAATATGCTTTGCTGTGGGGGTTCTTAGCGTTCATACTAATCCAGATTATACATCCGTACATTACGAGCTTTATCGAAGGATTACCAGAGATGGTAAAAGTTATTCTAGTTATAATTTTTGTTATATGTTTTGTAATCGACTTCATAGTATCGACAAAGATTGCATTTGATATGCGCAAATCTAGTAATAATAGAACGAATCTATCGCTAGAGAAACACTTTTAGCGGAACATAAATCATAGCAAGTTCTAGACTCGGTCGAAGATAAGTGTTCGTATGATTTTTCAATAAATCATCTCTTAAATGGAGGTTTAAATGGAAAAGCTAAAAAAGCCTAAAGCAACGATCAGAAAAGATATCACCATTGAGAGTGATTATATTGACTGCATTAAGGACGTAGTTAATAGGGATGTGTTATGGAGAATGAGTAACTATCCACACCATGGAGAATATAGTTGTTTGGATCATTGTTTTCATGTTTCTTACCTCAGTTATAAGATTTGTAAAAAGCTTAATTTCGATTATTGCTCCACAGCCAGAGGAGCACTTTTACATGATTTATTCCTGTATGATTGGCACACAGACAAGCCATTGGAAGGATTGCATGGGTTTGTACATCCTAGAATAGCATTGCAAAATGCAGATGATCATTTTGAGCTTAACGAGATTGAAAGAGATATAATTGTTAAACATATGTGGCCACTTACGATTGTGTTTCCCAAGTATAAAGAATCTTTTATAGTGCAATTGGTCGACAAGTATTGTGCAATTATCGAAACTTTTAATCGTCGAGATATCATTGAAAACACACTACTCAATGAGTTTGTAAAGCTTTTAGCTAATGAATTGTAGGTGATATCCGTTTTTTAATCCTAATGCCAAAGTTGGGTTGTATTTCGTTGGTTTTTCTATAACAAAAATAAAATAAAACCTTGTGAGAAGTCATCTAAATGATATTTGTAGATTTTGATGATGTATCTATATTTGAATCCAAATAGTCATGCAAATATGAAAAGACAACAATATGTATAACTCTCATGTGATGTGCTAGACTATAGATAATGATTTTATCATTAGGGGGATGCTTTGACTGAGTCAGAAAAGCAACTCGAAGAACGCCTAATAGGGCATCTCGAAACAAACGGTTACGAACGAGTAACAATCACCAATGAGCAAGATCTTTTACTCAATTTTCGTGTTCAAGTCAATAAACACAATAAAACTAACCTTAACGGAAGTGATCTGAGTAATAAGGAATTTGATCGTTTGCTGACGAAAATCTCCGGGAAAAGTGTTTTTAACTCTGCTCGCCTGCTGAGAGAGAAAATCGATATCCCCAGAGACAATGGGAAGATCCTCTATATTGAGTTATTCAATACCATTGATTGGTGCCAGAACATCTTTCAAGTCACCAATCAGATTACAGTAATCGGAAAACGAGAAACCCGATATGATGTAAGCATCTTGATCAATGGACTTCCACTAATCCAGATTGAGCTTAAAAGACGAGGTGTTGATTTCAAGGAAGCGTTCCATCAGGTCGAACGATATCGTCGTGAGCCTTATTCAGGGTTGTTTCGATTTATCCAAATCTTTGTGATCAGCAATGGGATCGATACCAAATATTTTGCTAATGGCGATACTGAGTATCAGTTTTCTTATACCTTCTATTGGAGCGATGTCGAAAACAAGCGTTACTCCAATCTTCAAGAATTCGCCTTTTCCTTTTTGGAACGCTGTACCATCTCAAAGATGATTGCTCGGTATATGGTGCTGAACCAATCCGAAAAACGATTAATGGTTATGAGACCCTACCAGGTGTATGCGGTTGAACAGATTATCAATCATGCCCAAACATCCAACCACAATGCCTATGTCTGGCATACCACCGGATCCGGAAAAACACTGACCTCGTTTAAAGCTTCCCAGATCCTAGCCAAAGAGAAAAATATTGATCAAGTTATTTTCTTGGTCGATCGCAAAGATCTGGATAAACAGACCCTGGATGAGTTTAACAAGTTTGATCCGGGTTGTGTTGATATGACCAACGAAACCGCAAAATTGATTGAACAGATTAAAGACAGCTCAAAAAGCCTCATTATTACCACCATTCAGAAGATGGCTAACGCGGTCACCAATCCGCGCTACAAAGTAATTATAGAAAAGTACAGACACCAAAAGACGATCTTCATTATCGATGAATGTCATCGAAGCCAATTTGGAGATATGCACAAAGCCATTGCCCAAGTATACACCAATGCCCAATACTTTGGCTTTACCGGAACACCACGCTTTGAAGTCAATAAAGCTCAGGATGGAAGAGCAACCGGAGACATCTTCGGAAAGTGCCTTCATACCTATCTGATCAAAGATGCGATCAATGATGGGAACGTGCTGGGGTTCAACGTGGATTATCTCAAAACCATCGAGATCTCAGAGAAGCTTAAGGATTATGAAGTCAAAGCCATCGATACCGATCCGGTCTTTTTGGATGATGTTCGCATTTCCATGATCGCCAGAAACATCCTAGACATACATAACATCAAGACCGATCACAGGCGCTATAACGCGCTTTTCGCCACCGCCTCGATTGAGATGCTAGTCAAGTATTATGATACGTTTAAAGCCCTGAAATCCGGTCTTAAGATCGTTGCCATTTTTACCTATGGGGTCAATGAGGATGCGGAAGCGAAGGATGAACTCTCAAGAGATTCCTTAGATCGTATGATCGCCGACTACAACCGCATGTTTAAAACGAACTTCTCAATCAATACCTATGATGCCTACTTTAGAGATGTCTCAACACGAGTCAAAAACAACGACATCGATATCCTACTGGTCGTCAACATGTTTTTAACCGGATTTGATGCTCAAACCCTGAATACCCTTTATGTTGATAAGAAACTGGTTTATCATAACTTGATTCAAGCCTTCTCAAGAACCAATCGGGTTGAGAAGACCACCAAACCATTTGGAAACATTGTGTGTTATCAGACCTCGAAAGAGGATGTCGATGCCGCGGTTCGATTGTATTCCAGAACAGACAATACCGATGTTGTTTTGATGGAAACCTACAACAAATACCTGGATCGATTTAATCGAGGAATCGATTTACTCAAAGCATTCACTCCAGATGTTGCTGCTGTTCAAAAGCTGGAAGATGAGAAAGATAAAGCTGAGTTTGTCCAGCTCTTTCGCTTTATGCTAAAAATCTATGTCCAACTCAAATCTTTTGTGGAGTTTAACTGGAATACGTCAGCACTCCACATGACTGAACAAGAATTCAGTGACTTCATGAGTAAATACCTGGAATTCTCCAGACGAGGCAGCCGTGATAAAGCCTCTATCCTTGATGACATAGACTTTGCCTTGGAACTCATTCGAACCGATCGGATCAATGTCGGCTATATCCTGGAACTGATCCGGCAGATTGACTTGAGTGATAAAACCAAACAAGCCAGCGACATTAAAGAAATCGAAGAGAAGCTGCGTAATTCGACGGATGAACAATTATATCTGAAGTCGGATCTGATCAAGCGGTTCTTGAGCCATGTCATCCCCTCGATGAATGAAAACGATGATATTGATGAGAAATTCAATGAAATGATGGATGAAGAACGCAGCAAGGAAATCGCACATTTTACGGATCAAAACAAGATCGATAAAAAAGCTTTTATTGATGTGATTTACGAGTATGAATACAGTGGGATCTTCCCAGACAAGATGATGCATGATGCGGTGGTCGGTGTGAAGTTTCTTGAGCGCCGCCAAATCGTTGCCAATGCCAAAGCGTTTATCAATACATTAATCGAAAGATTCAGTTAGGAGACCTATGACCAACATACAGAAGCAAAAACAACAGCAGCAAGCCCTCCAATCCGCCTTGTGGTCGATTGCCAGTGACTTGCGTGGAAACATGGATGCGAATGAATTCAAGAACTATATTTTGGGCCTCATCTTCTACCGGTACCTTTCAGAGAATCTGGTCGATCATGCCAACAATGTTTTACTCAAAGATGACCATATGACTTATCAGGATGCTTGGAAGAACAATGAATACAAAGAAGCACTGAAATCAGATCTTCTGGAAGATTCAAGAGTAGGTTACTACATTGAACCACAGTTCTTGTATTCCTCCATGATTGAGCGTATCAAGGTGGGTACTTTTGATATTACCCAGTTGGCTAAAGCGACCAATGCCTTGTCGGATTCAGTTAGAGGATTTGAATCGGAAGATGATTTTGAGCATCTGTTTGACGATATGGATCTGAACTCTTCAAAGCTTGGAAAATCAGAGAGTGAAAGAACGAAATTGATCTCAACCATTATGCAAAAAATCAATGACATAGATTTCATGCATGCGGACGCTGAGATCGATATCCTTGGGGATGCCTATGAATACTTGATCGGAAATTTCGCTGCCAGCGCCGGTAAGAAAGCCGGAGAATTCTACACCCCTCAACAAGTCTCCAAAATTCTAGCCAAAATCGTGACCCTCAACAAGACAAACCTGAAAACAATCTATGACCCGACTTGCGGATCCGGATCGTTGCTTCTTCGAGTAGGACGTGAAGCGAAAGTCACCAAATACTATGGCCAGGAACTTAACTCCACCACCTATAACCTGGCCAGGATGAATATGTTACTTCACCATATCTCCTTTAAAAACTTTGACATCAAGAATGACGATACCCTTGAGAAACCAAAACACCTTGATTTGAAGTTTGAAGCTGTCGTAGCGAATCCACCATTCGGAACAAAGTGGAGTGCGGATGAGAAGTTCATTGATGATCCCAGATTCAATCAATATGGAAAACTCGCCCCCAAATCCAAAGCAGACTTTGCCTTTGTTCAGCATATGGTCTATCAATTAGACGACAACGGAACCTTAGCCGTCGTATTACCCCATGGCGTCCTTTTTAGAGGGGCTGCAGAAGGAACCATCAGACAATACCTCATCGAAGAGAAAAACTACCTGGACGCAGTTATCGGGCTCCCATCGAACTTATTCTTCGGTGCCAGCATTGCAGTCTGTATCTTGGTCTTAAAGAAATGCAGAGAGAACAGTGATGGAGTTTTATTCATTGATGCGTCCAAAGAATTCGAACCTGGAAAGAATCAGAATAGCCTAAGTGATGCGAATGTCGAAAAGATCATTTCTACTTACAAGAACAGATCAGATATCGAAAAGTACTCAAAACTTGTTAAGCTACAAGAGATCAAAGACAATGACTACAACCTTAATATACCGCGCTATGTGGATACCTTTGAAGTTGAAGAAGAGATTGACCTCGAAGATGTCATGAGGAAAATTCGTGAATGTGAAGCTAAGGAAGTTGAACTCAAAAAGGAACTTGATGTTTATTTGAAGGAGCTTGGACTATCTTATGAATGATGGATCAAGAAACTACCCAAACCTCAGATTCCCTGAATTTAAAGAAAAGTGGAATACTGGAGTATTTGATGACTTGTATTTATTTGGGAAGACGTATTCCTTCTCAAGAGATCAGTTAACAAGTGAAACCGGATCAATTAGGAATGTTCATTATGGAGATATCCACACTAAACTTGGTATGGTAGTTGATCTTGATAAATTCGATTTACCACGAGTTAATGAGGAGTTGTTAAGCAACATTAGTGAGGAAAGTTTTTGCTCTGATGGTGATTTGATTATTGCAGATGCATCAGAGGATTACGAAGGTGTTGGCAAGACAATTGAACTTATTAATATTTGTGACAAAAAGGTTGTTTCTGGTTTGCATACAATATACGCAAAACCGAAGCTGAATGTATTTTCACTGGGTTATATGGGATATTACACGAATAGTATCCAAGTTCATGACCAAGTTAAATTCTTTGCCGTTGGAACAAAAGTTTATAGTATCTCGAAAACGAACATCGGAAAGATTGTTTTAAAGTATCCTTCAAAAGCTGAGCAACAGAAAATTGTTGAATTCTTTTCATTAATTGACCAGTCTATTGAAAATATTGAGGAAAAGATTAAGATGTTGGTACTGCAAAAGAAGGGAATCATCCCGAAACTCATTAATGAAATGAGTAAGTATAAGCTTAAGAAACTGGGTGAGCTTGCTAGTTTTGTTGGTGGAGGAACCCCATCAAAAACAAGATCAGATTATTGGAGTGGATCAATTCCTTGGGTATCTTCGTCAGATATTTCTATTAGTAATATCCATAAAGTCGACATAAGTAGATTTATTACAAATGAAGCATTAAAAGAATCAACAACGAAACTAATAATGAAAGATTCAATTCTTATTGTCTCAAGAGTTGGTGTAGGTAAAGTTGCCATTGCTCCAGGTGACCTTTGTACTAGTCAGGATTTTACGAATTTGACAAACATTGTGCCAGATTCAAGATATTTAGCACATTATTTGAGTTACTTAATGATACTAAAATCCAAAATGACGCAAGGCACTTCCATTAAGGGGATAACTCTTGATGAAATAAAAAACTATGATATTAAACTTCCTTCAGATTTTGAACAAAAAAGGATAGCTGATTTGTTGGATCGACTAGATGATAGGATTAGATATAACGAAATGGAACTCGAATTTCTAATTTCACTTAAAAGAGGGCTATTAAGTAGAATGTTTATATGATTCACAACAAGAATCACTGTGATTTGAAAGTATCTTGATTTTTGAACACGTTACAATCCTCAGTTTTTATTGATGCTTCTAGTAACCAGAAAATGATTAATTTGCATAACACAACTCTATAGGGGAGGTTCAGTTCAATATGTTGATATCAAGTTTGAAGATTGAGAATTTTAGAGGAATTAAGAAGTCTAGTATAGTGTTCCCAGAAACATCGAAAATTATATGTTTGATTGGAGCTGGTGATAGCACAAAATCTACCATATTGAAAGCTATTGAGTGGTGTTTTTGGCCATCATGGAGTTTAAGTGTAACTGACACAGATTTTAATGACTGCAACACTGAGAACAATATTGTGATAGAGACAACATTTACGGATATTCCAATCGAGCTACTAAATATTGATAAATTCGGCTTATATCTTAGAAGTGGCGATTTCGTAACTCCAGCGAATGACGAACCAGTAGACGATAAAGTTTATTTGTCGATCAGATTGACTATAAATGGCGATCTTGAACCACACTGGGAAGTTGTTTGTAATCGGAAAGAAGCAAAACAAATTTCACATAAGGATCGACAATTATTGTGTATTGGAGTAATCGGTCAATCTTCGGAAAAAGATATGATATGGAGTAGGAATTCAATTTTGCAGAAGTATGCAGATTCAAAAGGTGTTATGAAAGAAGTTTTCACTACAGTTATGCGTGAAGCATCTGCAAATGCAGATCTGAGAGAACTTGATGATATTGCTAAAACAGTTGCTCAAGTTGGTAAACAGTTTGGAGTAAAGATAAATGGGAATATTACTAGTAAATTGATGATTAATGGGATAAGTTCAACTTCGGCTGTTGGGGTTTTTGAAAACCAAGCACCACTGAATCAACGGGGCTTAGGCAGCCAAAAATTGATATCAATGGGTCTTAATATTAATGCATATGTTGAGAAACCTGTCCTTCTAATTGATGAGCTGGAGACAGGTCTTGAACCATATAGAATAAGAAGCTTAATTAACGCATTTAGGAATGACGAGGTCAATCGTGGGCAAATCATAATGACTACTCATTCACCAGTCGTTGTAGCTGAATGTTCGATATCTGAACTGAATATAGTACATAATCTTGCCGGAATAACAACAACGCAACTATTAACAACTGGAAACGATATTAAAGACAAGTTTATACAAAGACATATCAGATTAAATCCTGAGGCCTTTTTAAGCCGACGGATTATTGTTTGTGAAGGCAAAACTGAGATAGGATTTATAAGAGCTATAGATAACTATTTGGGAAAACACAAAAATTACAGGATGGCTTATTCGGGTATAACAACGGCTTTTGGAAATGGGGAATCAGTTTTTAGTGTAGCTACTCAGTTTGCAAAATGTGGATATGATGTATGTGTGTTTATGGACTCAGACATACCTGCGAAAGAAATTGAGAAAGCTGAATTTTGTTCGAAATTTCGAACAAAAACTTTCTCATGGGATATTGGAAATTCGATTGAAGAACAGGTCTTTATTGATACTCCAAATGAGTTGGTTCCCGAAATGCTTCAAATCGCTTGTATTGAATCAAAGGTTCAACAAATAATGGACAGAACAAGACTATTTGGCGTGGAATTTGTAAATGAGTCGTTTGTTTTTAAGAGTCCAAGTGATGCAAATCGGAAAGAGATTGGTGCGATATCAAAGAAAGATGGTTGGTATAAAAGGATTGATTTAGGGGAAAAATTCGGTGATATTGTTCTTGAAAATCTTGAGAAAATTGCCATAGACAAAAAACTCAGAATTACTATCGAAGGTATAATGGAATGGATAACTAAATATGACTAGCAATGATCTTGCAAGAATAATCGCAATGAAAAATGCTGCAATTATTGCACCAGCGGGTCATGGCAAAACTGAGATAATCTCGAAATTAGTCAATATTTCACCAAATAAAATTTTAGTTTTAACACATACAAACGCTGGCGTAGATGCAATTAAGAAGCGAATGGCAAAAAATAATGTGCCAAATGAGAAGTATTTTGCAACCACAATTGCATCTTTTTGTACTTCTTGGTGTTTGTCATATAGTAATACAGCAAATTTTGATCTATCATTGTCACCAATTGTAGGTGATAATAAAAAATACTATAACCAACTATATGTTGGATCTGTTAACATTTTTCAAAATAGTTGGGCAGGTAATATTTTGAAGAATAGTTATCATGCATTAATAGTTGATGAATATCAGGATTGTTTAGTTACTCAACATAACGTTGTCTTAGAAATTTCGAAATATTTGAAAACCTGGATTCTTGGTGATCCTTTACAAGGTATATTTGGT
>DDYT01000051.1 GCA_002348095.1 Erysipelotrichaceae bacterium UBA2227 | reverse complement strand
CTGCTTTTTTACAAATCAAACAAAGGTTCATTGTAAGAAATCTTAAGATGCTCATAAGCCTTTGAGGTAACGACACGACCGCGTGCCGTACGGTTGACAAAGCCGATTTGAATCAGATACGGTTCGTACACATCTTCCAGTGTCATCGGCTCTTCCGAAATACTGCTCGCTAAGGCATCCAGTCCGACAGGTCCGCCTTTAAAACGTTCGATGATACCTCGCAAATAGCGGATATCGACTTCATCAAGCCCCAAATCATCCACTTTCAAGCGCTCCAATGCCATTTTCGTTACGGCAAGATTGATGATATTGTTATTGTATACCTGAGCAAAATCCCGGACCCTGCGAAACAGACGGTTGGCGATCCGAGGGGTACCGCGCGAACGCTTGGCAATCTCGCTTATGGCCTCAAAATCGATGGCCGTATCCAAAACCCGCGATGTCCGGGCAACGATCTGTGCGAGTTCATCCCGAGAGTAATATTCCAGTTTCGAGACGATTCCGAAGCGGTCACGCAGCGGTGCGGTCAAGTCGCCGGCCCGCGTCGTCGCTCCGACCAGCGTGAATGGCGGAAGTTCCAGTCTGATCGACCGGGTCGAGGCATCTTTACCGACCACGATGTCGATGCAGTAATCTTCCATGGCCGGATAGAGCACTTCCTCTACGACTTTGGGCAAACGATGGATCTCATCGATAAACAAAACATCGCCTGCTTCCAACGCACTTAAAATTGCCGCCAGATCTCCTCCGCGTTCGATGCTCGGCCCGCTGGTAATACGGATATTGGTGTTCATTTCATGAGAAAGGATGTGTGCCAATGTCGTTTTACCTAGCCCGGGAGGCCCATACAGCAAAACATGATCCAACGCTTCATTGCGTGCTTTTGCGGCATGGATAAATACGCGCAAATTCTCCTTGAGTGAGGTCTGGCCGACATATTCATTCAGATGAGTCGGCCGTAAGGAAACTTCCTCATCCGCTGAATCGAAAGCGCTGCTTAAAATCCGTTCCATCAGATCCCCCCCTTACGTTTCAGTAAAAACTGGAGTCCGGCCTTTACCAACTCATCGACATTATTCAAATTTAATGAAATCAGATATTTTTCCATTCCGGTGAGTTCGGAAGCCTTATAGCCCAGTGCTTTTAACGCGGCCACAGCATCCTGTATTTCAACGGATGCTTTAGTATCCTTCTTCTCAGATTCGACCAGTTTTCCCTTGAGATCCAGTACGATCTGAGATGCGGTTTTTGCACCGATACCCGGCATGGTTTTTAAAAAAGTCACATCTTGTGATTCGATTGCGGAAATGATTTTTACATAAGAAGCGGCGGTCATCATATTCAGTGCGGTTTTCGGCCCAAGACCTTTGACTGAAATCAGTTGTTGAAACAGACGTAATTCATCCATCGTCAAAAATCCGTAAAGGCTCATTTCATCTTCGCGGATGTGCTGATAGGTATACAGCAAAACCTCGCTGTTCAAACTTAATGTTTCCGGACGCGGAAAACCGATTTGATAGCCAACACCGTGGGTATCGAGAATTACCCAATCCTGTCCAAATGCATGGACTCTGCCTTTGATAAATGCGATCATGTCATCACCTTGCCTTATTATATCACACTGGCGGTAAAAAAAAGATATCCCGCAGGATATCTATTCGACATAGACAAAGGTAATGTCCATCAGTGCGATGATGTCGCCATCTTGAGCACCGGCTTTACGCAAGGCTTCGTCGACCCCCCACATACGCATGACTTTAGAGAATCGGATCAGCTCTTCTTCGGTGTTCAGATGTGTCTGAAGATAACGTTTTTCAATGGCTTCACCATAAAGCCGCCATTGATGATCACCGACACGCTCAATTTCAAAGGCCGGACGTTGTGCCTCAAACTTATAAATGACCCGATCTTCATCCGGCTCACTCAACAAGAAGGACTCCGTTACATCCAGTAAATCGGCTACTTTATACAAAACGGCATCCAGTCCTTCACGAATCAGCGTGATTGCTTCGAAAATCTCGACATTCGGGAAAGCCTCTTTAAATCGTTTCAGGTTATCTTGGGCGTGATCAAGATCCATCTTGTTGGCAACGACCACTTGCGGTCTTTCCAATAAGCGATACTGATACTGTCCGAGCTCTTCATTAATGATCTTATAATCTTCAATCGGATCGCGGCCGTCCTGTGCACCCATATCGACGACATGGATAATGACCCGGCACCGTTCGATATGACGCAAAAACTGATGACCCAAACCTTTACCCTGATGCGCCCCTTCGATCAGTCCCGGCAAATCAGCCAAGACGAAAGATCGGCCGTCATTGACCCCGACGACACCGAGATTCGGCACGATCGTCGTGAAATGATAGTCGGCGATTTCAGGCCGTGCAGCACTGACCACTGAAAGAAATGTAGATTTGCCCACCGAAGGAAAACCGACCAGTCCGGCATCCGCCAGCAGTTTCAATTCAACCTGAATCTCTTTTTCTTCCCCGGGTTCCCCTTTTTCACAGAAATCCGGTGCCGGATTGCGACTGGTCGCAAAATGCCAGTTACCCCGGCCGCCGCGGCCGCCTTTGGCAATGACGGCTGTCTGTCCCGGATGGACCAAATCAGCAATCACCGTACCGGTCGTCAGATCTTTGACGATCGTTCCCTGGGGTACCGCCAGTACATTATCCTCTCCGCGGGCACCGGTCATCTTTTTCGTCTTTCCGTTAAACCCGTTTTCCGCTTTCAGATGTTTCTTATAGTGCAAATCTAAAAGCGTGGATTTGTGTGTATCCACGATAAAGATGATATTTCCGCCGTTTCCGCCGTCACCGCCATAGGGACCGCCCAGCGGGACGTATTTTTCCCTGCGGAAAGAGACGATGCCGTTTCCGCCGGTTCCAGCTTTGATTTTAAGTTTTACGCGATCGATAAACATACTGTCACTCCTTTAAAAAAATCCCTTTTGGGGATTTTTATGCGTTTGGATATACTGAAACTTTCGTTTTGTTGCGACCCAAGCGTTCGAACTTCACGATTCCGTCTGTCAATGCAAACAGCGTATCGTCCCCGCCTCTGCCCACATTGGTTCCAGGGTGGATTTTAGTACCACGTTGGCGATACAAAATCGATCCGGCAAAAGTAAACTGCCCGTCAGACTTCTTAGCGCCCAGACGTTTTGATTGGGAATCACGTCCGTTACGCGTTGAACCGACACCCTTTTTTGAAGCAAACAACTGAATGTCTAATACATATTTCATGGCCTTACACCTCCTGTTTCGTTATTTGAATGTATTTAAAATATGACTGCTCTACCGTTTCAAGCTGATAAAGCATTGTTTTTAAAATGTTTTGCTGAGTTTCACTCACTGTGATCACGTCGATCACGATGCTGTTTTCACTCAATTCGTCATTGACCGAACCTTTGTCCATCTTATCAAGGGAATTGAGACCGCCAACACCGATTGCGCTGACAGCTGCACAAACCAAATCCTTACCTTTCTTTGCATACTCGGCATGGCCGCTTATGCTCATATGGGTAATAATGTCTTCCTTGGTTCTTATGATGTGCACCCGGATCACAGGATTAAGCCTCGATGGTTTCGACGGTCAATTTGGTATACGGTTGACGATGACCTTGTTTGCGGCGGGTAGAACCTTTTTTCGGCTTGTATTTCACAATGATGATCTTTTTAGCCTTGCCTTGTTTTTCAACTTTGGCGGTTACCTTGGCTCCCTTGATGTAGGGAGTTCCTACTTTGGTCGTGCGGTTGGAATAAACCAATACATTGTCGAATGTTACGACATCTCCCTCGGCAACTTCCAGTTTCTCAACGAAAATGGTTTGACCGACCTCGACTTTTAATTGCTTTCCACCGGTTTCGATTACTGCGTACATTACGTGCACCTCCTTCATTTTATACTCAGACTCGCCTCTTTGGGTGGATTTCTCACTTAGACCCAAACAAGTGCGGTTGCAGTCACTTGGACGTACAACTTCGTCAGTTTAACACAAGCAAAAGCGTTCGTCAATCAGAACAAACGTTTCGCTTATATATTATACTTGATAGAATGTTTTTTGTATACAATCAATTTCGATGATTTTCAGATCAATATATTACTGACCAAAAAGGTCACTCGTCATTCTTAATATACTCATTGAACTTGCCGCGCGGAGTGTAGTGCGTATGCAAATACTCATGTGCGATATGGCTGTTTGGGTTGATAAGAAATGCATCATACAATCGCCCAATGAACTCATTCTCATGCGACTTGCGCACATGTTTTCGATTATCTTCAGCAAATAATCCTTCCAGTCGTTTTTGAGCCACGTTCGGGTCGGTCGATCGGGGTTGACCGCCACCGGTAATGCATCCGCCCGGACAGCCCATGATTTCGATGAAATGATAAGGGGATGTTCCAAGAGCAACCTGTCTCATCAGTACATCCGCATTTTTAACACCGCTGGTCACGGCAATACGCAAATCCTGATTATCAAGGTAGCTGTATTGCGGCAATGGATCATTGATCCTGATCGTTGCTTCTTTGATCGGTTCAAGACCGTTGATCTGCTTCAGATGAAGCTGTTCAAACGGAACCTCGCGGCCGGTAACCAGTTCATATGCAGTGCGTAATGCAGCTTCCATAACACCGCCGGTCACACCGAAAATATCTGCAGCACCACTGCTGAATCCCAACGGATTGTCAGGTTCAGTTTCTTCCAGACGTGAATAGTCGATGCCGGACTGTTTGATCAGCGCTGCCAGTTCCCTTGTTGTTAACACGGCATCAACGGATCGGATGCCGTCAATCAGCATTTCTTCCCTTGTGATCTCAAATTTCTTTGCCGTACAAGGCATAATAGAAACAACAAACAGTTTTGCAGGATCGATCCCGATTTTTTTTGCATAAAAACTCTTCACCAATGCACCTAGCATCATATGCGGCGATTTGCAGGTAGACAAATGGTGCAGTTGATCAGGAAAATTATGTTCGCAGTATTTGATCCAGCCGGGTGAGCAGGATGTGATCATCGGCAATTGGGGCTGTTCTTTAAGTAACGTATTTTTTAACCTTGTCAAAAACTCGGTTCCCTCTTCGATGATCGTCAGATCAGCAGCGAAGTTCGTGTCAAAAACATCATTGAAACCTAAATCTCGCAAAGCAGTAAAAAGTTTCCCGGTCGTCGGCATCCCTGCAGGATAACCAAACTCTTCACCGATCGCAACCCTAATCGCCGGGGCGATCTGAACGACCGTACGAGTCGAGGGATCATCCAAGGCCCGTTTTACCTCTTCGATCGAGTCGGTTTCTTTCAAGGCCCCCACCGGACAGACGACCGTACACTGACCGCAATAGATACAATCCGAATTTTCCAAGTCAATTTGATGCGCAGCGGAAATGACCGTGTCAAAACCGCGATTTTGAGGATTAAGAACTTTGACACCTTGAATTTCATTGCAGACACTGATGCAGCGGCGGCATAAAATGCATTTATCCATGTCACGGGTGATAGAGACCGAAATCTCACTTTTCCGATGCGAATGATCAAAGTGGAAACGGCTTTGAGAGACGCCCAGTGTCGTACCCAACGCCTGAAGTTCACAAGTCAGATTTCTTGTGCAGCTCAGACACTGCTGCTTGTGATCTGAAAGAAGCAGTTCATACAGCACTTTGCGCATTTTTTGAACTTTCAGCGTGTTGGTCTTAATATTCATTCCTTCCGTAACTTCAGTCACACAGGCGGCTTGCAGTGTACGGGCCTTTTCAACCTCAACGACACAAAGGCGGCATGTGCCGAAGTTACAAATCTTATCCAGATTACATAGACTGGGTATAGTTATTCCGTTTTTTCTGCATGCTTCGATGATCGTCGTGTTTTCCGCCACGATCACCGGTTTGTTGTTTATCGTACAGTTGATCATCTGATTACCTCCGGTCGCAGTGCAGACATCTCATCGCTTCTGCCATGGCATTGAGTTTGTGATAACCTAAAACGACTTCATCAAAGCTTTTGGTTCTGTGTTCAACCTGCAGGATATTCAAAGGAAAACGGTGCAGGGCGACGATTTCATCTTCATCGGCAAATCCAGGGATTTCAATGGATTTTCCTTTGTTAAGCACTCCTTTTCCGCCCAGATACTTATCGATGGATTCTGCTGCTTTTTTGCCATCGGCAATCGCCTGTATGACTGTATCAGGTCCCCGGGTAACGTCCCCTCCGGCAAAAACGCCTTCCATGGTCGTCATCAGCGTCTGATCACTGACGACAAATGTACCCCATCGGGTCACACCGATTTCTTCTTTCTTAATAAACGGCAAGTCGGAATACTGACTTACGGCTACAATGACATAATCCGCGTCAACCGTAAAATTTGCATTTTCGACAGGAATCGCTTTTCGTCTTCCGGATTTGTCAAACTCCCCTAACTGCATCCGGATACATTCAATAGAGGCGACACGACCCTGCTGATCCGCCACAAAACGTTTCGGCGAAGCCAGTTCGATGATTTTGACACCTTCAAGTACGGCTTCATGAATCTCGGCCTCATATGCCGGCATTGCATCGATCGTCCGACGGTAAAGCACGACTACCTCAGATGCACCGCATCGCAAAGCCGTTCTGGCTGAGTCGATGGCTGTATTTCCGCCACCGATGACGATGACTTTGCCCTGCATACTGTACTTAAGGTTTGAGTTGACTTCCTTTAAAAAGTTGATTCCGTGAATGACTCCCGGTAAATCTTCTCCTTCTATACGGATTTTCTCCGGAAACTGAGTACCGGTGGCGATGTATACGGAATCGTATTCCTGTTTGATTTTTTCAAACAGGATGTCTTCACCGATTTTTGTGTTTAAATGAATCCGGACACCGGTTTTTTCGATCAGCGAAATTTCGTGAGCCAAAACTTCTTTCGGTAACCGATACTCAGGAATACCAAAAGCCAAGACACCGCCGGCCAGGTGTTCCTGTTCGAAAACATCGACTTCATACCCGTTTCTGACAAGGTAATAACCGCAAGTCAGTCCGGAAGCACCGGCTCCGATGACAGCTACTTTCTTTCCGTTTTTTGCCGTGATCGATTCGATCATGATTTCTTTTTCGTTCTTATAGGCATAATCCGCTGCAAATCGCTTGAGATCACAAATTGCAACCGCTTCATCCGTCATTGAACGCCGGCATTTGGATTCACAAGGTCTCGTGCAAATCCGCCCGCATACCGCCGGAAATGGATTTTCCTGACGGATCAGTTGGTAAGCATCCAAGAATCTGCCAGAGGCGATCAGCCGTATGTATCCCGGAACATTGATGTTTGCAGGACATGTATTTTCACACGGCGAAATAAACAAGTCGGAACATACCCCGGCCTTGCAATATTTATCCCGGATATGCTGCTGATATTCTTCTCTGAAGTATTTGATCGTACTTAACACCGGGTTGGGGGCTGACTGTCCCAAACCGCAGATTTNNAGTCTGCTGTATCGTTTCTCCCAGCTCGATCAAAAGCTCGATATCGCCTTCAACTCCCTTGCCTTGCGTGATCCGCTCAAGGATTTCAAGCATTTGCTTGGTCCCCAGACGGCAAGGCAGACATTTCCCACAGGATTCATCCTGAATGAAATCCATAAAGAACCTTGCAGTATCGACCATGCAAGTATCTTCATCCATGGCAATCAGACCACCGGATCCCATGATCGCACCCAACTTCGATAAAGGCTCGTAATCGGTCGGAGTATTGAGATTTTCCAACGTTATACAGCCGCCAGAGGGACCGCCGATTTGAGCAGCCTTGAA
>DDYT01000022.1 GCA_002348095.1 Erysipelotrichaceae bacterium UBA2227 | reverse complement strand
GCGGCCGCTAAGCAAGGTTGCCAGCGGCGGAGAACTTTCACGCATCATGCTCGGGCTAAAAGCGATCTTTACGAAACTTCAGGGTATTTCGACCATCATTTTTGATGAAATCGATACCGGTGTATCCGGGGTCGTTGCGACAAAAATCGGTCAGAAAATGCATTCTCTGAGCAGAGATGCACAAATACTTACGGTAACACATTTGGCTCAGGTAGCTGCCTGTGCGGATGAGCATTATCTTGTAAGTAAAGAATCTGAAGACAATGCTACTTCGACATTCATTTCGCAGTTACATGAAGATGAACGTATCCGCCAGATTGCGATGATCTCTTCCGGTACAGACAGTGATAAAGCACTGATGGCGGCACGGGAACTTTATCTGCGCAGCAAAAACACAAAATGATCTTCATTTGAAGATTTTTTTGTAGGAAGGATTCACATGGCTAAAATCATTTTTCATATCGATATCAATGCTTTTTTTGCCGAAGCAGAAACACTTCGGGATCCGACCCTGAAAAACAAACCGATTGCAGTCTGCTCAAACAAAAGAGGATCTGTCATTACGACCGCAAATTATATTGCCCGTACCTATGGTGTCAAAAGTGCCATGCCTTTGACAGAAGCTTTGAAACTTTGTCCGGCTTTGGTTGTAACCGGCGTACATTTCGAATTGTATGAAGAGATTTCTGCGAAGTTTATAGCTTTATGCAGAAAATATTCCGCGTCGGTTGAGGTGGCAAGTATCGATGAATGCTATCTTGATGTTACCGAGACAATTAAGAATTACCGAAGACCCCTTGATTTGGCCATGGAGATTCGACGAGATATTAAAAACAATATCGGATTGGATGTCAGTATCGGCATAGCTCCGAATCGGTTTTTGGCTAAGATGGCTTCCGATATGAAGAAACCCAGAGGGACGACGGTCATCCGACAGAAGGAAGTTGAAAGCAAACTATGGCCGTTACCGATTGAGCGTATGCATGGAATCGGAGTTAAATCTGCTGCGTTGCTAAAGGAGCTCAATATTCTTACGGTCAGAGATTTGGCTTTGGCGAATATAAGTACAATACAACCTGTTTTCAAGCGGAATGCCGAAATGATGATCCGCCGAGCTAACGGGGAAGATGACAGTGAACTCGAAATCGAATCAAATGTCAAATCACTGTCTCAATCGGTCACATTGAGCAATGCCACCGCAGATTACGATGAAATCTCAATCGTGCTGGAAAAACTGTGCAAGGAACTTCAGCAGCGGTGTATTGCCGAAGGAGTTTTTGCACAACAGGTGACCCTGATTGTAAAAGATGAGTTTTTTCAGTCGAATACGCGCACGCTGAAACTGAGTTTTCCGACCAATGATCACAAGGAGTTTTTTGAAAATGCACTGCTTCTGTTTGATGCGAACTTTTCAGATGTTTCTGTCAAACTGCTCGGTGTCGGATGTTCTCATTTTATTTTTCGTGATATAATCAGTGAGCAAATGAAGCTATTTTAGGAGGATTATGGAATTCTCAGATGCTGTCGAGGACTATCTGCATCATTGCATGATCAATGATGGAAAGGCCAAAAATACCACCGATGCATATCGTCGCGATTTGGCACAGTATCGGAATTTTATGATACGAAAAAATCTGTATCTTGATCATATACGACATACCGATATCATCGATTGGATCGGTCAGCTTAAAGAAACGAAAAAACCGACATCAGTCAATCGGATGGTCAGTACAATAACCGGATTTCATCACTTCTTATCGCAACATTATCAGCTTTCAGATCCTACGCTGAAACTTTCTGTTTTGAGGGCTAAAACGCCATTGCCCCGATCGTTGGATCGCAGTCAGATAGAACGGCTGATAGCAAGTTTTCCGAAGACACCGGTCGGTGAATATCAACAGACGATCGTCGTATGTCTTTTTTCCACCGGACTGCGTGTTAGTGAATTATGCGGACTGACGTTCAGACAGCTTTATCTTGAAGAAGGCATTCTTCGGATCATGGGGAAGGGAAGCAAGGAGCGGGTGGTTCCCATCGGTAAATCTGCCATTCTGACGCTTAGAAACTATTTAGAAAATATTCGTCCGCATTGGCAGAAGAAGGGAGTATCTGCCGTGTTTATCGGTCCCAACGGCAAGCAACTGTCTCGTCAATACATCTGGTCTGTGCTAAAATATAAGTCGAAAGAACTGGATATAAAACCGCCGGTTTCACCCCATACGCTTCGACACAGTTTTGCTTCAACGCTGTTGCAGGGGAAAGCGGATTTACGGGTCATTCAGGAGTTACTGGGTCACAGTGATATTTCAACAACACAAATCTATACGCATATCGAAAGCGGTCGGTTGCATCGTAACTACGATGAATTTCATCCCGGGCGGCTTTTAACAGAGGAGAACGAAAATGAATGAATTTAAATTCAAACGGGTAATTGCGATTGTATTGGATTCCGTCGGCGTCGGTGCCGCACCGGATGCACATAACTATGACGATGTAGGTTCAGATACTTTCGGAAACATCGCGAAAGCTGTCAACGGTCTCAACATGCCGAATATCGCATCCCTGGGAATGGGAAATCTTCATTCGATCCAAGGTGTGGGTCCGGTAGCTTCGCCATGGGGTTATTACGGCAAAATGGCCGAAGCCTCCGCAGGAAAAGATACGATGACCGGCCACTGGGAAATGATGGGCCTTTATATTGAAAAGCCTTTTCAGACGTTTACGGAGACCGGATTTCCGCAAGATCTGATCGATGAACTGATCCGTCGGACCGGCCATAACATCGTTTGTAACCGTTCGGCATCCGGTACGGAAGTGCTTGATGAATATGGTGAACATCACATGAAAACCGGTGATATGATCGTATATACATCGGCAGATTCGGTTTTACAGATTGCCGCACACGAAGAAACGTTCGGACTTGAGGAACTGTACCGATGCTGTGAAATTGCCAGGGAGCTTACGATGGAGCCCAAATGGCTCGTCGGCCGTGTGATTGCCCGACCGTTTGTCGGACCAGGGGCAGGGGAGTTCAAAAGGACATCAAACCGGCATGATTATGCACTGAAACCTTACGGTAAAACAGCCCTGGATAACTTAAAAGAATCAAATTTTGATGTTATAAGTGTCGGGAAAATCGTTGATATTTTTGACGGTGAAGGAATTACGGAATATTACAAAAGCAAGAGCAATCAGCATGGCATGGAAACTACGATTCAATTGCTTGATAAGGATTTCACAGGTTTGCTTTTCACAAATCTCGTAGATTTCGATGCTCTTTGGGGTCATCGTCGCAATCCTGAAGGATATGCCCGGGAACTTGAACAGTTCGATGTTCAGCTTGGCGAACTGATGTCAAAACTGAGACAGGATGATTTGGTGGTACTGACCGCAGATCACGGCAATGATCCGTTGCATCACGGAACCGACCATACGCGTGAAATGGTGTTCCAGGTGTATTATTCACCATCGTTTACCGGCAGCGGTTTATTGCCCGTCAGTGATACTANNATACATTTGCGGATATCGCTGCAACGATCACCGATAATTTCAATGTGAAATTTCCGCCTTATGGAAAGTCCGTATTGCGTTACCTGAAATAGAATAAATCAAGTTGCTAGGATACGAATAGAAGCAATGAATAAGAGAATTCCGGTTTATAAGCTCTATATCTTACATAATATACATTATACGAAGTTATTAGTGTAGGCGAATGGTGCTGTAAGGCGTCAGATTGACCAGCTCCCTCTTTAATGTATTCAACAGATACTGCCAAGGATATCCGGCAGTATTTTTTGATTTTGCACTGATAAAACGGATATTTTTGTTGATCTTATCGATTACAGTTACCGTGATGCATCGTTGAGAGATAGCTCCATGGCTGTCAGATACGGAAAAACATACTAAATACTCGCCGAGTTTTTCAGTATCAACAGACCCACTTACTTTAACCTGATGGGTAATATCACCATCTTCAACATCCAAAGCATATACATTCGCCATGACGTCAAAATTTGTAAAACGATAAATCGAACGATCTTGCGCCAATATCATCGGCGGATGATTCAGCGGTTCTGTGATCGTTACATTCATAAACGATTTTGTTGTATAGCCATATTTATCTGATACCTCAAAACTTAGTACATACGTGCCTGTCTTTTCCTCAAAAGGATTACTCAGTATCTTGATTTTATGCGTTAACTCCCCTTCTTCCGCATCAAAAGCCCGAATATAGAGGGTATAATCAAAATACTCACCCCGTTGCAGCGTCGGATGAATGACTTCAAACCAAGGAGCAGTATTGATTAACCTGCTGGTGATCATTAGGGGGGTCCCTCCATACTGAACGAATCCGGATACGATCCATACCGGCTTGACTGTCTTCCCTTCTACGATCCTTCTGCGGCTGAGATAACACTCACTCGGATCTGCTGAAACCATAAAATAGGTGTTCGTTCCATCGAAATAACGATCCAAAACATCAACATAAGTCGTATTTTCACGAAAGAAAGCCCGATTTAATGAGGTAGTCGAACAGTTAGCCCCCAATGTATATATCGGGTAATCCGTAGAAGGTCCGGAACGAGCATAAACATGAGCGGAAATCACCGTGATTTCGGTATCTTTCAGATTGGAGATGCTCATAAACTCATAATCCCCGACTTTTTTGGTAATCGGCTGTTTCAAAGGATAGTACAAAGGTATTTTCTGATACTCGTTCAGGCGTTTTCCGTAAACGATCAAGTAAGCAGTGTAATTTTGCTCGAAAGTAAGATCACTTAACGGTATCGACACGGTAAAACCTACGTTTGCATAGTCGTAATAACAGGTCATTGCCTGCATATTCAGTTCATTGTCCTTGCATCGCGGAACCGATCCGTATCGAAGAAGTTGTGTCTGATCGACCGGTAACAGTTTCGCCGGATAACGTTTTAAGCCGTGTTCGTTTTCTAACTGAACGAAAATCTCGTGAGTAGTGGAGTTTGTGAAATGTTGTCTCATATACATAAAACCCCATCCGGTTATCTGTACCTGATTTTCTACGTAAACGATATCCGTAATTTCGTAGCGTAACTCACGCCGGGTTACGACTTCCATCGACTTTACGGGTAAATATCGGGCAAACAATGTTCCAATGATCCAACTGACAATAATCGCTATCTTAATCATGTTTCCTCCTTTTTATGATCACTGTTGTAAGTAAAATGCAAATCACGATAAAGATTCCTCCGACATAGAGCGATGATGAGATATGACTGGTCTCTGAAATAGTGTCTGTCGGCTCTATATTACATTCAGTAACAAAACTCAGTTCGTAATAATCCAACAGTTGATGGTTTGAATCATAATAGCCGAATGCATATCTGTGCGTTGCCAAAGAAAGATGTCCGTTGGAAGCAGAAAAAAAATAGGGATGAATCGATTTGATGTAACTTCCCTGCTGCAACTGTGCGATATAGACTTCTTCATATACACATT
>DDYT01000006.1 GCA_002348095.1 Erysipelotrichaceae bacterium UBA2227 | reverse complement strand
GGTAGGTACCAAGCTCTGCCTACCAAAGGAACACGTACTGCCAGCTTTTATACCGGAGACTGGCAGGCAAAAGTAAAGAAGAAATCAACGATGATGTATGAACCCTTTGAGGTCTCCGTCATCGCGAATCAGAAACGATAAGGAGGATGCGCAATGCTTAGTGCTTCGACCAATTTTAAGAATTACATTCAACAATATGGGAAAGAAATTGCGTTGCGCATTTCCTGGGATGCCATTGTCATTACTTCGGAAGATGTGCTGAGCTGTGTCAAGTGGTTTGACGGTGAACTTTATAAATCCGTTATGCAAGGATTAGAACTGGAAATCGAGGGTATTTATGACATGACAGGCAAAGCCTTGCTTGTCGAGTTCGGCGTGTCCCTTAACGGATCCGCCATTGAATGGTTGACTTGGGGGACCTTCTATGTCAAATCCTTTTCAACCATAGCCGCTTCAAAATCGACGAAAATCGAAGCTTATGATGCGATGTTGAAGTCTCACATTCCGTATGATCTTTCACCGACATATCCGATCACTGTCGGCAATTATCTGCAGGCTATCTGTACACGTTTAGGCATCACGTTGGCCACTCCGACATTTACGAACTCTTCTGTGTCGATTCCCAATGAGAAATATGCCATGCTGGATAACATTCTCTTCCGGGATGTTTTGACGGATTTATCAGAAGTGTCCGGAGGAATCATACACATCCGAGCCGATGGCCAGCTGGCGGTAAAGTATCCGACAGCGACCAGTGAAACGTTGAACTCCAATGTTAAATCACTGGATGTCGACAAGCTCTTTGGGGAAGTCAATACTTTGGTGCTGGCGACCACTCCGGCGGAAGACAATACTCTCCGGGAAGATTTGGTCAGTGTAGCTTCTTACGGCCGTCATGAGGTAAGGTTTGAAGACAATCAGATCATGGTGCTTGACCCGGATAGCTTCATTGACAATCTGTTCAACACCATCAAATACACTAAGTATTATCCATTCGATTTGGACAGCTTCGGCTACGGATACTTCGAAGTCGGAGACATCATCACTGTAGTCGATGAAGATTCCGTTTCCTATCAGACGATTGTGCTGGGAGGGGAGATCAAGATCAATGCCGGCTTCTCGGAGATGATGTATGCGCGTGTTCCGGAAATGGCCACTACGCCGGATTACGATAACGCGCAGCGCACGATCAGTCCCAGGGAGACCATCATCCGGCTGGATCGCCAGGAAAAGAAAATACTTTTGCAAGGTGAAGAGATTTCTCTGAAAGTCGATGCCGACGGAGTAATCAGTGCGATTAATTTATCCCCTGAACTTATTAAAATCGTAGCTTCTAAAATTGCCTTAGAAGGGTTGGTTACAGTCAATGACGGCTTTGAAATCCTGCTAGATGGATCAATTATTGTCAATGATGGAACCTTTAAAGGATCTATTGACACAGCCGAGGATGCGACCATAGGTATCAATCTCAATATGCCAATCTATGTACCGAGCGGACTAACGGACAAACTTAACATATTGGCAAAAGGGCAGAAAGGTATTAGATACGGAACACCGGATGGTTCAGGAGTTTATCCAGCCTATATTACGATAGTCGATGATGATTACAATGCGGGAACATTAGACCCCGTGTTAAAGATTTACTCGAAATACCAAACTATTATCGGAGGGCAGAACTACAATCTGAACATGTCTTCCATAGGGTTATTTGCGAATTTTGGAGCTAATGGTTATAACCTTATCAACAGTGTAATATCCGAGTATGGAACTAATGCTTCTGGTGAAAACTACATAAAGTACGCAAACGGCTACTTAATCAAATGGAAGCAGTACACATTAACGATTGCAATTTCGACCGCTTTCGGCAACATCTTTCTTTGCTCAGAGCAGACAGTAACATTTAACACAGATATTCCATTTATTTCAGCTCCGAATGTGTTCATGCAATCTGCCGACGGAACCGGAAACTCAAGAACCACCTGGCCGATGCAAACGCTTGATGCGACAACTCAGTTCAAGTTTCAGCTTGCACGGGCTGTGTCCCAAGCCTCCCAAGCATGGATCATTCAGTGGTTTGCTATAGGGAGGTGGGCATGATGTCATACAAAGGAGACTATGTATTTGACTTGGAACATCCCGATGTGCTGTTCAGCGATAAGCAACACTTCGACAATGTCAGAAAAGCCGTATGCTTCTCTGTCATCAATCGTGGGCAGTTATGGTATGACACGCTGTCTGACGATCAGAAAGTGCAGTTACGGAGTTGGTATATTGAATGGCTGAATGCTTGGGAGCATAAAGCTGTGCCGTGTACCCCGGCATGGCTGGATTAGGAGACTCAATGAAAAAATACATTACCATCATTCTTATTGCTTGCTTAGTCATCATTTTAGGGCTCGTCGGGTATATCCGCCAACCGAAAAAAGGTGATGTAAACTGTGATGGGCGAGTGAGCATTACTGATTTAGTTCAGTTGCATATGCATGTGGTCGACGGGTATACACTGATGTGTCCCGGCAACGGCGACATGAATAGAGATTTTAAACTCGACATGAAAGATGTCGAAGAGCTCCGAGATATATTGGCCGGAGTCAAATAGGAGGAAAAATGGAAGAATTGATCGCTTTTATTTTATCGAATAAGTTTATCGTTTTAGTTTTCGGCACAGTGTTAGTCAATTTCATATTAGGGGTAGCGAAGTCCGCTTTCGTTGATTTCAGGTTCAAGAAGATGTGTGACGGACTGATTGCCGTGTTGAAAGCGTGGATTGGTATTATGGTGCTGATTATCGGCTATTTTTACATCATGGACATCGAAGTACTGGGAATCGGCTATTCTGCTATCTCGTTCTTTTTAATCGGTTTATCAACGATTTACTATGCTAACTCATGCTTAATCAACGCCAGTGAACTCATCGGTTTGCATGACGTTCAAATCTTAGTTGATCTCGACGCCGCTTTCAAGAAACTCTTGAAAAAGGGATTGAATGACGAGGGGAAACTCGACCTATCTGCCGAAACGAAACACCTTTTAGAAAATGAGTAAAACGAACCTTGGACTTGTAGAATATTGCAAGTCCAAGATTTCTTTACCGACAATTTATATGCTATCGGGATTCGGCAGAGTCCTAAGGCATAGCGACGTTGACCGCAGAATCGCTGCCGGATGTCAGCACACCATCAGAAACGAAGCGACAATCCGAAAGGGTGTCGGAAAGTTCGTGTTTGACTGTGTCGGTCTTATCAAAGGCTATATGTGGGAAACAGCACCGGGTACCGTTGTTTATAAAACGATTGATGGCCAGTACGTTTCAAACTCGGACGACAACGTCCGTGGAATGTACGCCAAAGCCACAGAGAAAGGCATATTCGAGTCTATGCCTGATTTACCCGGATCGCTGGTGTTCACGGCGGATCTCGGGCATGTCGGCGTGTACATCGGCACTATCAACGGAGTCAAGCAGTACATCGAATCAACACCGGCCTTTCAGTTATGGGGAGTCGGTCAGACCAACGAAACCCAACGCAAATGGGCGTACTGGGGCAAGTATTATCTTATCGAATATCTTGAACCGCCTAAAAAGGTGTATACCATCGTTCGTGGCGATACCTTAGGCAGAATTGCGCCGAAGTTCAACATGACGTGGCAGGAACTGTACGAGTTGAACAAAGATGTTATCGGCAGCGACCCGAATAAAATCGAAGTCGGAATGATGCTCAGACTTGACCCGAACATCGTATTTGTCGATAAACCACGAGAAGTTATCGTCGAGAAAATCGTAGAGGTAGAGAAACCGCTTGACATTACCATGTCGCAAGATGGGGTAACTGTAAAAATTGTAAAGGGGTAGGACATGACACAACAACCATCACAGAATAAACAAATACTCGCTAAGTTAGATATGATCGTGGAAGATGTCGGTAAAATCAAAACCGAGATAGCGGTCGTAAAGGAAAATATGAAAATGCAACCACAGATTGACGCCGAATTGCATAAGGCAATCGACCAACGTATATGCAACGGCGAGAAACGAATCAAACAGTTAGAAGATAATCAGCGTTGGATCATCATCGCCGTTTTCGGTGCAGTCATCAACGCATTGATGCAGTTAATACTCAAATAATCGTGCCTGCCCTTTGAGGTAGTGCAGATAGAAAGGCAACAAACGGAACGTATCACCTATAAAATCATCGACATTCTCTCCGGGGAAAGACTCGTCAAAGAGTCCTTAACTATGGTCGGGGATGACCAAACTATCGAACTCGCCGTGGACTTTACCGGCACCGATTACGAAGATTGGGAAAAACGCTGCGACCTCTTAATGGCAGATGGTACTACCGACATTCTCGGAGTTGATCCCGTAGTGACCGACGTTATCGCAGTATGGACATTGACATCAGCACACACCAAAAAAGGCTCACTCGTCATCAATCCGTATTGCCAACTCAACGGAGCTCGTAAAGGTTTCCCGAAGAAATCCGTTACCATCGAATCGCAGTTAACCAACGACACCGCCACGGCATCCGTGCGAGTAATCATTGAAGATTACATCGACGGTTTGCTTACAGTCAAATCCGTATCAGCGACTACACTTGAACCCGGGGCAGATGCAACGGCTAACGTGACCATCGAATCTGATGGAACGAGTTTCGCTTTTGGCATACCACAAGGACCACAAGGGGAAAACGGCACTCCCGGAGCACAAGGTGCAAAAGGCAACACATGGCGAGGTGCTTATTCGGGTGCTACTGCCTATGTGGTTGATGATGTAGTTTCCTACTTAGGTTCATCGTATATCTGTATTTTAGCGAGTACAAACAACCTACCGACAGATACGACCTATTGGAGTCTGTTCGCAACCACAGGAACGGCAATCGCTTCCAATGTAACCAACACTCCGGCAGGTGGAATATCGGCAACGAATGTTCAGACGGCTTTGAATGAGTTAGACACGGAAAAAGCAAACAAGACACAAGAGGCATATATAACTGCTACTTTATTAAATGGGTGGACAGGAACAGTTGAATATGCGAAAAGCGATAATGGTTTTGTTACAATTTGGTTTGATTTAGTTGTAGGTACAGGAACTGCCTTTACTAACATATTGACAATACCGATACCTTATAGACCAAGAAGAACGGCAGGAATTTATATGATTAACAATTCAACCGGAACTGCGGCAGGATTTAGATTGCAAGACAACGGGCAATTAAATAATTTATCAGCATTAACAACAGGTCATGCCATTAAAGGTGTGTTGACTTATTACATCGGTTAAGGAGGTAAAACTATGCAAGACAAAATAAAGATTGATTTAGAAACGGGGTTATACCTTGACACAGTACACCCATCATTGAGTGGCGAGGATATTATCGAAACACCATGTTTGATAACATATCACTTACCAAAATGGAATGGCACAGAATGGGTTGAGGGTTTATCTCAAGCAGAAATTGACTTGATTAAAAATCAACCACAAGCACCGACACAAGAAGAAGTCATCGAAGATTTAATCGCATTATTGGTTGAAAGTGGGGTGATTGTCAATGTATGAAAATTTATCGAAATACCTAGCCGAGCATGGGTTAGTAATTGACCAAACAAAAGTTGCTAACAAGACCGATTTAGAAACGAAACTGAAAACTGCACTTGTTGATTTACTAACTGAAATCGGTACAAGTACAGATACAACTTCGGCAACATTGAGGGGAATATTGAATACTGCTAACGCAACGATCAATTCTAAACCATCAGAGTACATTAAGGCATTGGCAAAGTTTATGATTAGCAATCATAAAGCAGACATACGAGAGATTAAGTTGTTGCTAAGGGAATTATCAGTTAAAGACGAGTAGGGGAAACCTTACTCTTTTTTATTTGCACAATTCAAAGTACGGTATATGCAGTTAAAAGAAAATATATGCAATTACCGAATGTTGCACTTTGGCGAACACGCACAAAAATAGGAAGAATTTACGCACATTTCCCAATCATGCACAAAAAAGGACATCTTTTGGTTATGTGCATATTTTACACATTGCCTTGATTTCACTTTACACTTTGCGTTTATTGGAGAAAAAATGCAATTGCCGTACATTTAACAAATATACTGCACTTTTGCAATGTTGCAGAAATTGATTGATTTTCTTTATTTTTAAAGAAAATATCGCTAAAAGTAAAATGTTGCATTATTTCGGATATAGTCGAATCTCGTAAGTTTATTCGCAACAATTTCGAGTATGAACTTTTTATCACTTTTTGGATTACTTACGGATTACTTAAACTTTCTCAAAACTATTCAATCGGTTTGATTCAAAAAAAAATCACGAACGCACAAAAACGCACTGTTTACTACTACTTTCGCACACATTCGAATTTTAACAAACACGTTAATATCTATGATATAATAACTTCAGGTGATAAAAGCGATGTAAAGAAAACCCACTGTTTAGGAGTTACCAATTCCAACGCGTATTAAGTATGGGAGGTGATGATCATGCAGGATTTCATACTTGAATGCTTTGTGGATCTGTTGGCGCAAGCTGCGACCAGTGGATGCCTGGAAGAAGTATACGAGCTATTGTTTGACAGCTCCAATTAGTTTATAATTGAAAAGTCCTATATTCCCCAACCCACACATTTTATAGGACATTCCCGGAGTAATCCGGGTTTTTTAAAAGAAAAGCTCACCTTTATGGCGAGCTAGTTGTTACTATGGAATTCCGCGTATTTGAGAACTCCGGTTAAACAAATAAAGTATTCCGGATTCTCAGGGTCGACAACATCTTTATATACCAGTTTTGCTTCAGACAAATCTTCCAGTAGATGCTGAAACTCTTCGGGTTTAAACCCCAATCGCGGCGCATCTGATGGCTGTAGTCTGAATGATCTGAGCAAATCTCGAAGTATCCGCATATAATCCCCGTCTGAACTAAGCTTTCCGTGCATTCGATTTACCTCCTTTCATTAATTCCCTCCGTTTCTTACATATATTTTAACATTAATTTATTTATTTTACAGTCTTGTCAAGAAGTCATAACTAAATTATTTTGGCACTACAAACGGCACTACAATTTGTAAAAAGCATTGTTAAACAAACACAAGCAAAGTCAAAGAATAGCATTGATAAGCACACATATACATATAGTATATATAGAAAGAGCGTTCCTATCGTATCCCATCATCCGCTCCACAAACAAAACAAACTGCGAAAGCAGTTTTTTGTTGTGGCAAAAAAACGAACCTACGTAGGAAAACCCCAATGAATATACTATTAAGTAACAGGTGATATAAATGTACTTAACATCCAAAATTATTCTTCATCCGACAGAACAACAAGAGAACACACTGAAAAATCTTATTAGCATTTATAAGAGTGAAGTAAACGAATGTCTTAAGAAGTTTATCCTAAACAAGAAACTAACATGGATCCCATATTCAAGTTTGAATCGGCATTTACCTTGGGAATCAAAAAAGGAGGTAATAAAGGAGGCCTCGAAAATATTCAGAGACAGATTCAAACTCCAAGGGACGATCAATCAACAAGTTTCTTTCACAGGAGACTACTGCAAATGGCATTGTAACAGTTTTACGTTTGCTAGTAAATTGAATTTACAGATAGGGCAACAGTCAAGAATGATTGTAGAGTATTATGCGGATGAATATCAAAAGCATTTGCTTTCATCAGGGTACTTAACGTCACTAAAAATCACAAAGATTGAAAAGAAATGGATCTGCTACATCAAAATTTTAAAACCTGACCCTCAACCGTTTGGTGAGTATGTACTTGGGGTGGATTTGGGAATAAAAGTTCCTGCAGTAGCTGCGACAAACGTCGGAAAAATTCGGTTCTTTGGAAATGGAAGAGAACTGCGGTATATCTGTACACACCAGACAAACCGACTCAGCAAACTGATGAAGGATAAAAATTTCAAAATAATTAGAAAGATGAATAAGAGATGGGGTAATAAGCTTCTAAACATAGATCATCGAATTAGTAAAGCAATCATTGATTTTGCTGTGGACGAGAATGTTGGAACCATTTATCTTGAAAACCTAAACCACATTCAGAAGAAATCTGATGCGGGCAGAAGAATCTCAACCTGGTCTTATACGAGACTTAAATCATTTATTGAATATAAAGCACAAACAAAGGGAATTAGTGTGAAGTTGATTAATCCACATAATACTTCCAAAACGTGTCCGAAGTGCAATCGTTTAAATCAAAGCCTTACGAGACAATACACATGTCCTTGCGGATACAAGAATCATCGAGACATCGTTGGAGCGTTGAATATATGCAACTATAATTCGAGAAGATCGAATTAGCCCTTTATGCTAAATGCACTGTAAAGGGAAGGGTTATGGTGAACCCGCTGAAAAGAAATCTAAAAGAACGCCGTGCGGATCGAACCACTTTTCAGCCATCCGAGATGGCATTGCTCAGCTCACTTAGTGCTGAGCATTTTTATTACTTTTTCTAACAAAATTGCATTTAGATGATTGTCAAACTATAATGTAAATAGATAAATAACGATGGAGGTTTTATGGCTAATTCAATGATAGAAAAACAATTGTCGCATCGAACCATTCGAGAGTTTTTGCCTGATGAAATTGATGAAGGTACAATAAAAGCATTATTAGAAGTTGCAAGGCGAACTGCAACGTCAAACGGAATGCAATCAACTTCAATCATCCGTATTACTGATTCAAATATCAAACGTCAGATTGCAGATATATGTAAACAAGAGTATGTTTTTCGTACGCCATTACTTTTCATCTTTGTAGCTGATTGCTACAGAAACATGCGAATATCGAGAGATAAAGGCTGTAATGAGGTAAGTGCCGGTGATATGGATCGATTCTTTCAGGCAGTTACAGATACATGCCTGGCGGCACAAAATGTTGTTAATGCTGCAGAATCACTTGGTTTAGGTGCACTATATTTAGGAAGCACTCTAAATGATGCAGCTAAACTTATCGAGGTACTTCATCTACCGGAACTTACATTTCCGGTTGTAGGTTTAGGATTGGGGATCCCTAATCAAAATCCAAGCCTCAAACCGAGATTGAGTAATGAGTTTAAGGTTTTTGAGAACCAATACCACGTTTTTGATAACTACTTGGAAAATATCTCAGAATATGATGATGAGATGCAAACATACTACGATTTGCGCAATATGAACCAAAGAGTAGATAGCTTTAGTGATCAGATCGTTGCAAAACTGAAAAACCCAAGTTTAATGCGTCAAGAAATCTTGAACGTTGTTCGTGATCAAGGGTTCATTTTAATGCTAAGAGAACCCGAAAAATAAGTGAACTGATTTGTTCTTTAGTTGCAATTTGAAAAACAGGAGTACAACCATGAAAGTCATGTTTATTGATATGTCAGAGATCGAAAAACAATGCAGACCTTTTTTGGAAAACTTGAATATTCAAAGTTATTGTTGGAATGACAAAGGATCTGATTCAATACCATTGAGTGAAATCGATGTTATCGTAGGATTTCCCAAAAAGGATCATTTTAATCCTTCAGTTATGACTAACTTGAAAATGATTCAATTACCGAGCGCCGGATATGACAAATTTCCAGTCGATCAAATCAGAAAAATGAATGTGATCTTGTGCAATGCATCCGGGGTATATAGTATACCAATCGCAGAATGGGTCATCGCCAAAATATTGGAGATTATTAAACACAGCAGATACTACTACAATAATCAGTCTCAAGGTATTTGGAAGAAAAATTACAGCATGCTTGAGTTGCCTGGAAAAAAGGCACTGATCTTTGGTACTGGGTCGATTGGCCAAGAAATTGCAAGAAGATTGAAAGCATTTGATGTCATCGTCGATGGGGAAAACAGCAACGGCAGAGAAATACAGCACTTTGAGCAATGTTTTAACATTGAAAAAGGCAAAGAAGTCTCTGGTGAGTATGAGATATTGATATTTTCACTTCCTAATAATGAAGAAACTGCCGGGCTTGTGAATCTTATGTTTTTGAAACAATTGAAAGACAACGCAATCATAATCAATGTCGGAAGGGGAACCCTGATAAATGAACCAGATTTGATTTTAACATTGAATCAGGGCAAGTTATTAGGAGTTGCCCTTGATGTAACTGAGGTAGAACCCTTGCCGGTTACAAGTGAGCTATGGAAACATCCCAAGGTTATTATATCGCCACACAGTTCATTTATATCCGAAAAAATAAACGATCGAAGAGTTGAGTTGATCACATCCAACATTCTAGCTTTTTATCACAACAGTGCAGTAAAAAACAGGATCATTTGAGAGCATATCTTTTGTAAACGATTATTTACTATGCTATAATCTCAACAGTTAGATATAACTAACACTTCAATCATCTAAATTTCAACCAATCTACCAATGGTTGCTTACCTCCCAAAACACGTGAACACCTTAGCCGGTTCACCAGATGATGAAGAACAGACAGAGTGCCCCCATCACACTCTGTCTTTTTTTGTAAACAGCATCGAAATATGGTATATTTTTAATGACATAAGAAGGAGTTACCATGTTTGAAAAAAGTAAAATAGGATTAGCTCTGTCTGGGGGTGGAATGAAGGCTTTTGTTCAGATTCCATTCATTGAGTTTCTTCAACAACACAAGATAAAAATCGATATTATTGCAGGTACAAGTATGGGTTCGGTTGTAGGAAGTTTACTGGCATGCGGAGCTAACTCCGATCAGTTATCCGAAATCATGCTAGAAATCGAAGAGTATTTTAATGAGAACCAGATTTTTTTCCGTCCGAATCTAAAGGTGCTGCCTTTTGCTAAAGAGAGAATCGATGGGTTTGTTGATGGAAATGAATTGGAGGTGATTTTGGATAAACACTATCAAAAGTTTAAAGTAATTAATATAAAAGATTGCAAGATACCGATTGTCGTTAATGCTGTGGACCTTAATACCGGAAAAATCGTAATTTTTACGTCAAATGCAGAATTATTCAACAAAAGATTGGACTGGATAATCATTGATGATGTTCAGCTGTCAACGGCTGTTCGTGCCTCCTGTTCACTTCCGTTGGTCTTTTCAACAAAAAGGTACCAAGATTTGAAATTGGTTGACGGAGGGATACTAATGAACTTACCTATACAGCCATGCAAAGAAATGGGTGCTGATCATGTGATATCTGTTTCAATGTTTGATGAGCAAGTAACAAACGTAAATGATTCTATGATATCTGTCATGATGAGGTCAATAGAGATATTTGCTCATGCCAATAGACAACTGAACATTCATGAAGGTGATTATAATTTTAATGTGCCTACTGCACAATACAACCTGCTCGATGTCGGCAAAGGAAATGAAATCATCCAATATTCAAAAGAGCATATAAACCGAGAAAAAATGAAAATTATAAAAACCGTCAATCAGTGGCAGCAGCCACTAAAGTTTCTGAGATAAGGAGGAAACAGCGATGATTAAAAAATTGAGCAACGGAGTTGAAATCCCGATGATTGGATATGGCACCTTTAAAATACCCAACGATCAAGCAGATGAAGCTGTAAAACTTGCGATCAATGTCGGATACAGGCACATTGACACAGCTGCAATCTATCGAAATGAGGCAGGGGTAGGAAAAGGTATCAAGGATAGTCGTGTTGCAAGAGAAGATATTTTCCTGACAACAAAATGCTGGAATGATGATCAGGGGTATAAAAAAGCGTTGGATGCCTTCGAACAGAGTTGTCGAAGACTTCAAACCGATTATATTGACTTATACCTAATTCATTGGCCAAAGCCACAAAACAGTGAAACATGGAAAGCATTTGAAGAGTTATACATGAAAGGGCGAATAAGAGCGATCGGGGTATCCAACTTCCACCAACATCATTTGCAGGAATTAATGAAAACAGCAAAGATAAAACCGATGGTCAATCAGATTGAGTATACCCCCAGATTGACACAAACCTCCTTAAAAGAATATCTGATGAAAGAGGGAGTAGCCATGGAGTCTTGGAGTCCATTGATGAAAGGGAAAATTTCAGATATACCTTTGCTACACGCATTATCAGCAAAATACAAGAAAACGATTGCTCAGATAGTCATTCGATGGAACATTGACACGGATGTAATAGTCATTCCAAAAAGTGTGACTGAGTCCAGGATAAAAGAAAACTTCGATATTTTTGATTTTCAACTAAATCAAGAAGATATCGAAGCCATAAATAAACTGAACCTGAATCACCGGACAGGGCCGGACCCGGATAGTTTTGACTTCTAGAGTGATGAAAAATCACTCTTTTTCAATGTCTTAAGCAAAATCTTCCGATGAGCAGAAATCCATGCCACGGAATCAATTTCTGAAATTGGAAGCCAACTGTAATCATCTGACAGTTCAACACCATCTGTGAAACGCGACTTTACAACCGATAATAACCAAATCTTGTGACTGAAAACGTGTTTAAAAGAGAAAAGTGATTCAGAAATCACAAAACGGTCATCATTCTCCCGGACTTGTGGAAGACGCAAGTAACCCTCCATTAATCCGTCAGACCAATCTTTAGATATCAACAGAAAATCATTATCTACAACAAGATGAACTACATAAGACTCGCTTTTAGGTTTTTTGTGCAGACTTTTCACTGGAAAATCTTTCTGAACGCCATGCTGAAATGACAGACAGTGATGCCGGATTGGGCATTGTTGGCAATCGGGTGCTGAAACTTTGCAGACCAGTGCGCCTAACTCCATGAGCCCCTGAGTAAAATCGGAAGGTTCTGCACCGACCATCCACTCATTAAGCACATTTGTGATGTGTTTTTTTGTTGAATCTTTTGCGATGTCGCTTGATGACATCAAAACACGACTGACAACACGCAAAACATTGCCATCGACGGCCGGAACCGGCTGATTAAAAGCAATGGATAGTATAGCAGCGGCGGTATAGTCGCCAATACCGGGAATTTCTCTGATCGTTGCATAGTCGGAAGGGAAAATCCCATGATACTCATTGACGATCATCTTTGCACCATTCCATAACATTCTTGCTCTTCTATAATAACCGAGCCCTTCCCAAGCCTTCAGTATTTCGGTTTCATCAGCATTCGCGCATGTCTGAATATCCGGAAACTTCGCCATCCACCTCAGATAATAAGGAACCATGGTTTCTATACGGGTTTGTTGTGCCATAATTTCACTGACCCATACCGAATAAGGATCCTTGTTCATGCGAAAAGGCAATTCTCTTTTATTTAATTTGTACCAACGGGTCAGTTCATTTGCAATCATTGTTTCACCTCAATCATTATACAACAAACCATTGAAAAAAGTGCTTTCGCACTTCTTTCTTTTCGTTTGTTGGTGAACATATACTGAATCAGTTTATAGTGCGTTACATGTCGGATTGGTTCACCTGAGTTTCGAAACAAGGAGGGAAGAAAGATGCTTCGTGGTTTGACATTGCTATAAACTGATGCGATTAGTCATACTGCCAACGTTTGTTGGTAGCGAAATTATAACAAAGGATGAAAATAAATACAATATTTACTGAAAGTTTTTCACAAAACTTTCACAGACAGATTACAAACAAGTGTATGACCACCAAAATTCTTACAGTGCTACTCCGACTGATCAAGTGCAGATAAAACTCTCTTGTAACCTGTGCCTTTTATCAAAGAACGATTCACTCTGGAAATCGTCGCACTGCTTATAGAAGTTTTACCTTCAATATAATCGTATGTATGACCTTTTGATAACAAAGTGGCAACCCATAGTCGATCAGCCATGGCTTCAATTTCTGTATAAGTGCAGATGTCATCAAGAAATTCACTTACATCATTAATAGTCTCGCAGGACAGAAAAGCTTTAAAAAGTCTCTTATTTTTGTCATTCATAGAAATTACCTCGCAGCAACATCATATCAAAAATACAAGTAATACACCATAAGTGGATGAAAAATCGCTATCTGTGTGCACTTAATTCGTTTTTGTCAATAAATGTGTCATTATACATAATCACATTATTGTTATGTCATGACAATTCGATTATAATTTACTCGTATTACATAAAGGGAAAGAATATGAGCGATTTGATCATGGGCTGTTTGGCATTTGGTTTGCTTTATATTTTTGATTACAATAAAATAGAAGCAAGAATTCAGTGGCTAAACAGTTTCTTCGGTATCGGCGTGATGATTTTGGCATATTCAACCTGGCAGGTAATTTTTTCTCCATCTGCCGGATTCCACGTTCCTGTCGGAATTTCCGCAGTCTTTTATGGGCTTGCGGGCGTTAGTGCGCTTTTTATGCTATATGCACTTTTCGGTGCTTTGCCTTTTAAGAAAACATACATTGAAGGCGAATCAACTCAGGTGATCGACACCGGTGTATATGCACTTTGCCGGCACCCGGGTGTATGGGGCTTCTTCTTTATGTATCTGTTTGCATTCATTGCCAGTGGCAAGTGGATCGTTTTGACCGCATGTATTTTGTGGACGTGGATGGATATAATTCACGTATGGGCACAAGACAAATACTTCTTCCCGAGAACTTTACCGGGATACAAAGAGTATCAGCAGACAACACCATTTCTGCTCTTCACAAGAAAGAGTTTCACAAGGTTTATCCAGACCATAGGAAGTAGGGGCAAACTATGAACATGGATCAAATGCTCAGAGAAAAAAGATATGATGAAATATGGCAGAAATACTGCGGTTTTTTAGACTCGTCAATTAGTGATTTCATGGAGATCCAAAACCGGCTGCTGATGGAACAAATCGACTTATACTCAAAATGCGAGCTTGGCAAAAAAATCATGGGGGGAAAAATCCCGCGCAGTGCGGACGAGTTCCGTCGCCTTGTACCATTGACAACCTACGAAGACTATGCAGACATGCTTCTGCCTAAAAATAAAGATATTCTGCCTTCAGAGCCTTTAGTCTGGATACAAACGACATGGGAAGGCGGCAAATCCCCGTTGAAGGTTGCACCGTACACAAAAACAATGATCAATCATCATCGTGATGTTGCTTTGACGTGTTTTATTTTAGCGACCAGCACAGAAAAAGGTAAGTTCAATTTAAAACCTAAAATGAATTTCCTCAACGGAATGGCTCCGTTACCATATCTTACCGGATTATTGCCTTATACGATTCAAGGCGAGTACACCGTCAACTTTATGCCATCCATCGAGGAAGGTAACAAAATGTCTTTCGGTGAACGAAACAAAGCGGGTTTCAAGCAGGGAATGCAACGGGGGATCGATTTGTTTTACGGTCTAAGCAGTGTCATCGTTCGAATGAGTGAGAGTTTTTCTGACGGATCAAAATCCGGAGGGAAATTTGATATTCTTTCATATCGCTTACCGATGCTCCGCAAACTTATCAGAGCTAAAATCAGAAGCAAACTATCCAAACAACCAATGCTGCCCAAAGATGTATTTGACCTGAAAGGTTTTATATGTGCCGGCACCGACTCAACTCATTTCAAGAAGAAAATCGAGTATTATTGGGGAGTAAAACCTTTAGAGATTTTTGGCGGTACAGAAGCTACCTGCATTGCTGCGGAGTCCTGGACTAAAAAAGGACTGATCTTGTTTCCGACGGTATGCTTTTACGAGTTTATTCCGATGAGCGAATTCTACAAAAATCTTGAAAATCCGAAATATAAACCAAAAACCTATCTGCTAAATGAACTGAAAGCAGATGAGTATTATGAAATCGTTATCACATCTTTAAAGGGAGGTGCTTTTGCACGTTACCGGATTGGTGATGTATTTAAATGTGAGTCCATGTCACGGGAAGAGGATGGCATCATGCTTCCGCACTTTAAGTACGTCGACCGCATCGCACCGGTCATCGATCTTGCCGGGTTTACCCGAATTACAGAAGCGACGATCAGTGAAGTCATCAAATTGTCTAAACTCGATATTCAAGACTGGTTTGCTGTTAAGCGCTACGACAGTCTTGAGCGCCCTTACGTTGACATGTATATTGAACTGAATCATAAATCCGGCTTTGGTATGGATAATGCCGACCTGGTGAGAGACCAGCTGGAAATTTACTTCAAATACATTGATGATGATTATAAAAACCTGAAAAAAATGCTGGGCATTGACCCATTGCAAGTTCATGTCATTCCATTGGGAAGCATCGAAAGGTATCGCCGTTCGATCAATCATACACTGTTTAAAGTTAATCCGAATTTCTTCGACGTTACCGAAATTCTCAAGATTGCGGCAACAAACAAAGGGGGTGAGCCCTATTGTTAATCCGTAATATCATTTATTGGGGCATTCCTTCTCTCGCCCTTGCCATCAATCTCGTTCTGTTTTTGATCCTGGTTTTATCGAAAAAGGATAGTCATATCCGATCCTTTATGATGTTCGTTTTATCTATGATTGCCTGGGCTTCAACTTCGCTTTTAATGAAAGCACAGATCCAGCCCGGGGTTTTGTTTTGGAATCGGATGATGGTATCGTCAATTACATTAGTTCCTTATTTTGCATTCATTTTTATCAGTATCTTTACCGGTCAAATCAAAAAATCCGCTATTGCCTTCTGGTCATTCGTCATTCTGACCATGAATATACTCAACGCCATGGGTTATCTGATCACAGAAGCTGCCATGGTACCCATCATCATTGACGGGGCCACAACCTATGAACTGCAATACTCATTAGCCATTCCTGCATACTTTGCGTTCGGATCCATATTTATTTTGTTGAGCGTTTGCATGCTGATGATGCGCAAGGCCATACGATACGGTAATAAATCATCCAATCGTCTCAAACCGATTCTGACGGGTCTGTTTATTCTGTATGTCGGATTCGCAGTCAATTTACTTCCTGCAATCGGGAAGTATCCGTTTGACTTTGCCTTTGGCATTATTACATCATTCTATATGATGTACGCCGTTTACAAGACCCGGGTCATCGAACTCAAATTCGTTATTACACGGGCCGTCGTGTTTACCGGTCTTCTGACACTGTTAGTAACAGTAACGGTTTTCATCGTCAATCAAATCATGAGTACCTTTGGAGCGTTTATGAGTGAAATGTCAAGACAAAGTCAGATCCTCATTTCTACACTTATATCCATCCTCATGTTTTTGCCGTTGTTTAATATCGTTCAACGTTTGGTAGAGAACTATTTCTATAAGGTTGAAAATCAACACAACAACCTGATCAAACTGTTTACGATGACCGTTTCCAATAACCTTAACCTTGAAAATATTACGGATGAGCTGCTAAAAGTAGTTCACGAAATTACCAACAATGATCGGGCTTTTGTCTTTTTGAAAAATGATGAAACTGACGATTATGAGTATTATGCTTCGATTAAGAAGTTGGACAAATTGTCATTCAACATTCAAAAGACGCATCCGTTTGTGCGTTGGTTCAAACAATTTGATGATATCATTTATGAACAATACATCGATGTTCATCCGTTCTTTAAGACAATGTGGGACAACGAACGTCAGGAACTGATATTGATGCGTTTTGAAGCGGCCATTCCGCTGAAATATAACGGTTCTTTAACCGGAATTCTATTGATTTCTTCAAAAGACAGTACGACTCGTTTAGCAGAATCTGAACTGAATCATGTCGCTACTCTGTGTGCTACCGCAGCGATTACAATATCCAATGCAAGTATGTATGAAAAAACAAAACGGGAAGCCGTCATGGACGGTCTGACCAATGTATATAATCGTCGCTACTTCATGGAACAAATTGCGAAGTATACATCCAATCTGAGAAATCAGACCGTTTCCCTGATAGTTTTAAATATCGATATGTTTAGCGTTTTCAATGATCTCTACGGTCATTATGCCGGAGATCATGCGTTAATCAAGATCGCTGAAGCAATCAAATTCGTTTGCGGCTCGCAAGGTGTCATTTGCCGTTTCGGTGAGGATACATTTGCCATAATTCTTCCGTTTGTGGATTCAAAAGGGGCGTATGAACTGTCCGAAAAGATACGTTTAAGAATCATTAATCAATCGATGTCTGAAAAAGAAGAGGTCAACCGATTTGTGACAATATCCGCCGGTATTTGTGTAGCACCGACACTTGCAAATGATGAAAAGGATATCGTTGCTAAAGCGAACCTCGCTTTGCATGCTGCCAAGGCCAACGGTAAAAATCAGTCATTGATTTATAATCCCGAACAACACGATGCGCGACACAACGGTGATGAAGAAATGAACATGGCAACGATTTATGCACTGACAGCTGCCATTGATGCCAAGGATCACTATACATTCGGCCACTCTCAACGGGTTGCTCGATATGCCGTCGCAATTGCTGAAGAGGCCGGAGCATCGAAAGATGAACTTGAACTGATCCGCCAAGCCTCTTTGCTACATGATATCGGCAAGATTGGTATCCCTGAAAACATCCTTACCAAATATACGAAACTGACAGACGAAGAGTACGATACGATGAAAAAGCACGTGGATATGTCTATAACCATCATCAAATATTTGCCTTCATTCTCCCATGTTATTCCGGCAGTTATCGGGCATCACGAACGTTGGGACGGTACCGGCTACCCTCGCAAAATTTCCGGTGAGAACATACCGTTTGCAGCACGATGTATTGCGATTGCGGATGCCTTTGATGCCATCACTTCTGACCGACACTACAAGAGTTATCTGAGTGTTGATTATGCCGTTGATGAAATCGAGCGATATGCAGGTAAGCAGTTCGATCCGAAACTTGCCTCCATCTTCGTCAAACTGGTTCGAAGCGGAAAACTGATCATTGAACCGTCCCGAGCCAGCAACTATCCGACCCAAGTGCAACCGCCAAACATTAAAGCGTAACCCTAAGGTTACGCTTTTTGTATCTCGAGATACATATAAACCGTATAAAATGCGTATAATAAGATTGGATGGTGAAAATATGATAACGAAAAATCTGACAATCAGAGAACTGATTACACAATACCCACAAACACTAAGTTTACTTATGCACTTTGAAATGGCTTGTTTCGGATGCCCCTCAGCACAAGATGAGACGCTTGAAGAAGCATGTTATGTACATGGTTATGATGTCGATGAACTGATCGATCAACTGGAGGTAGTAGCGAATGGCTGAGAAGTTTGCTGAAATTCATGTTTGGATGTTTAATAAGATCAAACTGCAAAATCAGTGGGGAGATTATATCATTGAAGAGTTGAAGGATATATCTCAGAAAAATCAGATCCAAGCATATGTACGGCAGAATTTTCCATTTCCATCTGGTGATTTGCATGAGATCATCGATTATGAGAATATTCACCTATGGCTTGAAAAGCATCTGAAACTTACAGAAAGAAAACTTGCCTGGATCGTCTCACAGGTGATAAGCAACCCGTACTCACAAGAGCAACTGCAAGAAATCTTCTATCAGATTGGAAAGCAACATAAAAATGTCATTCAGCCGGTTTGGGTCAAGCCCTCCTATGTTTACCGTTCAATCACAGATGCTATGACCGAAGGGATGCCTTGTGATAAAGCGAATCAGGTCATCAGTCATGATGAAAATCATTTGACCTGGGAAGTCAGCCGATGCATGCATCAGCCGCTGTGGGAAGAAGAGAACATGGAAATCGCCATCTATTATTCACTCAGGGATTCCTGGATCAAGGGTTTACTGGAGGAAAGTGAGTTTACTTATCATTCACAGCACCCCCAGTATAATATCTACCGAAAAACATAAAAAGATGGAAACATCTTTTTATTTGATATGCAAACCAAATACATTTATTATATAGTAGGTGATAGTGTGAGAGAACTGATAGAAAAAATTCAATTGTGTCCGCTTTTTTTGTCGTTGACCGAAGAACAGTGTCATCGTTTTTTTGATGTTTTCCCACCGATAGTCAGAAACTATGAAAAAGACGAGGCCATAGTCCGAAGAAACGAGCATTTTCATAAAATCGGTTGCATATTGAAAGGTAAGGTCTCAGTGCATCAGGATACTACCTATGGTACATCCCATATCATAACTTGGTTAAGCGAGTCCGATACATTTGCGGAAGTCCTCATGTTTTTTCCGTCCCAACCCTATCCCACTTCGATAACGGCAAGTCAACCGACCCAGGTGTTATTTGTCGAACCCGATCAAATCACGAAAATCATGGATGACATAAAAGATATTCAACACCAGTTGCTTCTTAATATCACGAAACTTATTTCTCAAAAGGCTTTTATATTACACACAAAGGTGGAAATACTTACAATTAAAAGTATCCAAGGGAAAATCTGTTATTATCTGCTGCAGGAACTTGAGAAACACGGCAACAACAAATTTGAAGTCAGATTAAACAGGGAGCAAATGGCATCCTACTTGCATGTTTCCCGCCCGTCATTATCTAGGGAGTTGAGAAATCTTCAAAACATAAACGTGATAGATTACAAAGGAAAATCGTTTGAAGTAATAGACCGGTTGCAATGCGAAAGAATAGCCAGTGAGGAATAGAAAGTAAAGGTATGTATGAATAAAAGAAAACTTAAAAGTTTAGGAGTATACTTTGTGACCATTCTCATATCATTGCTCATCAGTTACTTGGGCTCATCATATTACTCATCTAGGATGCCGGTGATCGAGAATCCCCAGTATGATTCATCTCAGTTTCATAATGCTAAAATTACAGCAATCGTTTCTGATCAGCCAACCTCCGATGAGAACGATTTCGGGGTTATTCGGGAAGTAATTTTCAAAGCAACTATCTCCAGAGGGGTCTATCAGCATCGGGAGATTACCGTCAGACAGCAGTTTACGCTTCAGACCCTGGAAGAACTGTATCCGGTTGAAGTCGGAGATGCCGTCATCCTATATCGGATTGATTACGGAGATATCATTGATTGGACACTGGTCAGTTACCAACGGGAGAATTCCCTCTGGCTGTTGGCAGGGATATTTGTAATAATGATTATACTGTTTGGAAGGTTAAAGGGATTAAGTTCGATCATTTCCCTGGGATTCACAATTTTCGCAATATTCTATATATTGATACCGGCAATATTAGCCAATGTTAACGTATACCTTCTTTCATTAGCTATCGTATTGTATGTTACATTAATGACCTTTGTTTTACTTGGAGGATTAAGTAAAAAAACGATTGCGGCAACCTTAGGCTGTTTTGGCGGAATCGCTATGGCTGCTACCGTCGCCTTTGTTTGGATGGAAATCATGAAACTATCCGGTGTGCTCTCAGACGAGTATATTCATTTGATTTTGCTGAAAGATGAAATACCGATCGATTTGCGCGGAATCATGTTTATTGCGGTGGTCATCGGTGCATTAGGTGCCGTAATGGATGTATCGATGTCAATTGCTTCATCACTGGAAGAAATCATTTTTAATTCACCGAATATCAAACCATCGGAAGTCATCAAATCCGGCATGAACATTGGCAGGGATATCATGGGTACAATGTCCAACACCTTAATATTGGCATATATCGGAAGTGCATTGCCTTTTATCCTGTTATTGATTATCTATGCACGACCGTTTAATTTGCTTTCGAATTCCGAGTACATAGCATCAGAGATCATGCAGGCTATTGCAGGCAGTTTAGGAATATTGTTTGCCATGCCTATCACCGCTTTGATATCAGCAACCCTTTACCGATTTTCCACAAGTAAACGGTTGGCTCAAAAACAAACAATCGAAGAAAGCATAAATGTGTAAACCAAAAAACCGTCGGAGACGGTTTTTAGTTTGACTTTGGTTCGATTTTTTTCGCCAGATACAGAAACGGCGTATCTAAAGCAGCGATCAAAAACTTCAATATGTAAGTCGATAGCATAATCTGCCATAAATCATAAGACAATCCCCAGAAAGCAATAGAAACAAATATCGCCGTATCGATTGCCTGAGATATCATCGTTGAACCGTTATTACGAACCCACAACCAACGATCCGAGGGAAGCCACTGACGGATTTTACTGTAAATCGTGACATCCAGTAACTGACTGATCAGATATGCAGTCAGACTGGCCAAAACGATTCGTCCGGAAAAACCGAAAATCAAGGATAAAGCATCGTGAACGGCCAATGCGAAATCATCCTGAAGCGGAACAAACATCAAGGCCAGCTGCATGGTAATGAGTAACGTGATTGCACTGAAAAAACCCAAATATACCGACCGCGCTGCATCTTTTTTACCATACTTCTCACTCAATATGTCCGTAGCAAAGAAAATCGAGCCATACAATGTATTACCGAGAGTAGCCTGTAAGCCAAGGATTTCGATGCCTTTGAGAACCTGAATATTCGCAAGGATCGTACTTATCGCAATCCAAACCATCAATCCTGTCTTACCGAACTGACGATATGCGAACAATACCAATCCGAAATGAATGAAGATAAATATTAAACCCAACAATGTGTTATTCATAATCACTTCTCCTGACTTGTCAATTATAAACAAACATAAGGGGTGTGACAAGTACCAAATTGTGATAGAATAAGGTACGTGATGAACATGGAAAAATTTAAATTCGAAATAACGCATACATGCAAACAGTCCGGTGCCCGTACCGGAATACTGCACACCCCACATGGCTCGGTCGTGACACCGATGTTTATGCCGGTCGGTACGCTGGCCACGGTCAAATTTGTATCCCCGGAAGAACTGACAGCCATCAACGCCGGTGTGATCCTCTCCAATACCTATCACCTGTGGCTTCGTCCGGGAAATGATATCGTCAAGGAAGCTGGCGGATTACACAAATTTATGAATGTCGACCGGCCGATATTGACAGACAGCGGTGGTTTTCAGGTATTCTCGCTCAGTGACACAAGAAAAATCAATGAAGAAGGAGTAACATTTAAGAATCATCTTAATGGGGATACATTGTTTTTGACTCCGGAGAAATCGATTCAAGTCCAAAATGACCTGGGAGCGGATATTATCATGAGTTTTGATGAATGCCCTCCCTATCCAAGCACGTATGATTACATGAAAAACTCCGTCGAACGGACACTTCGATGGGCAAAACGCGGAAAAGACGCACATCAGCGACCGGATGATCAGGCACTCTTTGGCATCGTTCAAGGCGGTGAATTTGAAGATCTGCGTGAACACAGTGCAAAATCCTTAGTCGAAATGGACTTTCCGGGATACTCGATCGGGGGGACCTCCGTAGGCGAAACAAAAGAAATCATGTACAAAATGATCGATTACAGCATAAGATATTTACCGTTGGAGAAACCCAGATATCTGATGGGTGTCGGTTCAGTTGATGCCATTTTAGAAGGGGTGTTGCGTGGGGTCGATATGTTTGACTGCGTGCTGCCGACCCGGATCGCAAGACACGGGACTGCGATGTCGTCACATGGCCGTATCAATATTCGTAACCAAAAGTATGAGCGCGATTTTACACCTTTGGATCATGAATGTGACTGTATTACATGCAAAAACTACACTCGCGCCTATCTCAAGCATCTGATCAAATGCAATGAAGGGCTAGGTCAGCGATTACTGTCGATACACAACTTGCGATATCTGATCCATTTGACCGAACAGGCACGTCAAGCCATCAATGAAGACCGTTTTCTGGATTTTAAGAATGAATACTTTAAGAAACACCATCTCGATAAACCGAATGCGAAGGGATTTTAATGAAACTATCTGATTTTGATTTTCACTTACCGCAAGAACTGATTGCCCAGACACCGATTGAAAACCGTAGCGAATCCCGTCTGTTGGTCGTCAACACACTGAATAGCTCTTTTACCCATGAACGATTTTCTGATATCCTCCGCCATCTGCGACCAAACGATGTGTTGGTGAGAAACAATACGAAAGTTATCCCGGCAAGGCTCTTCGGAACAAAACAAAAGACGAATGCTTATGTGGAACTGCTGATTCTTGAAGTAAAAGAAAATGAGTGCAAGTGTCTGGTCGGAAACGCAAAAGTCGTCAAACTTGGCACGATGATCAGTTTCGGTCAAGGTGAACTTGTCGCAGAATGTATCGAGGTACTTGATCAGGGATTGCGGCGGTTTAAAATGCACTTTCAGGGAATCTTTCTGGAAGTGCTGCAGCAACTGGGGGAAGTACCCTTGCCACCGTATATCAAAACAAAATTATCTGACCCTGATCGGTATCAAACCGTATATGCCAAAGTTGACGGCAGCGCGGCAGCACCGACCGCCGGATTGCACTTTACTGAAACATTGATCGGCCAGATCGAAGCGATGGGTGTCAAGATCGTTGATATTACTTTGCATGTCGGGTTAGGTACATTCAAGCCGGTGGACAAGGAAGATATTCTAGAGCACAAGATGCATGAGGAGTCATACTGGATGACACAGGATACAGCGGATACGTTAAATCATGCAAGAAAAAACAACAATCGTATCATTTGCGTTGGCACGACATCAGCCCGAACCATCGAAACGATTATCACACGATATGGTGAGTTCAAGGAGTGCAGCGGGTCCACTGAAATATTCATTTATCCTGGATATACTTTTAAAGCTGTAGATGCACTGATTACCAACTTTCATCTGCCGAAGTCTACCTTACTGATGATGATCAGTGCATTTTGTTCTCGCGATTTGATTTTACGCGCATATCAGGAAGCGATCGATCACCGCTACCGTTTTTTCTCATTTGGTGATAGTATGTTCTTGACAAAAGGTGATTAATATGGACGCAAAAGGGTATTATCTGATGGGTGAAGCGGAAATTGATAAAGTCCGCCATCTTCCGCAGAAGCCGAAGTTACTGATGCATTCCTGTTGCGGACCATGCAACAGTTTTCCGATTGAATATTTATCACCGCACTTTCAACTGACCCTGTATTTTAACAATCACAATATTTATCCATATGATGAGTTTATCCGCCGGTTTGAAGAACTGAAACGGTATGTGGAATTCTTTGAAAAGGAAAATGATGTGAATATCGAACTGATTCTGCCAACCTATAAAGATGAAACCTTTGACAAAGTACTGGCTTCAAGAAAGGAAGATTTTGAAGGCGGTCAACGATGTAAAATGTGCTATTCCATGCGCATGCAAGAAGCCTTCAGATATGCGGCTGAACACGGATTTGATTACATGACGACAGTCATGACCATCAGCCGTCAGAAAGATTCTGTTGCCATCAATCGTATAGCAGAGCTGCTTCAGCCGCAGTTCCCCACAGTCAGGTATCTTTACAGCAACTTCAAGAAAAACAGAGGTATGGACCGATCTGTACAGCTTTCAAAACTTCACAATATGTACCGACAAACTTATTGCGGCTGTATATACTCGTATGAAGATATGAAAAAACGAAAAGGAATCAAAGAGGAATAGTCTTGATTCCTTTTTTAGTTTATAATAGACAGTAATTATCCTAAGGGGGTAACATGATGAAACACGTTCTCAACGAGATTTTACTGAACATGGATTTGAGCGGAATTCGCCGATTCAGTGAGGAAGCCAATCAGGTCGAAGGGGTGATTCGGCTCACCATCGGTGAACCTATGTTTGACACGCCTGAACCGATTAAACAGACCGCCATCGATGCGCTTGTTGCCAATGATACCCATTACCCCTTTGCCCAAGGATTATTATCATTGCGTAAAGCTGTCTGCGAATTTGAAAAAAAGACGCAGGATCTCGACTATTCTCCGGATGAAGTCATTATCACTCAAGGAGCCACCGGCGGTTTATTTACGACGATCAATACAATATGCCGTCCGGGCGATGAAGTCATCATTTTATTGCCGGCATTTACCATCTATAAACCGATTGTCGAGTTTGCGGATGCCAACCCTGTCCTTCTGGATATCAGTGAAGACGGTTTTCAGATCAATGAAGAGAAACTGAGGAAAGTCATCACCTCGAAAACAAAAGCAATCATTGTCAACTCCCCCAACAATCCCAGTGGGATCAGTTTGAGTAAGCAGTCCAATGATATACTTGAGAGGATCATTAAAGAACACGATTTGTATGTACTATGCGATGATGTTTACAATCAGTTGATTTTTGAAGAAACCGATTTTTTAGTCCGCCGTAAAGACATCCGTAAAAACATCATCTACATTCAGAGCTTCTCGAAACCGTATGCAATGACCGGATGGCGCATCGGATACGTCATGGCGGATAAAGAAGTTGCGACAGAGATTGCCAAAGTTCAGTCATATGGAACCTCGGGTGTTCCCCCCTTTGTCCAGCGTGCCGCAATTACGGCCTTATCAACGGATGTTTCCCATATGCTTAAACAATATGAGATAAACATGGTGAAAGTTACCCGATTATTGTCAGAAAGAAAAATTCCGCATGTAAAGCCGCAAGGGGCATTTTATCTGCTGGTCGATATATCTTCATGCAACATGGACTCCTGGACATTTGCCCGTAAGCTGTTATCAGAAACCAAAGTTGCAGTCATCCCGGGAGAAGTGTTCGGAGCAGCAACGGATCGTTATGTCCGTACTTCATTAGCGACAGATATCAAGATTTCATTGCCGGCATTTGAACGTATTGCCGACTTTATTGACAAATACGGACAAAAGGTTGAGGAACACGCATAAAACGAGTATCATAAAGAGTAGAGGTGTTTCAATGTTAAAAAGGCAGACGATCAATTGTTACTTTGCGTTAGGTGCAATCCATTTGCTGATTACCATCGGTTTTGCATTGGTATTCGGCGTCAGTCACCCGTTTTTTTCGCATTATAAAATTAACCAGGTCATCGGCGTTGTGATCGCAAGTATCGCAACAGCAATTCCGCTGTACGCGATTGCCGGATTTCTTTTTGTGATAGGAAAAGAGAATAAAAAGAACCTTCTGCGAGCGGCTGTTTATGCCGGATTTATCTTTACTGCGACCTTGATTTTACTTTGGTCGATATCCTATTTGCTGAGTACCAACGGGTTTCCGCAGTCAACCTGGCTGATTTATATACTATCCAACTATCCCAGTGCGGTCTTTATGAACCGGATCATCAATTTACCGGATTTACGATCACCATTAATGATACTGACCGCAACTTCACCGGGCGTAGGTTTTGTGTTTGGCGTATTCATTCGAATTATCAACGAGACAAGTCAAAAAGGAGGTAAGATTCATGGATAAGAAGTATACCCGCTGGCTGCTGCCACTGCTCATTTTGTTGGCTCTAGGGCTTGCACTCAAAATCATTGAAGGCATCATTCCCTCTGATTTTCAGTCACCGCTGACAACAATTGTTACGGCTGCCTTACTGTTTGCCTTTGGGATGTTTTTAACACAACACAAAAAACGCTCCTCGGGTTGGGTCAAGAAGCTGTTGGTATCATTTGTCATGCTTATTATTGTCGGAAAGCGTCTTGGATGGATTGAATTCGATGTTTTTTGGGCCTATGTCAATGATTTGGGGATCAACCAAACCATCCAAAATGCCGTAATCATTTACTGCGGGTGGATATTTTTCGACTGATCCCACTCAAAGAGCAACGTGCCGATACGTACCATCGTAGAACCTAAACTGATAGCCAAAGGATAATCAGAGCTCATTCCCATCGAACAAATATCGATGTGCGGATGGGTTTTTTTCATTTCTTCAAACCACCATTGAGCTTCCTCAAAAACATTCGACGTTCTTGTTTGATCATCCGTCAACGGTCCCATAACCATGATCCCCCGAATCCGGATATGCGGACATTCACGGGCAAAGCAATACAACTCTTTGATTTCATCACGTGAGCAGCCAAATTTCGTCTGCTCATCCGACAGATTGATCTGAATGAGAATGTCCATGACTTTCAAACACCGGGCAGCCTGTTTCTCGACTTCCTTCATCAGCCGAAGAGAATCCACGGAGTGAATCAACGAACAGCGGGCGACGACATCCTTGACTTTGTTGGTTTGCAAGTGACCGATGAAATGCCACTGCCACGGATCATCGGCAACAGCCTTCGTCACAAGTTCTTGAACTTTGTTTTCACCAAAAAAACGGATACCCTCACGATAAAGCTGTTCGATCTCATCTCTCGAACGGTTTTTACTTACAGCGACGACAGTCACTTTTTCTTGAAGCTCTTTGATAAATTCAGGTCGTGTTTTCATATGTTCATTATACCAAAAATCAGATTCGATGGTCAGTGATTCCGATTGAATAGTCGATACAGAAACCGTATAATTGAAATATAGTATCTTATATAACATCGAATACAACAAGAGAAACGAGAAAGAACTTATGAAAAAGGAATTCGCCTCCATCGTTTATCAAATTTGGCCCCGGTCCTTTAAAGATACCAACCAAGACGGAATCGGTGATCTGGGGGGTGTAATCGAAAAACTTGACTATTTGAAGACACTCAACATCGACTATATTTGGCTTTCACCGATCTATGTATCCGGAAATTATGATTACGGATACGACATCGATGACTATTATGACATCCAACCGGAATACGGGACCATGGAGCAGTTTGATACATTGATATCCGAAGCGAAAAAACGTGACATAGGGATCATCATGGACATGGTTGCCAACCACACCTCAACATCGCATGAGTGGTTTTTAAAAGCACTGGAAAGTCCGGACTCACCCTATCGTGATTACTATTTTTTCAGAAAAGGAAAAAATGGGAAAGAACCCAACAACTGGATCAGCCTGTTTGGCGGCAGCGGATGGACAAAAATTTCGGATGACGAATATGTGATGACCATGTGGGCTCCTCAACAAGCCGACCTGAACTGGGAAAATCCGAATGTCCGACAGGGCATCACTGAAATCATGAAGTTTTGGTTACGGCGCGGAGTTGCCGGTTTTCGATTTGATGTCATCAATATTATCAGTAAAAAAGAAGGACTACCGGATAAAAATCCCCATAAAAAGGGATACCAGTTTGCGGATGATTACATAAACAGTCTGCCCAAAGCCTTTGATTATTTGCAGGAAGTCGTTGATGAAGTGCGAAAAGAGTTCGATTTCTTCAGTGTCGGAGAAGGTATGCTGCTGACTCAGGATGCCGCACTGCGATACAGCAGAATAAATGATCCGTTACTCGATATGATGTTTCATTTCGAGCTGGCACTCATCGACTGCGGCCCGTTAGGAAAATATGATTTTCGAAAGCTCTACAGATGGACGATCAAGGATTTTAAATCCATCGTGCGTAAATGGCAGACGGACATGCAGGACCGTGATTACTGGATGGCCAACTATCTTTCCAATCACGATCAGCCCCGTCATGTCTCTCATTACGGAGATGATAAGAAATACCGTGTGGAGAGCGCAAAAGCCTGGGCGATGTTCAATTTTACGCTTCGTGGCACACCGTTTATGTATCAGGGCGAAGAAATCGGCATGACAGACTGTAAACTGGAGATTAATGAATGGAAGGATATCGAAGCGATCACGGACTATAAAGTATTACAGACAATGATGAAACTCCCGGCATTTATCGCCAAAAAAGTCATTCAGAAAAAGACCCGGGACAATGCCCGTACCCCGGTGCAATGGAGCGGTGCAACCTATGCAGGCTTCTCTTCTGTTTCACCGTGGATCAAACTTAACCCAAACTTTACCGAGATCAACGTGGAAAGCCAGGCAAATGATCCGGACTCGATTTTGAATTTCTATCGCAAACTCACTTCGTTTGTCAAGGATCACCCGGTTCTGACCTTTGGCCGATGGACGGAAATTCTCAGTGATCACCCGCATATCATTGCGTATATCCGGGAAGATGAACACGAGAAACTGCGGATCATCATCAATCTATCGGACAAACCGGTTACTTTTTCATTAGAAGAACCTGAAGGAACCGACATACTGACAACCGGAAAAGAAGGTGCTCCATACAACAGTAAAATGGTGTTTGCACCGTATGAAGGACGTATAAGCGAGATAAAAAGAAATGAAAGCTGACTTACACATTCACACCAAATACAGTTTTGATGGCGAGGCATCGGTGGATGAAATTTTTACGATGGCAAAAAGCCAAGGCATTGATTGCATCGCGCTTACCGACCATAATGATGTTCGGGCGAATATCGAGGCACAACGCTATGATTCATTGAAATGGATTGCGGGCATTGAGGTCGATTGCTACTTTAAAAGCGGCATCGTTCATATCGTAGGATTGGGCATTGATTTTCAGGCACCGATCTATCGGACGATCGCCAGCAACTATATCAATGAACTGCAGCGCATCATGGATATCCGCGTACATGTCTTTAACCGCATTTTCGGACTAAAGATGACGCTAGATCAAATTCAGAAAGTCAATCCGAAATCATTGATTACCAATGTGGAAATGACACGGTTTATGTTTGAAAATTTTCCCGACCACCCTCAGTTTCGACCGTATCTCAACGAAAAAGGAACAACCAATCCTTTGGCGGATTTCTATTGGGATTACTGTGCGATTGGCAAACCGGCCTACGTCAAAATGATCCTGCCGGATGCCAGCGACGTCACCCACTACATACATCAGACCAAAGGCATCGCGATCCTTGCGCATCCCCTGATCAGTGTATCCTCGCTTGCGGATGTTCAGCAACTGCACGGACTGGACGGGATCGAAGCGTATTGCTCCTATCATGATCCGCAGCAATGCGAAAACGTCCGTCAGTTTGCGAAAGATCAGGGCTTGCTGATCAGTGCAGGCAGTGACTTTCACGGAAAAAATAAACCGGCCATTCAACTGGGTGATACCCACGATCCCGCGCAAAGCGATGTTTGGCTTGCAAGAATCCTAGAGGCGATTGCATCAAAAAGATAGGCAAAAATAACCCGGAAATTCTAATATCTGATATGATATAGCAGAAAGGGAGTGAGTTTATGTTGAAAACAGGACAAAAAGCCCCGGATTTCAATTTGTTGGATGAGAAGGGCGAAAGTGTAACTTTGAACGATTTCAGAAATCAAAAGGTCATCTTGTACTTTTATCCCAAAGATGATACTCCGGGTTGCACGACACAAGCGTGTTCATACAGAGATCATTTCGATGAGTTTGTGAAAAGAGGGTATCAAATCGTAGGGATAAGCAAAGATGATGTGAAAAGCCATCAGAAATTCTTAACTAAGTATGGACTTAACTTTACTTTACTGAGTGATCCGGATACGACCGTCATTCAAGCCTATGACTGTTGGAAAGAAAAATCACTGTACGGAAAAAAATACATGGGAACCGCCCGAACGACATTTGTGCTTGATGCAGAACAGACGATTTTGAAAGTATTCGAAAACGTTGATCCCAAAGGAGATGTCCAACAAGTATTGGCCTTCATAGATTCGCTGTAATGAGATTTGTTTCGATTATGTTGGGCTGGGTTTTTGTTGCCATCGGAGTTGTCGGAGCCTTTCTGCCGGTTCTGCCGACGACCCCCTTTTTGTTGCTTGCCGCTTTTTTCTTCGCACACGGGTCGACGAAGTTTCATGATCGGCTGACACAATCCGATTTTTATGTAAAACACGTGCAAAGCACGATTCAAAACGGACAGATGCCGATCAAAACAAAAATACGAATCGTTGCAACTGCCTATACCATGTTGCTTATTCCGTTGATTACAATCGATGTGTTTTGGATCAGAGCAGTCATCATCGGCTGCATGATCATCATCCTGATCACATTTACATGGTTTATAAAGAACAAACCCGCCGATTAATCGGACGGGTTTTCTTTTAAATACTGTCGGACGATATCGACGAAGGCGTCGACATCCTCTACGGTCACATCGTTATGTGTGACGACACGGAATACACCGTTTCCCGGCGGATTGATTTTGCATCCCCGCTTGAATGCAAAATCGACCAGTCGACCGGAAGATTGGTCATCAAGCTTAAAGTAGACCATATTGATATCTCTCAGCTGATCAAACACATGGACCTGCGGAATTTTGGCTAAACAACGAGCCAACATCTCGGCATTCGCATGATCCTGTGACAAACGTCGTGTCATTTCTTTGATCGATATAATCCCTGCAGCTGCAAGGATCCCGGCCTGACGCAACCCCCCACCCAGAAGTTTACGGTTTTTACGGGCGTTTTCGATAAACTCCTTACTTCCGACAAGCATCGAACCGATCGGCGAACAAAGTCCTTTCGACAGACAAAACATGACCGAATCACACCGCGAAGTCAGTTCTTTGACATCACAGCCTAAAAAAGCAGCGGCATTAAAAACACGGGCACCATCCAAGTGAACCTTAAGATTCAGAGAATGAGCCATATCAATGTTTCGGTTCATCAACTCTACGGGCATGACAGTGCCATTGGATAAAGCGTTTTCCAACGAAAGCAGAGAAGTGGTCGGATGATGAATATCGGTACTTCGAACGGCTTTTCTGATATCTTCAGGATATATCCAGTCATTGTCATGATGGATCATGCGGATACTGACATTAGACAAAACCGCTGCGGCACCGACTTCATGCGCAACGATGTGATAGTTCGCTCCGGTAATCACTTCATCGCCCCGCCGGGTATGGGTCATGATAGCCAGCTGATTTCCCATTGTCCCCGAAGCTACAAACAGTGCGGCGGGATGACCGGTGACCTGTGCCGCCAATGCTTCAAGTTCTTTGACCGTAGGATCGTCCTGATATACATCATCCCCGACCAAAGCCTCCGCCATCGCCTGTCTCATTTCTTTTGTCGGCAACGTGACCGTATCCGAACGTAAATCGATATATCTCACAAAGATCGCCTCGTTTCTATGTCAGTATTATAACATTCATCTTTATTTTTCCATTCATTTAGTTTAAACTTATGGAGAAATGAGGGATATTTGTGACATTTGCTTTTAACCCCCAGGTGCTGATTCAATGGAAATCCTGGGTTTACATCATCACGGTCATTCTGACGATTGCTCTGACATGGTATATTTACAAAAAATACTCACTGAGCAAGTATCAGATGATGATATTTATTTTACTCGTTATCTTTTGGTCAGCCATCAATATCGTACGAGCTTATCGAAAGGCTTATGCCGTGTCTTCCGGAGATGTCGGAGGATTAGCCATGGATGGCATTTTAGGCGCAAACATTGCGGCTGCTTACGGACTGGTTTCAATATTTGTCCGTATGCCGGTATTTGCTCTGAGTGATACATTAAAATCACGGCGGGCATTGATCGGATCGGCACTGATGATGGTGTTTCTTACCTCGATTTGGGTCGTCTACCGCCCGGATTATCTCAGTCTGATGTCATCGTCTTTGGCGTTGGGCGTCGGTGCCAGTATGCTCGCATTGTTCAATGTATTTTTTGCTGAGACTTTCTCAACCAAGCAAGCCATGGTATCGGTTTCAATTTTGTCGATCGCACCGCTGTTGGCAGAGTTTATCGTAGCTCCATTGCAGTTTCTGGCTACGCAGAGTCCTGTAAAAGACTACGGTTTGTTATGGGCGATCAGTGCCGGATTAGCTTTTGTCGGATTTCTTTTCTTATTCAGAGTTAAGGACAACAAAGAGAAGGTACGCAATTTCAGTTGGAAGAAGATCGGTACGGCTCTGAGCGACCGACGGTTTCTGCTGATTTGTATTCTTGCGGTTGCGGTTTCCTTTATCCGGTTTGCCTCAAGCGGCAGCAACATGGTTGCCTACGCCCGGACATCGGATGTCATGATGGCAGATTTTCTGATTGCCTATCTTGATGTCATATTCTCCTTGTTCCAATTGGTTGCGGGCGTAATCGCCGGATTATGGCTGAAAAAGCGGATCGGTGTCAAAAATACGCTGTTGCTCGGCTTAGTATCAAGCCTGATTTTTACTGCTTTTGCCACCACCTTTACTCATCCGGTCATTTTGTTCTTGATGTACAGCCTCAACGGATTCGGATATGGGATCACATACAATGTCTTACTGGGACTGGCCTTGCAACCCTTTAGCAAGGACATGCGCGAAGTCACAATGGGGATCTATCAGACGTTCTTTGCTGTCGGTATCTATTATGGCGACAAGATATATGCTTTGATTTTACAGAACATCCCATCCGCCTTTGAAGGTTCTGCGTTGTATCAGTTGGTCTTCATGCTGATCAGCGGACTGATCGTTTTGACAATGCTGTCCATATTAATCGGGTTCAATAAAAAGAACCGGGAGTTTATCGAATCATAACGAAGGAGGGACCATGAACGTTTTTGTACCCATCCAAAACATGAAACAAATGCATGAGGTGATATCGTGCGATGCTTTTGCCGTCATTCTTTCGACGGCTTTTTGTTCAGTGAAGACTCAAAACCCGTTAAACAATAGTGAACTCACTCAGTTAGCCAAAGAGGCTTTACAGAAAGAGATTCCATGGTACTTGTCCGTCAACCGTATGATATTGCAGAGTGAATGGAAAGCGCTTGAGCGTGAGATTGTTTTTGCAGAAACGCTAGCACCGACCGGATATATCGTTTCCGATCTGGGGGTCATGCACTATCTCAAAAAGTATTATCCCGATCGCAAGATCGTACTGCAGACAGATACGACGATTACCCAATCGCATGATACCGGCATCCTGTTGTCCATGGGAGCGGATCTGGTCGTTTTGGCACGGGAACTCACACTGGATGAGATCACGGAAATCGTCCGACAATATCCAAATCATACAGCGATATCCGCCTTCGGTTATCAAGTCATGAGTACATCCAGCCGACCGCTGCTCAGCAATTACTTCCAACACATCCATAAGGATGAAAATGTGCTGTATCAGCGATATACACTTCAGGAAGAAGGCCGGATGGAGCGATATCCGGCCATGCAGGATGAACACGGTTTTCACATCTTTGCTCCCGGGGTTCTCGAGATTTTCGATGAAGTCAGAGCTCTGGAAGAAGTCGGGATGAAGAACGTGATGATCGATACTCTGTTTATTGATGATGAGACGGTTCTGACGGCCATTCAAGCACTAAACCAAAAAATAAATCCAGATGTGGCGAAAGCAGAGATTTCGAAAAAATATCCTTTGACAAAGGCTCTTTACTATACAGCAACAAGTGCCGTGAAGGTGGTGAGCGAATGAAACGCCCGGAACTATTAGCTCCGGCCGGTGATCTCGCCCGACTGAAAACAGCGGTTCATTTCGGGGCGGATGCGGTTTACATCGGCGGAAAGAAATTTTCTCTTCGGTCCCGTGCGAGCAACTTTGAGCTTAGCGACATTGAAGAAGGTGTTAAATATGCCCACGCACATCGGGCCAAACTCTATGTGACCGTCAATATGATCCCGCACCAAGAGGATCTTGACGGACTGCATGAGTACCTCAAAGCACTGGATGATATCAAAGTGGACGCCGTGATCGTCGCGTCTTTGCATATTGCGAAAGTGGCCCGCCAAATCAGTCAGCGGATGGAAGTGCATTTGAGCACTCAACAATCATCCGCAAATGTCGAAACGCTGAACTTCTATCAGCAACTGGGAATCGATCGGGTCGTATTGGCCAGGGAATGTTCTTTGACCGATATTGAGCAAATCTCTCATCATCCGATGGCGATCGAAGTGTTTATTCATGGCGGTATGTGTGTCAATGTTTCCGGACGATGCACTCTTAGTAATTATATGACCTTGCGTGATGCCAATCGCGGCGGCTGTGCACAGAGCTGTCGATGGAAATATATGTGTTTTGACCAAAACGACCGGCCTGTCCATGATGAAAACATCCTATTCTCGATGAGTTCGAAGGATTTAAATGCGACAACGGTGTTATCCGAGTTGATCCGACTGAATATTTCGTCTCTGAAAATTGAAGGTCGTATGAAATCAGAGTACTATCTGGCAACCGTCGTGGGTGCTTACCGGCGTCTCATCGATGATTTGCTTAACGGAGTTAACGAGCAAGAAAGCCTCCGACGGTGCAATCTTGAACTGGCGAAAGCCGAAAACCGGGAGACTTTCCCAGGTTTCTTTCTGAGCAAACCAATGGCGGAAGGCCATTTGTATGATAAAAACGGTTCAGGAATCACCCAGGAGTTTCTGGCCACTGTCCTGACCTATGAGCCAGCAACTCAGATGGCTACGGTTGAAGTGAGAAATCACTTCAGTAAAGGGTGGTTGTGCGAAGTGTTTGGACCCACCACTGATCATAAGCAGTTTACGATGACTGAGATCATCAACAGTGAAAACATCGTAACGGAAAGAGTATACAAACCGATGGAAATCGTGACGATCAAGATCCCCTTTGAAGTCAAACCGGAGGATTTTATCAGAAAGGTGCGCATATGATATTTGAAGGAGCATTATCGGTGAAAGCCGTGATTCAAGGTAAAAAACGCGATGTCCGGGAAGTCTGGATGGATAAAATCAAGCGAAACGAGCGTGATTTTCAATATATAGAGCGGTTATGTGAAAGTAACAGAGTCCAGTTGAAAGTCAAATCCCGGGAGGAAATTGATGGATATGCGCAAGGGAAAACGCATGGCGGTGTGATTGCCATCGCGGAAAACCGCAGATTTGATTCGATCGAAGCGCTGAAAGGACTTAACTTCATTTTGCTGATTGAAGGGGTGGAAGATCCCTTTAACCTCGGATATATCTTTAGGACGGCTGCCGCTGCCGGAGCACAGGCAATTGTTACCCGATCGAGAGACTGGAGTTTCAGTGAAAATGTGATATGCAAGTCCTCTGCGGGCATCAGTGAGCGATTGCTTTGGGTGTTGGCAGATGATTTTGAAAAATCAACGATAAGAATTAAAGAACTCGGATTTAGCTTGATTTGTGCAGTTCGAGACGAAAGTGCCATCGAAATGAGCAAAGCAGATCTGAGAAAACCGTGTTGTTTGTGCATCGGCGGAGAAATGCGCGGATTATCCATGGCTGTACTTCAGCAAAGCAACCAAAATATCTATATTGAATATCCCACCGATACCAAAGTGGCCTTACCGGCGGCTCAAGCGTGTGCAGTGTTGTGCTTCGAAGTCGTCAGACAGCGCAAAAAATGACTCTACGGAGTCATTTTTTTATCGATATGAAGGATGGTGTAAAGAGCATTGACCAAAATGTCCAGCTTGTGCGGGGAATCATCGACACCATACTCAAACAGTGTGGAGGCAAAATACCGCCGTTCCTGATCATCTTCCATCACTGTCGTATTGATGCCGGTCGATTCGATTGACACCCCTATGACAGGCATCTGATGAATGAATAATTCCGCAAATCCTGCAGATATGTTCAACTGTGCAGTCACATTATCAGCGGGTGTAAAGTTGACTGTGGCTGAAGTAGAATTGACCGAAAAGCGATTTGCAATGGAATGCAGAGAAAGACTCAGTTTCGCTGTGTTGACGAACACATCGGAAGATATATTTATGATTTCTACATCCGAATCTGCTGTGTTGATACTGATGTATTTTATATTGTCGGTCATCCTTGGAGAAGTGATCTTGATTTTCGGAGCCACACCGTAAATCGTGATATTGCCTGTATAATCAACAGGAACGATCACTTCGATACCAATCAGACGGGATAACGGCGGACAAACCTTAAACCAGGGACAGGAAGGAATGCTGATTTTATTCTGCGGTGTTCCGATAATAAAATTTCGCGATTCTCTGACAGCGGTTATAGCCTCAGGATGTCCGGTGATGCTGGCGGTGATTTGAGTCTGAGTTTCAACCGCAATCGTTATACTGCTTGCCAATCCGCCGTGAATCGTGATGTTGTTGACTTCGGAGAAATTCTGTTTGAACGAAACCGTCTGAACCGAAGGACGGTCATCGTAGTCAATCAAGTCTTTTCCAGCCCAAAGGAACCAGAAAAAAGCAACGATCAAAAGGATCGTACCCATCGTGATAAGTGATAAACCCCATGACCTCCGCATAGCGATTACCTGAAATTACCGCGGATCAAACCGCTGTACCCATAGTAAAGACCGATGAGGGATGATAAAAACAAAGTAAGCAAACCACCGGAAACCATGATCAGTCCGATGCCAACCAGCAAAGAGAAGTCCTCACGGATCGAAAAGGGCAACTGCCAGATTCGAAACGGCAAGTCGAAGGTCATGATCAGACCTTGAAAAAAAGCGAATCCGGCTGCAGTAATCCCGCCAATCACTAAAATCGTCAAACCAAGCAAAATCGGAAGTCCGATCAATAATCCCAACAGCAGTCTCAAAACACTATTGGTGTTTTTGCCTTGATTCTGTACATTCGGCTGAACCAATGATTCAAACTCAGGTTGAACTGATTCAGCGGGCTGAAAAGTTTCGGATGGAAGGTCAGATCCGGATGCCTCAGCATGATCGGATTCTTTCTTTAAATCAGCATCTTTTCGAAACTTTTGGTTGGCAAAAATCAGTTTGGATGGATTTCCGAGCATTGCAATGATCTCCCGATCCGAATATCCCTTAGCAGCTTTCTCTTCAAAAACCTGACTGACATAAGATTCGATGTCGTTGAGTTGCTGCTCGTCGAGCAGACCCGACTGATGTCTGAGCAGGCGGAGATACTCCTGTTTGTTCATAGTATCACTCCTTCGATAATCAGAGTATACCACTGCTTCCGTCGCTAAGTAAATAGACAAGGGGTTAAAGGTGCCTTATAATAAGTATATGAAAACGAGGGATTAAAAATGAGAATTGCACTGGGCCAGATGAATGTCGTCAGCGGAAATATCGCTGTAAATATCGAGTCAATGAAAGAAATGATCCAAGTGGCCAAAGACAATCATGCGGATATCATCGTTTTTCCGGAGATGGCCGTCTGCGGATATTTTTTACAGGACAAATGGACGGACAGCGAATTCTTGGCGTATTGTCAGCAACAGAACGAAGTGATCAAATCCCTTAGCGAAGGCATCGGTATCCTTTGGGGCAATGTCAGCATGAGTTACGGCGGTCAGACTTTTATTGGCCGTGACGGGCGGCCAGCCCGCTTTAACAGTGCCTTTTTTGCATACGACGGTCAATGGGTAAGCCGGCCCAATGCTGCCTGGGGCCAGTATGTCAAGCATCTGCTGCCGGATTACCGGGTATTTGATGATTCCCGGTTTTTCACCGATGGCGTCACGCTTTCAGCGTGGGCATTTGAAGATGTCTGTGAACCTTTTGAGTTTGAAAAGGACGGGAAAACACATAGAATATCCATTCAGATTTGTGAGGATTTGTGGGATACAGACTATGATTTCAGCCCTATGCAAAAAGCCGTGGAATATAAAAGCGATCTGATCATCAATATTTCTAGTTCTCCGTGGACCCGCAACAAAGAACTGTCGAGAATCAAGCAGCTGAACAAGCATCACAAGCGTTATGCCGGTCAGATTGCGCCGTTTGTCTATGTCAATGCCGTCGGTATGCAAAACAACGGAAAGACCGTAGTCGTCTTTGATGGAGATTCTACGGTAACCGATCGTCATGGACATCGGATCGACGGGTGTAATGACCGATTTGAAAGTGAATGCAAAATCGTTGATATTCATTCAGACCGAAATGAAGAGATGCCGACGGAGAATAAACTGCTTTTGGCGTTGCTGTGTGGAATCAAAGAGTTTGACCGGCAGATATTCCCTTTCAAACCGTCCTGGCTGATCGGTGTTTCCGGAGGTATGGACAGCAGCATCAGTGCGGCTTTACTGACGATGGCGTTGGGACATAAACGCGTCATCGGCGTCAATATGGCAACTAAGTATAATACGGCGCTGACCAAGGATAATGCACGCCGTCTTTGTGAACGTCTCAATATCCGATATGTGGCTTCATCGATCGAAGCCATGGTCGAATCCACTTTATCAACGATGGAGACGTTCGGATATCCTCAACCCTATGATTCTCTGACCGTGGAAAATATCCAGGCACGGTTACGCGGACACTGTCTTTCGACGATTTCATCGATAGAAAAGGCAATCATCATCAACAATGCCAATAAGGTCGAGACAGCCTTGGGATATTGCACGCTTTACGGTGATACGATTGGCGCTTTGGCACCGTTGGCGGACTGTACGAAACTTCAGCTGGCTGAGTTGGGTGAGGCGGTCAACCAGTTTTTTAATGATGAAATCATTCCGAAGAATCTCTTGCCTGAAGTAACCGAAGGTCAGATCAAGTGGCAGTTTGCCCCTTCGGCAGAACTTAAAGATCAGCAGGTAGATCCGATGAAATGGGGATATCATGACTGGCTGATTCAAAAACTTACGGAATATCCGGGGTTTAAAGTGGAGCAGCTGATGGAAGATTACTTGTCCGGTGCCGTTTTTGAAACCGAACCCGGTAAATGGCTGAAGTTTTACGGTTTGGATGATCCGAAAGCCTTCATAGAAGACTTGCAGTGGGTATTATCGAATATTCAAAATTCAATCTACAAGCGGATTCAGATGCCGCCGATCATCATGGTGTCACGTGGCAGTTTCGGTCAGGATTATCGGGAGAGCCAAATCCGATATGCGGTTACAGATCGGTTTACGGAACTGAAAAACATGATTTTGAATATTCAGCAGTAGAAAGAGGGGTAGCCTATGAAATTTTTAAGTGACCAGAAAAATCCGCTGTCATTAGCTGTTTCGCTGAGTATGGTGGTATTGTTATATTTTGCCATATTGCATTTAGCAGATATCCTCGCATTCATCCGATCGATGTTTAATCTGCTGCTACCGTTTATCGTGGGTTTTGCGATTGCCTTTCTGATTTCTCCGTTAATGTATTGGTTTGAGAACAAGGCACTTAAAAAGCAGAATCTCACACCACGCACCAAGCGTAAAATCGCAGCAATCGTTTCCTTTTTATCCGCTATCATAATCTTTGGCTCATTTATTGCCGTTATCGTTCCTCAGGTTCTTTCTTCGATAGCCCGACTTTCGATTTTATTGCCCGATTATGTGTCTTCAGCACAGCAGTTTCTTACACAATGGTTCTTAAGCCTGAATCTGATGGAAGAAGTCCTTACACTGCTGATCGACACCGGGAACGAGTTACTGAAAAATCTTGCACAAATTACCCGTGATATCATTCCGGCCATCTTGAACTTCTCATGGACCTTGGTGAGTGTGTTGGTCCGAGTCGTGATCGGTCTGATCGTATCTTTATATATCCTGTTTGATAAAGAACGGTTTGCCCTTCAGTTTCGGAAACTTACGTATGCCATTTTTCCGAAAAAACAGGCTGAGCGTTTATTTGAAATTTCCCGTTTGACCGCTAGGATGTTTAACAGTTTCATTATCGGAAAAACGATTGATTCGATCATCGTCGGAATCATCTGTTACATCGTCATGCTGATCTTCGGATGGCCGTATCCCGTGCTGATCAGTCTGATCATCGGAGTTACCAACATGATTCCGGTGTTCGGCCCTTTTATCGGAGCTGTTCCTGCCTTGTTTTTGCTCTTTATCGTTGAGCCGAGTTCAGCCTTGTGGTTTTTACTGTTTATTATCCTGTTGCAGCAAATCGACGGAAATATCATAGGACCCATCATCCTTCAGGATTCTATGGGACTGCCCAGCTTATGGATCATGTTTGCCATTATTATCGGAGGCGGATTCTTCGGATTGTTGGGCATGTTTCTTGGAGTTCCGGTGTTTGCCGTTATTTACGTCATCATCAAAGAGTTGGTAAGTCAGCGACTCAAGGATAAGCAAATCGAATGTTAACAAAAAGACGCGCTAGGCGTCTTTGCTTTTGAATGTAAGTAAGCGGATGGCATTGAGGATGACGATCAGAACGCTCAATTCATGAATCAGCATTCCGACGGAAAGAAATACATGCTTTGTTAATACACCAATCATCAGAGAAAAGGCAACGATCAAAGCAAATACAATGTTGGTTTTCATATTTCTTGTCGTTGCTTTGCTCAATTCGATCGCATACGGCAGTTTGTCGAGCGAAGATGAACTTAAAATAACATCGGCACTTTCCATGGCCGTATGATTTGTATAGGAGCCCATGGCTATGCCGAAATCCGCATTGGCAAGGGCAGGAGCATCATTGATGCCGTCACCTACCATGACAGTCATCCCATACTGTTTCTTTAGCTGATCTAAATAACGGACTTTATCTTGGGGAAGACAGTGGGCTTGGATATGTTCGATGCCACACTGACGTCCGATTGATTGCGCTACACGCGGATGATCGCCGGTAAGCATGGCAGATACGATGCCTATCCGTTTCAGCCGCTGGACGACATAATGAGCGCTGGGTCGGATCTGATCGGCGATCGCAAGCAATCCGTGAATCTTCTCATTGATCGAAACGATGATAACGGTCAGTCCGGCGGATTCCAGCTGTTCGATTATCGCATCGGGTAAGGGTATTCTTTGCTCGTCAAACCAGCGGGGACTGCCGATAATTACGATTAGATCGTCGACTTTTCCTCTAAGCCCAAATCCCGGAAGGATTTCAACTTCACGGGCCATTGACGGGCGGATGTCAAGCTGTGCAGCATATCGTAACACGGCTTTGGCCAATGGATGTTCTGACGAGCTTTCTAGTGAAGCTGCGTAATAAATAAGCTTGCTGTGATCAATATCATAAGGTACGACTTGCTCAACGCTCAGTTCCCCTTGAGTCAGCGTTCCCGTTTTATCAAAGGCCACTGCTTTGACATCGCTCAGTTTCTCCATGACATCGCCTCCTTTAAACAGGATGCCGTTTTTTGCTCCGTTACCGATGCCGGCGACGATGGAAACTGGTGCTGAGATGACCAGTGCTCCCGGGCAGGAGATGACAAGCAAGGTCAATGCCAGTCGGATGTCTCGAGTCATGATATAGACGAAAATGCTGAGTAAAATGATGCCCGGCGTATAGTATTGCGCAAAAGTTTCGAGAGAGCGCTGGATTTTTGCTTTCTTGTCCTGAGCCTCTTCGACCAAAGCGATGATGCGTCCGTAGGTAGAATCTTCACCGATATGCTGTGCTTCAATGTGCAAGACGCCTGTGTCGATCAGTGTCGATCCGTATACCGAATCCCCGATGTTTTTTACGATGGAAACCGATTCACCGGTTATCGAAGATTCATTGATCATTGCACTGCCCTGGATGATCATGCCGTCGGCTGCAATCCGTTCGCCGCTGCGCACAAACAGAATATCACCCACGGTCAGCTCATTAGCCATAATCTCGACAGGAATATTGTCTTTGATAATCGATACCCGAGTGGGAATGTTTTCAAGCAAGGAAGCAATCGCTCCTCGTGTTTTTTTCAGAGTCCTGTTTTCAAGATAGTGTCCTAAGGTGTACAGATAGCTGACGGCGGCAGCTTCCCATGTTTCGAATATAAGCATGGCACCGATGACCGCGATACTGACCAGCGTGTCGATACCGATGACTTTATAGCGTAATCCGCCTATCGCAGTTTTTGCGATGGGGAAGATAGCTACACTGGCCGCGGTGATCATAAAGGCATGAAACAACAGAGGTTGTGACAGCCATCGGCTGATCCAACCCAGCACCAACAGTATGGTGAGCAGGGTAAGCCGAGACTTGACATCCATTTTCATTTGCTTTTACTGATGACGGGAAAACCGATCCGGTCTAAGGTCTCTTCAGCACTTTTCTCTGCCAATGGGATGACGGACTCTGCTTCATTTTTCCATGTAATAACGACTTTGCTGGCATTGAACAGTACTTCGACATGCTCAACACCGGCAACTTTCCCCAGGGCTGCTTTGATTTTCATTGCACAGCTGGGGCAGGTCAATGTTTGTAATTGGTATTTTGTATTCATAATATGTCCTCCTGACTTTATTATAGGGTACCTGATAAAAAAAACTTTGATTTGAATCAAAGTTTTATTCAAAATGAAACAATATATCACTGTAGGTCGGAATAGGGTAGTTTGCTTTGTTCATGATTGCTTCAAGCGCATCTGCACACTTGCGGACTTCGCTGAGTTGAGGACGAACGACTTGATGCAAGTACAATCCTTTTTCCCGGTGATTGGCAATTAACGCGCCTTCTTCGATCAAAGCCTCTAAAACCGAGACAGATTCATCGAGACAGTCAATTTTTTCGGAAAGTTTTTCGACCATCTTCTTCGCAAAGGCACTTGCGGTTGCTTGCTGATAGGGCAGTAAATCGACAACTGCAGCCGGAAGGATCTGACGTCGGATCATATCGATCAGCGTTTTTGCTTCAAACTTTATGGCACGGATGAACTGTTCGTGCAGAATCTCTGCCCGGGCAACCAATTCATGCTCATGATAGACACCATGTTTTTCAAAAAGGGTAACAGCCTTCGGTTCGATCAGACTGTCGATCGATTCGGTAAAGGAAGCGATATTGGGCAATCCGCGTTTCTTTGCTTCATGAACCCAAGCCAAGGCATAACCGTCACCGCTAAAGAGGATGCGCCGATGTTCTTGCATGACTTTCGTACATACCGCGTATACTGCAGTCTTGAGGTCCATTTGTCGAAGAAGATGTTCCAGATGATCTCCCATTTCCAGCAGGGCATCCGCAAGGATCGTGTTCAATACGGTGTTGGCGGAAGCGGCCGAACGGGAAGAACCCACCATACGGAACTCAAATTTCGATCCGGTAAAGGCAAAAGGGGATGTACGGTTACGGTCGGAGAGTTCTTTAGGCAAGGCTTTTAGTGTCGATAGTGGAGAGTGGGTATGATTGCCGTTGGAGGTCAGTGCACTTCCTGTCTCGATTTCGTTGAGCAGGTTTTCCAGCATCGCGCCCAGATATACGGAAATGATGGCCGGAGGAGCTTCATTGGCACCCAACCGGTGATCGTTTCCCGGACCGGAAGCTGCCATGCGTAATAGCTCGGGGAACTGGTCGACGGCTTTGACCAGCGATACGACGAACATCAGAAAGCGAAGGTTGTCCTGCGGAGTATCTCCGGGATCGTATAAGTTGATTCCGGTATCGGTCATCAGTGACCAGTTGTTATGTTTTCCGGAACCGTTGATGCCGTCGAATGGTTTTTCGTGAAGCAGGCAGGCAAGTCCGTGTTTTTTGGCAGTCTTTTTGAGAATGTCCATCATCAGTTGGTTTTGATCGACGGCAATGTGCGTCGCAGCAAACACCGGAACGATTTCAAACTGGTTGAAGGCGACTTCATTGTGTTCGACTCGGGAGTAAATGCCCAGTTTCCAGCATTCAAGATTGACTTCTTCCATAAAGGATTTGATACGTGAGGGAATCGATCCGAAATAGTGTTCTTCGGCTTCCTGACCTTTGGGAGGGAAATGACCGATCAGGGTACGTCCGGTGAGCATTATGTCCAGTCGGGCTTTGAAATGTCCTTCGTCAATCAAGAAATATTCTTGTTCAAGGCCCAGTGACGGGGTTACGCGGGTGACGTCCCTCTCATTTAGCAAATGTAAAACCCGGGTTGCTTGTTTGCTCAATACGTCCATGGACTTCAAAAGCGGGGCTTTCTTATCGAGTGTATCGCCGTTGTATGAAACAAATACGGTTGGGATACAAAGGACATTGTCGCGGATAAATGCTGGGGAACTGATATCCCAGTATGTATAGCCGCGGGCTTCGAAAGTAGCTCTGAGTCCGCCGTTGGGGAAGCTGGATCCGTCGGTTTCACCTTTGATCAAGGCTTTTCCGCTGAATCTGGCTAATGGCAAACCGTCTTCTCCGGGTTCTAAAAATGCGTCATGTTTTTCGGCGGTCGCGCCGGTCATCGGTTGAAACCAATGAGAGTAATGGGTAGCGCCTAAATCGATCGCCCAGGTCTTCATCGCATGGGCAATGGCTTCGGCGGTTTTCTGATCAAGCTGCGTCTCGTGTTTCAAGGATGTCTTGAATCTCAGATAGGTGGGATGTGGTAATCGATCTTTCATTACCGCATCGCTAAACAAAAACTTGCCAAACAGTTCAAATGGATGCTTGCTCATTTTGGATGCCCCCTTTTTTTAACATTCTCTTATTCTATTCCAAAAATAATATTTTGTATAGGGGGGATGACAACATTTTCATGAAAATTTATGAAAATAAAATGTCGAACTTTTGGAATGATTTCCCTTTGCTGCGATGTGATATAATGTGATTAGCGTTAAGCTATTGGGAGGTAGCGAAATGAGTAAATTGGTTAAGTGTCAGGTCTGCGGTTTGATTATGGAAGAGGATAAATTGCACGATTTTTGTCCGAAGTGCAACGCAGCCAAGGAAAAGTTTGATGTTTTGGCGGATGATGCTGCTGAGAAGGTATTCCGTTCGGAGTATACCAATGATTTGCATATGCGTCTGATCAATTACTGTAACAAGATTGAAGCGTTGGCTGAGGCAGGGATCGATGATAATTTGGATCCTGCCTGTGTCAAACTCTTTAAGAAGGCAAAAGAAGAGGTCATTTTGATCAAGCAGATCGCAAAAGCAGAATTAGCCGGCCACATGAACAAAGGCAAATGGTAAAATCCGGGAAACCGGATTTTATTTATTATTTTCAAGTGCAGGTTTTATTCATCGGTCACATGATTTATAATAGAAACATGAAATCGTTTTCGATTTTTTCGTGATTTGGAAAGGCATTCCATGAAACTGAAACTTGGCAGAACCGGCCGATTGGTGTTGGTCACAACGACCCTATGTATTACCTTAACTGCATTGGTTTTAATGGAGGCTTTTGTGATTCCGAAGACGTATGTGTCTGTTGAACCCAAGCCGTTGGCAGATACACGTGAAGTATCTGCGTCGATCACGGAGTATTCTTATAATGATGAAAAAATTTCTATTTCGATTAGCACGATCCGTGAGGAGGACGTCATTTATCATCTCGTGGATATCCGGTTAGCTGATATCCGATATTTCCAAAGTGCATTTGCTAAGGATATCTATGGGAAAAACGTTGTTGAAACGACAAGCGCTATGGCTCTGAAAAATCAGGCGATCCTCGCTTTTAACGGGGATTTGTATGGTTCAAGGGATTCCGGGTTAATCATTCGGAATGGCATTTTATACCGGGATATCGCTCGTAAGACTCCGGATAACCGCACATTGCTGATGGATGATCAGGGAGGGTTCAGTTTTATCACCGAGGGTATTTTCAGAAGTGATTCATATCATGAAAAGGGGATCGTGCACAGTTTTTCGTATGGTCCGGTGCTTGTTGAGGATGGCGTTGCACGCAGTCTGAACGATCATGATGCCAATCCTGTCGCTGCGCGAACGGCTATCGGGTTGATCGAGCCGCTCCATTATATTTTGATCGTGGTTGAGGGAAATGCATCTGAGAGCAAAGGAATGACGCTGGATTCCCTGGCAAGGCTGTTTGTCCGACTTAAAGCGGTCAGTGCCTATAATTTGAGCGGAGGGGGATCATCGACCTTGTGGTTTAACGGAAGGCGAATCAATCAAACGTACGGTTTCAGTTTACTCTCTGATGAACGTGCAATCAGCGATATTTTCTATATAGGTTACTGATATGGTTAAAGCGAGAAGAGAGTTTATCGTATATTTGGCAATATCCGTACTGTTGCTCTTAGTGGATCGGTTCATCACTTTTTTAGTGGCCGGCTCAGGATCACTGAGTCTTACACTGATGTTTTTGCCGGTGGTGTTGGGCGGATTGATTTTGGTTGTGATCCGGGCAATCATGAAAAACCGGCTGACCGATCACTTATTTTATCGTTTATTCACGTTTCTTTATCATTCGGCCATTGCCGTATTGGTCAATGGATTGCTGGTTCAGGGAATTTTGGATTCATGGGTTGCGGAATCCCGGTATCTCTTCGTGTTTTGGGGAATTTCAGCCGTGCTGGCATTATTCTCAGTGTTCACGCTGTTTCTGATCATCAAAAAAAATAAAAAAGTCCGAAGACGAAAATAAAAATCCGGGAAACCGGATTTTAATCTTCTACGACGCGTACTTCTCTTACGAAAGGGATTTCATCCATCAAGATGGCTTCGACGCCCAGTTTTATCGTATCATCAGCTGCAAAGCAGCCGACACAAGCGCCCATCATGCGAACATAAACGACACCATCGGCATCGATATCCACAAACTCCACGTCCCCGCCATCGCGCTGTATATAGGGTCGTATTTTATCGAGCGTATCGACGATCTGCTCTCTGATTTCTCTGTCCATAGTTACCTCATTTCAATATATAAACGATACCGGCCATCAAAAGGCCGACGATGATTCCACCGAATACTTCGGTCCATTTGTGACCCAGCACTTCTTTGACTTTGACCAAATAGATGGGGTCATCCAATTGGATCTGTGTCAGCATCTGCACATCTTTAATCAGCTGCTGAGTAATTTTAATATTTTGTCCGGCATAATAACGCACGTTCGCCGCATCATAAGCAACGATCAGACTGAACCCCAACGTAACCGCGAAAATCGTTGAGGAGAAGTTTTCCTGGATGCCGACAGCAAGGGTAAGGGCTGTGACCGTGGATGTGTGTGAGCTTGGAAATCCGCCGCTTTCAATCAACAGCAAAGGTTTCCATTGCCGGGTGCGAACGTAATGAAAGACGGGTTTTAACAGTTGTGCCAGCAGATTGGCTAATAGAGCTGCGTAGAACGGGTACATACGTCCAAGCATCCGCATCACCTCTTACGTCGATTATTATAACACAATTCAAGTTTTCATGTGGTATAATAACAATGATTTAGTAAGGGGCGAAGATGATGTATATTCCCGGACAAATAGTCGAAGGCGTTATTACGGGCATCCAGCCCTATGGTGCTTTTGTATATATTGATGAGAAAACCAACGGTTTGGTTCATATTTCCGAGTTATCGGATTCTTTTGTGCGTGACATCGCACAATATGTTGCCATAGGCGATCGGGTCACTTTGAAAGTCATTGATGTGGATTCGACCGGTCATCAGTTGCGTTTGTCACTGAAGGCGGCCCGTCAGCAGACTTTGCGCTCTTCATTTAAGAGCAGCAGAACGGCAAAGATGCCGAAAAGCATACTGGGTTTTAC
>DDYT01000064.1 GCA_002348095.1 Erysipelotrichaceae bacterium UBA2227 | reverse complement strand
CCGTTTTCCTTTAAAGCATGATAACAGTTTCCGTAGAACTCACGGGTAAACAGCCCTTCCCCCGGTCCGAAAGGATCGGTGGAATCCACAATGATCAGATCATACTCATTGACTCTTGAACGCACGAATTTCAATCCGTCCTCATAGAAAATATGGACGCGCGGATCGCTGAAGCTGACGGTCGTATTGGGGAAAAATTCCAGACAGACATCGACGACCAGCTTGTCGATTTCGACCATGTCAATATGCTCAACACCCGGATAACGGCATAACTCTCGAACGGTTCCGCCATCCCCGGCCCCGATGACCAACACCCGTTTGATATCCGGATTGGTCGCCATCGGCACATGCACGATCATATCGTGGTAAATAAATTCATCTTTTTCCGTGACCATCATCAGTCCGTCCAAAGTGAAAAACTTGCCGAATTCCTTGGAATGGAAAACGTCGATGCGCTGAAAGTCACTTTGACCCTGATAGAGCTGCTGATCGACTAAAATCGAGAAACGGACGTTGTCCGTATGTTGTTCGGTATACCAAAGTTCCATGTTCTAGTCCTCCAATACGTCGATCGTTTGGATGCTGGTGTCCTTAGGACCGGTAATAAAACTGCCCTTGGACTTTGCATAATGGATCATATCGACGATTTCTTTCGTTATATATTCCCCAGGCGCACAAATCGGTATGCCCGGAGGGTAAGCCATGATGGATTCGCCGCTGACCTTTCCGATCGCTTCATCGATCGATACGGTCACACACGGTGTATAAAACGCTTCCCGCGGTGTTTTGACGACGACGGGCTGAATGTATTCCTGCGTCAGCATCCCGGCCGGATCTTTGGCATATTTTCGCTTGATATCGGTCAAAGCACCTAACAGTCGTTCGACTTTCAGTGCGGTATCCCCCACCGAAATGATGGCCAGGATATTGCCCAAATCACCGAACTCGATCTGAATGTCATATTCATCGCGCAGGATATCCGCGATTTCGATGCCGGTCAGACCGATGTCCCGGGTAAACACGGACAGTTTGGTCGGATCGACATTGCAAATGGTATCGCCATTGATCAATGCTTCATCAAACGGGATATACCCGCTGACCTTTCGGATTTCTTCCCTTGCATAGCGCGTCAGCTCGGCTACTTTTTTAAATACGGCTCTTCCTTCCAGCGCCAGATGCTTTCGGGCAATATCCAGCGAGGCCAACAGCAGATACGATCCGCTGGTCGTGTGAGTCAGATTGAGCATCGAGCGGACATAGCTTGTCTGCCGGTCATCTTTGATCAGCAGAAACGAACTTTGGGTCAGTGAACCGCCGGTTTTGTGCATGCTTACCGCCGCCATATCGGCACCGGCCGCCATGGCACTGATTGGCAAGTCATCTCCGAAATAAAAGTGGGTCCCATGGGCTTCATCGACCAGCACTTTGACTCCGTGGCGATGAGCGATGTCGACGATGCCTTTTAAATCACCGCAAATCCCGTAGTAGGTCGGATTATTGACAAAGACGGCTTTTACATCCGGATTAGCCAAGATCGCGGCTTCGATATCTGCTTTGGACATTCCCAATCCGATGCCCAGTTTTTCATCAATGCCCGGATTGACATATACCGGTATGGCCCCGGTCAATATCAGCGCATTGATCGCCGAGCGGTGAACATTGCGCGGCAAGATGATTTTATCGCCCTGTTTACAGGCCGACATGACCATCGTCTGCACGGCCGCTGTGGTTCCTCCGACAATGAAAAACGCATGCCCCGCCCCAAACGCTTCGGCCGCGATTTTCTCCGCTTCAAGAATGACGCCGGTGGGCGAACACAGATAGTCCAGCGGTTTGCGTGAGTTGAGGTCATACTGAATGGCTTTATCGCCCAGAAATTCGCGCAACAGCGGATTGCCTTTGCCCTGCTTATGACCGGGAACATCAAAAGAGACGATGCGCTGACTGACCTGCTCACTCAACGCTTCGACGATCAGCGTACGATGCTGGTCGCGTTTAATCATTGACGGAATCCTCATAAATGTTGGATCCGCTGAAAATCTCAATCATTTCCTTATATAAAGCATTGGTGATTTCACGGCGGACCACCGGTTTGAGTTCATCCTTATCTGTGTTGTAAAGATAGTTTTGAAGTTCGATATTATTGACCATCATCTTGGTATGAAAGATGTTGGACTGATAGACATTGATATCGACGGCATCGTAGTTCTTCAGTGTTTCCTTATTGATATATTGCTGAATAGATGTGATTTTGTGATCGATAAAATGCTTCTTGCGATCGATATCCCGGGTAAAGCCGCGGACCCTGTAATCGATCGTAATGATATCGGAATCAAAGCAGCTGATCAGATAGTCCAGGGCATTGAGCGGTGAAATCGTTCCGCAGGTCGATACATCAATATCGACCCGGAAGGTAGAAATCGCATGATCGGGATGATATTCCGGATATGAGTGGACGGTCACATGGCTTTTATCCAAATGAGCAACGATGGTTTTGTTTTCATTAAAAACGCCCATCCCTAAGTTGCATGTCGGATCGACGAGGTTTTCTTCAATGGGATCTTCGGAAATCAGTACGGTTACACTGGCTCCCTGCGGATCATAATCTTGTTTGGCAATATTTAAAACGTGGGCACCGATGATATCGGTGACATCGCATAAAATCTTGGTCAGACGTTCGGCGTTGTATTGTTCATCAATGTAAGCCAGATAGTTTTTGCGCTCTTTCTCACTTTTGGCGAAATTGACATCATAGATGTTGAAGCTCAAAGTCTTTGTCAGATTGTTGAAACCATACAAAGCAATTTTGCTGTTATTCATCTTCAGTCCTCCTGTTTAATAAAACAAAACATATTATACAGTATTACTAAATAAATGCAACAAGTTCAACTAAAAAAACCGCCTTATTTTCAGCGGTTTTCATCAAGTAAAAATGTAAGGATATTTCCGATCCGCTTGGACCAGTCACTTTCATGATGGATGCCCTGCGGGTACTCCCGGTAGAGAAAACTGTTTAAACCTTTCTTTGCCCAAATTGATGCGATACTTCGGTTGGTATCGACATATGCGGCGATTTCCGATTCCGATTTGGATTCCATCCGACCGACATCCATATAGACGCAGTTGCCCGACACATCACTTTCCTCGATCAGCTTTGCCATCTCATTCGGTGCAAACCACAAAGCATTGGAAATACCGGCAATTTTGGTAAATATACGGGGATATCGGCACATCGCAGCCATGGAAATCAAACCGCCCATACTCGAACCTGCCATCAGAAATTCATCGCCAACCGCAACTTTACCTTTGATCCACGGAATCAGGTCACTAACGATCCAATCGATATACTCATTGCCCTTTCCACCGGCCGGGCGGGTAAGCCAATCCCTTAAACCGACAATATCGCCATTATAGAACGGACTGTACTCATCCAGCCGATCCAACCCATCCGCACAGCTAATACCTACGACGATCATTGATATCTTCTGCTGTTCAATGGCTTCTTTCAGTTTCCAGCTGACTCCAAAGGATGCCCGGGCATCATCAAAAAGATTCTGTCCGTCATGCATGATCAGACACGGCAACGGCTCAAACACATCGAGCGGCCGATATACAAAAACGGCCGCATCACGACCGGAAAAAGGCAGATTCAAAGAAAACTCCTCAAGGACAAACCTCATGATTCACCGGCTCCTTTGGTTTTCGCCAGACGGTACGCATGATACAGCGGCGCAAAATCGCTTTTGATCCGATTCCAGACGATCAGACATTCATCCGAGAGTTTCTTTTTCGAAGCCCGAAAATACTCGGTTGCCAAATCCGCACTCGACAAAGCAGCCTCTCCTTGTTTCAAATCGCAGTAAAGCGCTGCCAAAGCGGTCTCAACATACGGATTGACCAGCAAATCCGGATATTTCTCACGAAGATCAAGAATCATTTCGATCCCTTCCCCGAAGCGCTTCATTTCACGCAAAATGTCCACGTTTTTAACCACGACGGTCGGTAAAGCACTCATATCTTTCTGAAGGATAGCCATTCGCAAAGCTTCCTGCGCAAAATCGTACGCTTTCAGGATGATTCCGGTATTGAGAAAATGAGCCGACTGATCCAGCAGGTTTTTGACCGACTCTTCTTTTTCCAGCAGTGATTTCGAAAACTCTGCATCCAGTTCGACGGCCAGTTTCAGCGGCTGTTTCTCACCGATTTCACTGTACCAGTCCTGTTTGATTTTAATGTAGCGCTTTCCTTTATACTCGAACTTATCCATTTTCTTCCTCCGTATTCAAACTAACAAAAAAAGCCTCCGTTTTGCTGATGACTGTTATTTCAGTTGATGAAAATAACGCAAATAAAAATATCTCTACCCATATTATAGAATAGAAATATTTTTAATCAATACCTATTTTTCAGTTGTAACTCTGTACTTCTTCCTCTTTATTTAAGAAACGTAATGCCCCCATTGCCAGGGCGGCCAGTTCATCCTCGCCCGGATACACTTTGACACCTGCGATCCAATCCACCCGATCACTCAAAGTCTTGCATATATATTCGTTATAAGCCAATCCGCCGGTCAGCAGGATCGCATCGACCTTGCCTTCCAAAACGGTAGCCATAGCACCGATCTCTTTAGCCATCTGATAGATCATCGCATCGATCACCCGCTTGGCCTCATCATCCTGCTGAGCCTGCTCCATAATCGCAACAACATTGTTGGATCCCATATATGATACCAATCCGCCACCGCCGACCAGTACTTTGCGTACCTGACGGGTATCGCCCCGAAACTCCTCGACCAGATCCAATACCGCAAAACAGCTCAATCCGCCGCTGCGCTCCGGTGAAAACGGCCCTTCCCCATCCAAGGCATTATTGACATCGATGACCTGACCTTTGCGATGGGCACCGACGGATACACCGCCACCCATATGACAGACGATCAGATTGAGATCAGACACATCCGTCTTACCTTCTTTGGCATACTGTCGGGCAATCTGTTTCTGGTTCAATGCATGAAAGACACTGCGTCGCGAAACCTGTTTGAGCCCCGAATAGCGGGCCAGCACACACAGCTCATCGGTGATGGGCGCATCGACGAAGATGACCGGTTTGTTATACTTTTCACCCCAGTAATAACCGATGCAGTTGCCCACATTGGTCACATGGGTCCCGTATTTTTCGGCCAGAATATCATCAATGACTTCCTTGGATACCCAATAGATTCCTCCTGGCAGCGGTTTGACGACTCCACCCCGCACACAGATACAGTCCAGCGATTCAAAAGCCACATTGATTTCCTTCAGCCATTTTTCGATGGCTTCCCTGCGGAAATCCTGTTGATCGAGCACCCGGGCAAAAGCTGCGATTTCTGAAGCGGTATGACGGATAGTCGTTGAACTGACCATGGTTTCCCCATGAAATACGGCGGCTTTTGACGATGTCGACCCCAAATTCAGCACAAGTATTTTAAACATGATGATCCTCCCTGATTACATCTTTATTTTACCATAAAAAAGGATGGTTATTGCCATCCGAGTTGTTCATTAAGATAATCCTGAAGATATTTACAATAATCCTTATCCATGCCATCCGCATCTTTGAGCGGATTTTCAATGCCCAGTTTTTCGTATTTGACATTACCTAAGGTATGATACGGTAAAAGTTCGACTTTCTCGATGTGATTGAGCCCTTTGATTTTCATGGCCAATCTGTCCATGTACTCTAAAGTATCATTTTCACCGGGTACGATCACATAGCGGATCCACAGTTTGACTTGCTTTGCCTGCGCTTTTTCGAGAAACAGCGTTGAAGATGACTCTTTGACCTGGGTCATCCGCTCAAAAGATTCGGCGTCGACCCCTTTGAAATCCAGAAGGATCAAATCGGTGTGATCGAGGATCTCATCGAAGTAATGCGGATTTCCGACACCGGCCGTATCCAATGTGACATGTATACCGTCTGCCTTGCAAAGTTTCATGACTTCGAGAAGAAACGGTGACTGAAACAGCGGTTCCCCGCCGCAAAAGGTCACGCCGCCCTTTTCTTTATAGTACGGCTTGAATCGGCGGATGCGCTGAAAAAGCTCTTCGGATGTGATCGATACCCCGTTTTTCGGATCCCACATATCGGGATTATGACAGTACAGACACCGCAACGTACAGCCGGATAAAAAAACGACCGTGCGGATGCCGGGACCATCCGCCGTTGCGAATGATTCAATTTTAGAGATATAGCCTTTAGATGGATTCATGGAAGGTCCGGGCGATGACTTCGCGCTTTTGAGCATCGGTCAGCCGGGCAAAATGGACCGCGTATCCCGAGACACGGATCGTTAAATGCGGATACTTATCCGGATGTTCCATCGCATCGATCAGCTTGGCCCGATCCAACACGTTAACATTGAGATGGTGTGCATCCTGGGCAAAATAACCGTCCAGCACCGTCACCGTATTATCGATCTGATCTTCACGTTCTTTGCCCAAGGCTGCCGGAACGATGGAAAAAGTATTGGAGATACCGTCCATACAGTCATCGTAGGGCAGTTTTGCGACGGAGTTGAGCGATGCCAAAGCGCCGGACACATCACGTCCGTGCATCGGATTGGCACCGGGAGCAAAAGCTTCGCCCTGCTTACGGCCATCCGGAGTAGCTCCGGTTTTCTTGCCGTAAACGACATTGGAGGTGATCGTCAGTACCGATAAGGTATGCTGTGCGTTTCTAATCAGCGGATGACGTTTGAGATAGCTGCTGAAACGTCCCAATACATCGACGGCCAGCGCATCGACGCGATCATCATCATTACCAAAGCACGGAAACTCCCCTTCTGTTTCAAAGTCGACGGTAATTCCGTTTTGATTGCGGATCGGTTTGACCTTTGCATATTTGATCGCACTGAGTGAGTCTGCTACGACCGAAAGTCCGGCAACCCCAAAGGCCATCAGCCGGGTGACGACGGTATCATGCAAGGCCATCAGGCTCTTCTCATATGCATATTTGTCATGCATATGATGGATGACGTTCATCGTATCGACATAAAGTTTGGCTGTGCGCTGCATGATGGAATCAAAGGATTCCATCACTTTATCAAAGTCTAGAAATTCGTCGCTCATTACTTCAACACGGTCAAACATCCGTTTACCGCTGAGTTCATCCACCCCGCCGTTGATGGCCAACAGCAAGGCTTTCGCAAGATTGGTGCGTGCACCGAAGTATTGCATTTGTTTACCGATGCCCATCGCCGACACACAGCAGGCAATCCCATAGTCCTGACTAAACAGCGGACGCATGATGTCGTCATTTTCATATTGTATCGCTCCGGTCTCGATTGACATCTTGGCACAGTAACGTTTGAAGGCTTCGGGCAGCTGTTGAGACCACAGTATGGTCATATTTGGCTCCGGAGCCGATCCCAAATTGGTCAGCGTATGCAAGTAACGGAAGGAGTTTTTGGTGACCAGGGATTTGCCGGTCGAGCTCATGCCGCCAATCGATTCGGTAACCCATGTGGGATCTCCCGCAAACAGTTCGTCATATTCCGGTGTACGCAAGTGACGGACCAGACGGAGTTTCATGACGAACTGATCGATCATTTCCTGTGCCTGTTGTTCACTGATGTTTCCTTGGCGTAAATCCCGTTCGATATAGATATCCAAAAAAGTGGAGGTGCGTCCCAGCGACATGGCTGCACCATTGTTTTCTTTGACAGCTGCCAGATAAGCAAAGTAAAGCCATTGGACGGCTTGTTGGGAATTGGCAGCCGGCTGAGAAATATCAAATCCGTAGGTGGCAGCCATGGCTTTGATATCCTGCAAGGCCCTAATCTGCTCACTTACTTCTTCGCGCAACTGAATGTTGGACAGATCATCGAGATCGATGGCATCGAGATCTTGCTTTTTGGCTGCGATCAGACGGTCGATGCCATACAAAGCCACGCGGCGGTAATCACCGATGATGCGGCCGCGGCCGTAAGCATCGGGCAGTCCGGTCAAAAGTCCGGTAGATCTCGCATTGCGCATATCTTTGTTGTAGGCGTCAAAAACGCCTTGATTATGGGTTTTGTGCCACTTTTCAAAAGCCAGTTCCAATTGTGGCGGCATTTCTCTTCCATAGGTATTCAAGATCGATTCGACCAATCGCAGTCCCCCGTAAGGATTGATGATGCGCTTTAAGGGTGCATCGCTTTGTAAACCGACGATGACCTCGTCTTCTTTGATAATATAGCCAGGTTCAAAGTTGTTGACGCCTGAGATGTGATCCATATCGATATCCAGAACGCCCAGTTTGATTTCCTGTGATAATAAATCCACGGCCTTATCCCAAAGGCGCTGGGTTTTCTCGCTGATCGGTGCTAAAAAACTTTCATCGCCTGTGTAAGATGCAACATTGAGTTCGATGAAGTTTTCGACATCGATCAAATCTTTCCAAATGCCTTCTTTAAATGAGTTCCAAGGGTTCATATGAATTTCCTCCTTAATGATTCAAGTGTATCAGAGTTCACAAAAATCGCCCACGGATTTGATTTTGACAGCGTTTACATTTTGAGAGTTTTCTTGTAATTGTGATTGAAGTCACAAAAAAACCCATCGGTCGATGGGTGGAGTCTGGCGTCAAGGTTGCATCATTTAAACGAGGATACTATGGATATCAGCTTCGATAAATTCAATGACGCCATCCCCCTGAATCTATTATACAGCAAATCGCCAGAGATTTGAAATTCTAAACTCACTGATTCCCTTTTACATGCCATCCGCGCGAGCGGTTGTACTGGCGCAAAAGATTGAAATCGGAAACATTGATATGCTCGGTGTAATATTCCAAGTCGGTTTTAAACAATGCCAAAACGACCAAATCGATGACGAACATTTGGGATATCCGTAAGCGAAGGATGTTCAGATTATCATTGATGCTGTAAATCACAGTATGTAATACTGCCGAACTTGCCTCGTTGAGCGTGCTTTTACGACGGTCAGTGATACCCAGGATCGGAACATTCAGCTGACGGCAGGCATTGATCGCCTTTTTAATTTCATCCGTCTCCCCTGACTCGGAAATGATGATGACCAGATCATCTTCCGTACACTGGGTGATCAGATACAATGAAGTATGGATATCGTAGTTGTGATTGACCATCAGATCATAACGGATCAGATGGGTCGCAAAGTATTCGGCCATATTGGATGAGCCTCCCACCGCAAAAAACACGACCCGCCGGGCTTGCTTAAGCAGTCTGACCGCCGCATCCACCTGCTCGACAAGCGCATCGGACATGGTCAGTTTCATCACATCGGTATACTGGCTGAATAATCGATTCATGGTGATGTCCGTATCTTCCATGGGCTGTATGTTATCATCGATTTCGGAAGCCGCCTGGCTCGACAGGCTGATATCTGCCAAAAAAGCCCGGAAACTGCTATATCCGAGTTTTTGGGTGAAACGGATGATGGTCGATTGAGAGATGCCCAGTTGCTTACCGAGCAGACTGGAAGTCATGACTTTCGGATCGATCGTTTGATTTCGAAGATACTCGATGATCTTTAACTCAGATTTTGAGCAACGCTGAATCATCGTTCGCATTTTGGATTGCAGCATAATATCACTCCTTTCAATTATTATAACTCAATATCGCATACTTTATTCAAAAAATGAATAAATTAGTAAAAATTATCGCTATGCATGTTATCATGTTTTTCTGGTATGTTACCATCCTTTCCTTTTCGATTTCAGCTTGAGTGATATAATCTATGTAAAGGAGGTAAGTTATGAAAAAAATAAGCCTCATCCTTTTTGCTGTTATTTTAGTGACGGGTTGTTCGACCAAAGCCGTCTTCACTCCACTCTACGATTCTCCGGGTCATTTACTGGACAAAGACAAAGTCACTCAGTTAAGCTATACGGTTGCCACCGCTAATAATCAGCTGGCGATCGATATGCTCGATATCCTGCGTCAAAGTGAGGAGAATGTGTTTATCTCCCCTTCCAGTATGATGATTGCCTTGGGCATGACCCTCAACGGTGCTGCCAATCAGACGCTGAAAGAAATGCTTGATACCTTGCATATGAGCGGATTCACCCTCGAAGAGTTTAATGATGCACTGCGTGCCATGCAGCTGGTTCTGATCAACCGGGATCAGTCAACACTGAATATGACCAATTCCATCTGGATCCGTGACCGTTTCGAAGAGCGTGTACTACCGTCATTTATTGAACGAAACAAACAGTATTACGGAGCCATGGTAGCTGTCGGTGATTTTGACGATCCGCAGATGGTCAAAGATATCAATGGCTGGGTGTCCAAAGCCACCAACAAGCGGATCCCAACGGCCATCGATGAACCCATCAATCCGTATACCGTAATGTTTCTGATCAACACACTGTACTTTAAGGCAGATTGGGCAACCGAATTTGATAAAGCAGATACATATAAGCGTCATTTCGGCGGAACCGCAAATAAGCAAGTTGATATGATGTCCGCTGTACTGACCTTGGGATACAGTGATGCAGAAGGCAAACAGGTCGTCCTGCTTCCCTACAAAGATCCGGATTTGGTCATGATGGTCATTCTGGATGAAGAAAATGCAACTTATCAGGCCGATCAGCTCATTCAGCTGGCTCGTCAGGCTGAAAACAATCCGAAGCAAGTATACCTGAATATGCCGAAAGTTCAGATTGAGACTAAAGTTGATGGCAAAAAACTGCTTCAGCAGTTAGGAATGGTCGATGCTTTCGTACCGTATGTCGCGGATTTCAGTGAAATGGCCACCGATGCCCTTCTGACCGGATTGCACATTGCCGATGTCACTCAAAAGACCTTTTTGGCCATCGGAGAAAAAGGCACGGAAGCCGCTGCCATGACCAAAGTGGAAATGCGGGATGAATCCGCACCGATGTTCGATGTTGAAATGATCATCGACCGTCCCTTTACGATCGTCATTCTCGATACCCGCCATTCACTGATTTCGTTTATGGGTTACATTCAAAATCCGCAACCCTAGGAGGTTGATATGAAAAAAATCATGATTTTGTTACTGATTGTGGCGCTGAGCGGGTGCACTCCGGCGGCCGCCATGAATGTACTGAGTAAAACCGATGGGCATCTGAATAAAAGTGAAGATGTCTGGCGGTTGGATGAGTCGTGGCTTAACAGCTACAGTTCGTTCGCCTTTGATTTGCACCGGCAGATCGCCCTTGACAAAGAAAACACCTTCTTCTCTCCGGCCAGTATCCTGCTGGCGCTGGCAATGACGGTACAGGGAGCAAACGGGCAGACCCGGCAGCAGATGATGGATGCCTTTTCCATGGGTACTTTAGATCCCCTTGCCTTTAACACTGCTATGAAGCAGTTTCAAAACCGCTTGCTGACCCCGACGTCCCATACCCTCAACTTAGCCAATTCCATCTGGATGCGCAAAGGTTATGATGCATCTGTCAGAGAGGACTTCCTGTCGGTCAACCGGAATTACTTTGGCGCATTTATTGCAGCCTTGGATTTTGATGATCCGATGGCATCGAAAACGATCAATGACTGGGTCAAAACCAATACTAAGGGATTGATCGAAAAGATCGTTGAAGATCAGATCAGTCCGCTGACCGTCATGTTTTTGATCAATACCGTGTATTTTAAGGCTGACTGGCTCGAACCTTTCGAAAAGAATCAGACCAGGGATGACACTTTCTACGGTTCGACCGCAAAGCAGATCAAATTTATGAATCAGGACGCTTACTTCCCGTATGTTGAAACTGATGACTACCAAGCAGTCATGGTTCCTTATAAAGACTATCAGTCCTCGATGATCGTATTTCTTCCCAAAGAAGGAAAGGATGTTTCCCTGACCGCAGAGCTTTATCAGGAAATCTTCAAGGATCTGTCCTTTCAGATCATCAGTGCCTATCGCGGAAAAATGGTTCGTCTGTCATTGCCGAAGATGGAACTTGCAACAGAAATCAAGCTGGTCGAGGTGCTTAAATCGTTGGGTATTAAAGATGCTTTCGATCCTTCAGCGGCCGACTTTTCCAATCTGAGTTCGACTGCCCTTTCCGATCAGCTGCACATCGCCAATGTCTTGCATAAAGCGGTGCTGAAAGTAGATGAAAAAGGCACCGAAGCAGCCGCCGTGACTTCCGTGGAAGTCGGGGTTACCTCAATGCCCAGCATCGATGTCATAATGAAAGTCAACCGTCCCTTTACCGTCATCTTGGCAGATGCGACCGGAGCGATCCTGTTTATGGGCGATATCCTCGATCCTCAATAAACCCTAAAAAGCCGCAAGGCTTTTTTTAAATGCTCGCAATGCCGATTCGAAATCCGGGTACGTCGGTATCTGATGATAGGTCAGGCTGCCGGTAACAAAACTGTTGAATCCCACCGGACATTCGATGCCAGAAGCGTGATTTCTTACCAAACGCAAGTCCGAGAAAATCGGGTAAACCGAGATATTATCACCATGGATCAGACGTTGGATCGCCATGCCCAGCTCGACCATGGTTCCGGTATCCCCGGTAGCCAGTTCAAAGAAAAATACGTTCGCCTTTTGGATGTGTTCATTGTCGGTTTGAAAAATGATTGAACCGGTCAACGGTCCCTGCTGATCCAAGGGCAGATCGATGGGGTTAGCCACAAAGTAATCAGCATAGTCCTTTCCCAGTTCTCTGAGCAGGTCTCCTTCAAGTTTGCGCTGTTTCTGATCCGCTTCGCTAAAAAGCGGGCCGGCATTGTAAATGTAAGTCATGATTATTTCCTCAGTACTTTCTGTAACGCCAAACGCTCGGCCCCATCCGCATGGGTCAGATATATGATCCCACAAAGGGTATATCCGGCTTTGGCAAGCATACGCTGCATTGAGCGGTTGTGACGGTGAGTGTCTACTTTGATATTAAATATTCCGTTTTCAAGACAGATCTCCTCACATTGCTTCATGGCCACCAATGCCAGTCCCTCACCTTTGCGTGACATTTTCACAGCGATCCGATGTATAACGCCATAGGGTTCGTCATTGATCCACGTTCCCTCAAAGATTGTGTCATAATTGGGATCCTTTTCAAAACCGAGGGCAAGTGTCGCCAGGATTTCTTTTTCATCTGTCAGTACATACGCCCACCCTTTCGCAATGTCATTTTCGATGCTCGAAACATTGGGATAGCCGTTTTGCCACTGATCGATTCCGGCCGCTTTCAGTCCGGCAATCGAATCATTTATTATCTGGATAACATCGGGGATATCTTCAGGTTTGGTTTTTCGCAGTTTCATTTCGGCCTCCGCATTTGGCAGTATTGTATCATAACCATGCAACTTAACAAGATTTTTCGGCAAGATAAGACATCAGTAATGTCAGCCGGGGTAAATCGATGTAAACTAAGGATGGAGGGATCTCTATGTTAAAAAAATGGTTCATGCTTTTCGCGGTCATTTCGCTGACGGCTTGCACTGTGACGCAGAAGGACTTTGCTTTGGTCGATTCCAAAGGCTATTTGTCCAATCCCGAAGCTATCACAGAACTGAGTGCGGATGTGATCCAGGCAAATCATCAGTTTGCCTTGGCGATGTATCAGCAATTGCACAGTCAGGAAAAAAATGCGTTCTTCTCGCCGCTGAGTATCCAATTGGCTCTATCGATGGCGGCCAACGGTGCCGCCAATGCGACGCTAAAGGAAATGCTGGATGTGCTGCGATATCCAAGTGTAGATCAGATGAATGATTTCAGCCGGCTGACCCAGTCCTATCTGCTCAGTTCGTCCGATCGTTTTACCCTCAACAATTCCGTCTGGATCAAAGATGAGTACAGAAGCAAAGTCAAACAGCCCTTTCTAGACGATGTCACCGCTCATTACGGAGCCATGGTAGCCGTGTTGGACTTTGGTCAGAACAGTGCTTCCGCAACCATCAATGAGTGGGTCAAAAAGAATACTAACGGTAAAATCAGCGAGGTCGTCAAACCGCCGATCGATCCGCTGACGGTCATGTTTTTAATCAATACCCTGACCTTCGGGGCAAAATGGGCTACTCCTTTTGACAAACAGCTGACAAAAAATGATGTCTTCCAAGGTCTCAAAGATAAGATCCAGTATGTCGTGGGCAGTCGTACGATGCCTTATTTCGAAGATGAACGGGTTCAGATAGGTGCTTTTGTGACTCAGGGTCAAGCACAAGAGGTTCTGATTTTGTTGCCGAGAAACAATGTTGCCCTGACCCCTGCGGAAATCAACAGTTATCTGAATCAAACGCTGCTGATGTCTTCGGTGGCCGTACAGCTTCCCAAAGTCATGCTCGACACCGAAACAGAACTGAAAGACACGTTAGGAAGAATGGGCATGCCGACCGCATTCTTGGATGATATGGCCGACTTCTCCAATATGGCCGAAGATGCCCGACAAGACGGTCTTCATATTTTCTCTGTATTGCATAAGACGTTCTGGATGCTCGATGAAGAAGGCACGGAAGCGGCTGCAGTGACCAAGGTCGAAATGCAGATCAAATCGGTCCCGACGGGAGATTTCACCTTTGTGGTTAACCGTCCGTATACCGTCGTCATTCGCGACTCATCGACAGGACTGATTCTGTTTATGGGTCACATCGTCAATCCTCAACCGTAAAAAAGGGCGAAAGCCCTTTTAAAAACGAATGAATGCGCCGGTGATGGCGGCAACTGCGATCAGTAAGACCGGATGAATCTTGAATCGCTTGTTAACGATAAACAGCAGAAGGAAAAATCCGATGGCCGGAAACTTCAGTTGTGCCTGCCAGAGGTTCTCTGCGGATGTAATCATCGTGACTTTGATGATTTCCCAGGCGGCATACACGATCAGCGCTGCGACGGCCGGTCGGATCCCGTAAAACACTTTGAGCAGCAGCGGCGAGTTTCTGAACTTATCCATGGCTTTACCGATGAGCATCATCAGGATGACTCCGGGGGTAATGATGGCTAAGGAAGCCAAGATCCCGCCCAACACGGAGGCTGTCACATACCCGGCGTAGGTGGCCATGTTGATGCCGATCGGTCCGGGCGTCGATTCGGAGATCGCGATCATATCGACGAGCATCGCTGCGGTAAACCAGTTGGTTTTTACCGTCAGATCATAAAGAAACGGTAAAGTGGCCAACCCGCCGCCGATAGCAACCAATCCGATTTTCAGAAATTCCCAAAACAGGGTCCAGTAAATCATGTGCGTTTACCTCCCAGCGCTTTATAGAAAAAGCCACTGAGTGCACTGGCGATGACGATATAGACCGGTGAGATCGAAAATCCCAGAATGGCAATCAAGGCCAGACTGAAAATAACGGCGGAAAAAAGGTCGATGATCCCTTTTTTCAGCAGGGTGATCGCGGTCGAGATGATCAGCACGGCCACGGCAATCCGGATCGCAGCAAACATCTGGGCGACAACCGGAATCAAAAAGGCCTGTTGTAAAAATGCGGCGATCAGCGTAATGATGACGATCGAAGGAAATACCTGGCCCAAAGCGGCGCTGACTGCACCTTTTTTTCCGTGCAGCTGAAAACCGATCAGTGCGGAAGTATTGACGGCAATGATGCCCGGGGATACCTGGGCGATCGCATAGCTGTCCATCATCTGTTCTTCGCTGATCCAGCCTTTGATGTCAATGACTTCTTTGCGCAAGATCGGCAGCATGGCATATCCGCCTCCGAAGGTCAGTGCACCGACGCGGGCAAAGGATATAAAGATTTCCGTACTTTTATTCATGGCTGGTCAACCAGTCCTTTACGTCAAATGCATTTTCAAATACGTATTGATATGATATTTCGGGATATTTTGTCAGATCGACCATATCTTTGATCCAGGCAACATCGATGGATGCGCGATTGGCTGCCAGAATACCGTAGTGCGAATCTTCCAGAATCAGGCATTCTTCTTTGGGTATATTGAGGGCCTGTTGGGCCAGGTTGAAAATCTCGGGGTCGGGTTTTCCGTGTGCGGCCATATCGCCGAAGATCAATACATCAAAATCGTCGTCACTATACCCATCCACGTAGCTGATGTATTTTCGGGCTAAGGGCTGATAGGTCGAGGTGGCCAACGCCAAAGCGATCCCCTTTTCTTTACAGTATCCGATCAGTTCTTTGACACCGGGTTTCAGTCGGACGATTCCTGCTTGGGCTATATTCAGAAAGATCTGTTTGCTTGACTCGATGGCCAGTTCAACCTGATCCATGGTTTTGAGCCGTGCCAAAAGATAATCGATCTCCTCTTTCGTACTGATCCCGCAAATCCCAAGCAAATCTTCATCGGTCAAAGGAAACCTATGCAATATCACTGCCTTTTGCCAGGCTTTGATATAGTTGGCTTCACTGTCGATCAGAGTGCCGTCGAGATCAAAAATAACAGCTTTAATCATGATTATCGGCGGCAAAAGTGATGCCTGCATCCTTTCTGGCAGTTTCCATGACGGTTGCGACCTCTTTGGCTAAAACCAGCCACTCGTTCATCGAAGTGCGGTCCTGTTGCCTGATGCACTGAAAGATGGCCTGAGCTTCATGGAACATGGTATTGGGGTTGTTGGGTATGGTAAATTCGTAGCGCTGACCTTCGGCGACGATTTCGATAGCACTGAGGGTACTGACCGATCCGGTCACTTTGATAAATCCTTTTTCGCCTTGGATCAGGGTACGGTTATCGCCGGGGTTGTCTTTTCCGATGACGGCAACCGCGATTTTATCGGGGTATTTTAAGGTCAGGACGCCGGATAGGTCGATACCGTTAGGCCCTTTGTTGGCCATATAGCGGATTTTCTGCGGCGTTGAAAATAATGACAGAATAAAGTAGACATTATAAATGCCTAGATCATATAAAGTCCCTCCGGAGAATTGCGGGGAAAACACATTGGGATCTTTCCCCTCAAGATAGGCGGGGTACTTACTGGAATATTGATTGAACTCACTGCTGATCAGCCGGATGTCGCCCAGCATGGACAAATGCTGACGGATGATTTCCAGTCCGGGCAGATGCAACGGCATGATCGCTTCAAACAGCATACCGGTTGTGGTTTTGCTTATATCGATCAGATCATCGATTTCCCGGACATTGCTGACGATCGGTTTTTCCGATATCACATGTTTGCCGGCAAGCAAGGCTTTTTTCGCATAGGGATAATGCAATGCATTGGGCGATGCGATGTAAATGATATCGACATCCGCATCACGGCATGCATCATCTATGGTCAGATAAGTTTTCGAACCGCCAAAAGTACGGTTGAACTGCTCGGCTTTTTCCGTACTGCGCGACACGGTGCCCAAAAAAGTTACCAACCGTGTTTCCAGGGCAGCTGAGATAAATTTTTCGGTGATCCAACTGGTTCCGACGACGATAAAATTCATATTAGTCCTTCTTTCTTTCTCAAAACCATCATAGCAAGGATGCTGCTGAGACTTCCCATACCATCGATAAATACGTCGATCAGGCTGCCGTAGCGTCCCGGGACAAACAGCTGATAGATCTCGTCAAAAAAGGAATAGCCAAAGCAAAGCAAGATCGACAGATACACTTTTTGTGACAGGGCGATCTCATAAGTATCGAATGCCCTGAAAACAAACACGCCTAAAATAAAGTAGGAGACAAAATGTGCGGTTTTGCGGATGATCAGCGATAAGACATCCGCGGAAACGCCCATGGGAATCAACAGGTCATATAGCGGTTTAAACAACGATGTGCTCAGGTTGGCGGACTGTTGTCCGTTTTGGGATGACAATAAAAAAATCACAACCATCCATAGAAAAGCCAGCACCCATCGCTGGCGTCGCTTATTCATAATAACCCCCCTTTTCGATGATAAGTTCTTCAATCTTTCGGTCGCTGACGATGACGCACACGTAGCCGGGTTCAATGTCGATCCTGCGCATGTTTTCTTCGTCAAAGAAGACTTCTTCAAACATGGCGTTGGGATCGCCTTTAAGTTTGATCATGGCTTCCCTAAGTGTCCACTGTTCAAAGGGCTGTTCTTTCAGGCTGAGCCGCGCAATGGTTCCCGGATGTAACTCGCGAACTTTTTCTATATCGATTCCGACGGGCTGATCACCGATCGCAACGATCAGGTACTTCCCGCTGTGAGAAGAAGAAACATATTTGATGTTCGACGGTAAGTACGGTTTCCCTTGCGATGTCAGGCTCAGTTTTTCTTCGATACCCATTTTTTTCAGGTTTTTACTGATGGCTGCTCTGCCTAGGCCGCTGTGATTGATGTTTTCATTGATTTTGTAAATCATACATGTAATCATCATGATCCCTCCTTCGACCGTTGGTTTCTGTATTAATAGGGTATCACAATTTGCGTGTGTTGAAAAGAAATGCGGCTTAATTCGGTTCAAACAGTGTATCGAGAATGTGCTGATTGAAAATCTGGACTAAGTGGGCATCAAACTGAGTGTTGGAGCAGCGTATCAGTTCGGCCCGGATTTCCTCTTTGGTCATGGCTTTGCGGTGCGGCTGATCGTTGCTCATTGCATCGACGGCTTCCGCAATCGTCAGTATGCGGGCACCAAGCGGAATCTGATCGCCTTTTAATCCGCGGGGATAGCCGGTTCCGTCCACTTTTTCATGATGATCATAAACGATTTGAGCAACATTGAGATATTCGGCGGTCGTCGATAAAATCCGGTAGCCGGTTTCGGTATGACGTTGCATCTGCATCCGCTCCAGATCATTGAGAACTCCTGGTTTTTCCAGAATCCGTGATTCGATGGCGATTTTCCCGATGTCGTGGAGCTGGGCGGCCAGTTTGAGTTCGATGACCTGCTCTCGGCCAAATCCCAGCGCATTGGCGAATAACTCGCAGATGTGACTGACATTGAGGATATGGGCTTCTTCCCGCGGACTGCGGTTGAATAAAGATTGCAGCATGACTTTGATGGTTTGATTCCGGCTGGTCGAACTGTCGGACATTTTCAGCTGATACATGCGGTCTTCCGCGTATTGCAGCACTTTTAAAATCGATTCATGCGGTTCGGTTTTGGTGGCATAGCCAAAGGCGATCGATACCGGAAGTCCCATAATGACGGTTTCGGACGCCTGTTTCTGCATGCGTTCGACCACTTTTTTCGCTTCGGTTTCACTCACTCCGGGGAGCAGGATCGCAAATTCGTCCCCACCCATCCGAGCAATGATTTCATCATTACGGCAGCTGTTTTTGATGGCGGTGGCGGCACTTTGAATGAGCTGATCACCGACCGGATGACCAAAGCCGTCGTTGATGACTTTCAGTCCGTTGACATCGGCCATGACCAGCGTGATGGGCAGATTGCGCGGCATGTCGAGACGCCGGATTTCCTCTTCGAAAAACCGTCGGTTATATAATCCGGTCAGTCCGTCATGATAACTTAAGTATTCGATTTCGCGTTCTTTGGCCAATCGTGATGTCACATCGCGAAAGACCAGTACAACGCCTTCAATAACCTTTTGATTGATCAGCGGCGATGCGGTAGTTTCGACTTCCAGAGTTTTACCTTCTTTAGTCACCATTGTGATCTGCTGCTGAAGGCTTTGAACTTTTCGGTTTTTCAGGCTCGAGGCAACCGGGGAGTCGACCGGTTGTTTGGTCATTGCCGAAAAAAAGCTGAACTGCTGATCAAAGTTTTGTCCGATCAAGGAACCTTTGATGTCAAGGATCTGTTGAGCCATCGGGTTGATGAAGTCGATTTTGCCGTCTTTGTCGACGGTGATGACACCATCGCCGATGCTGGTCAGTACGGCGGACAGTTTATCCTGTGCGATCTGGCGGATACGATTGTTTTCGACGCGTTCACTGATGTCGATGATCAGCCCTTCGATCGCGATGATGCGGTCCTGCTGATCGTAGACCCCTCTTCCCTGTTCCCATACCCATTTGACCGTTCCGTCTTTGGTTTGGATTTCATATTCCATCTCAATGACTTCATGGCGGCTCAACCGGACTTGCCAGTTTGTCCATACTTCATCACGATATGATTTTAAGATAATATCATTGTAGCTGATGGCGGTATTGTGAAGCAGTTCTTCCCGGCTGTATCCGGTCAGTCGCATACAGCCGTCGGAGACGTATTGCATCGTCCAGTTGCGGTCGTTTCGACACCGATACGCCATACCCGGTAAGTTGGAAAGCAAAGCGGACATACGCTGTTCACTTTCACCGATATATGCGCTCAGTTTTTGTTCGTTTTTCAGAGTTTGTGTATAGTAGCCGTAACTGATGGCGGCAACGGCGATGCTGGCGATGGAAATCAGTATCCACAGCTGATTTTGAAACTGAATGGCCGCAATCTCGCTTTCTGTAAAAGCCAAAAAGGGCGTTATGGAAACGCGGTCAGATCCGATGAACGATAGAAGATTCAGGCATAGTTTCATAACGTCGCCCCTTTATCTATAAGCATAATTAAAGGATTATGGTTTGTCAATATGTGCCCTTTTTATGCGGAAAAAGCGGAGTTTCCGCTTCACATTTCCTTTGCTGCTCTACTGATGACAGTCCCAAGCCCGCTGATCGAAACTTCGATGATGTCTCCCGGATTTATTTTTCCTACCCCCGGAGGTGTTCCGGTGATAATGACATCGCCGGGCATCAGTGTCATGATCGCACTGATGTACTCGATCAGTTCTTCCACGCTAAATAACATTGAACGTAAGGGTTCGTGCTGTCGGACCACGTTGTTGACGCGCGTCGTGATGGTTGCCGTGGATAAGTCCAGATCGGTTTCGATGCATGAGCCTACCGGCAAAAACGTGTCGAAAGCTTTACATGCGGTCCACTGTCCTTGTTTGGGCTGAAGGTCACGCGCTGTCACGTCATTGGCAACGATGTATCCTAAGATGAATTCTTTGGCATTTTCCCGTTTGACATTCTTACATTTTTTCGAAATGACTACGCCAAGTTCCCCTTCAAACTCCACGTGGACCGATTGTTTGGGTAATAGGATGGTGCCTTCGTTTTTCAACAGGGTCGTATTGGGCTTGATAAAAATGACGGGCTCGCTCGGTCGCGGATTGGCGATGCCCAGTTCACGGGCATGTTGGGCATAGTTTAGCCCGACAGCAATGATCTTGGTGGGTTCAATCGGCATCAGCAGGTTGACTTCGCTGACCGGCAGCGGAAAAGACGGTCCCAAATCGACCGGATATACCTGATTGTCGACCAGTTTCCCCTGACGTACGTTCCCTAAAAATTCATAACGGATGAGTTTCATTACAGTCCCCTTTCCTTCGATCGTTTCATTTTTGATCGAATCATGCGTTTCGCTACATCGTACAGATAGATGAACTCTTCACTTCGGTAAAAGAGAATTACGGTTACAATGATTGAATATATTCCGGCGATGCTGCTGCGAACCAGAAAATCTGCCGGTCTCCACCCTGTATGAATCAACGGAAGAAACAGTGATGAGGTGTACGTCAGAAATACGATAAGCATCGCATAAACGGTATATTGCTTGAAGTAAGGCGTTAGGGGCTGTTTGAAGATGTACTTATAGATGACATAGGGGTCATACCAGAAAAAGACCATGGCTCGGCTCAGGATCGTTCCCAATAAGACACCGGCGATGCCCAGCGGTCGGGCGAGGATCACGGAAATGATCAGATTAAGCAGCGCGGAGATGACCGGCCGGTACTGACCGACCCTGAACAGACCGGTCGTATCCCGGTAACTGGCGGATGCGGCTTGCATACCGGAAGTATAGTAGTTGATGACGATGACCGTGACGGTGAACTGGCTGAGTAAGAAGGATTCATCAAGCCAAATCACGATGAAGAGGTTGATGACGTTATACAGGATGACTGAGGTGATCCCGTAAATCAGAAAGCTCATAAAGTAGACGACATTGAAAATCTGCTTTTTACGTTCGGTGCTTTCGGTGGCATTGATGTTTCCGATTCCTGCCCGCATGCCCGAGAAGATCGTGTGGATGGTCTGGTTGAGAATGTTGGTGATCATCAGGTAGTTGGCGTACAGACCGACGGCAATGATTCCGTTGAATACACTGATAATGATGTTATCGGTCGCGCCGACCACGACCTGACCGATTTTATACATAAACATGGCATACATGTTTTTAAAGAACCTGCGCCGATCGGATTCACTCAGTTTCTCTTGATTGTTTTTAAGATACGGATATTGTTTGTCAGCTAAAACCGAAATCCAAATGTTTTCACCGATTTTAAGCAATACCTGAATGAGCAGTGTCAATATGAAATTCCGGGTCAATACCAAGATGGCAATCTGTGCAAACTGACTGAGGATAAAGAAGATCGATTTGCTTCTGTTGATCACAAACTGCTGTTGGTTTGCGATAAATATTGAATGTTTGTAAATGTAGAAATAGGAAACAAACGTATTAAGTAAAAACAACAGATAAATTAGGGTCGGTTGGGTTACAACCGTAAGGTCACCTAGGAAGAAAGGTAAAAACGGGATAAGTCCCAAACCCAATGCCAAGACGATAAATGCAACGATCCAAAATGCTTTCTTGAACAAATTCATGTAGGCTTGAATCTGACGGGTGTCTTTATCGGCGATCGGTTTGTACAGACTGTAGACCACTGTCATATCGATCCCCAGCTCTGCCAGGGCCAGCCAACGCAGAATACTGGTAAACAAGGCATTGACGCCCAGATATTCGGTGCCAAGGTAGGCAATGAAAACCGTTCGGAATACAAAGCCGAGCGCAGCATGCAAAATTTGGTAGATAATACCCCATCGGGCGTTATTAATAGAATTCTTTATTCGCATACAGTCCCCTATACTTTCTATATTGTATCAAAATCTATCGGATAAAGTACATACAGGCGTTACTTTATGCATCAATTATTCGAAAAACAATGAACGTATTATAGTGAACGTGAGTTCATCATTGCAAAAAGGTCAAACAGCAATGCTTTTTCGCATCATAACTTCGTTTTTACCGATTCTGCCAATGACCTGAAATCCTAAGTCTTCATAAAATGCAATGCTTCCGTTGTGTTGAAAGCTGCTGGGGCGATTCTCAAAATCAAATGGAAAAGATTCGATTACAGTCGCACCTGCGCGAATCATCTCTTCGATCGATGCTTCAACGACTTTTCTTGCATATCCGGACTTTCGATGATGCTTATCAACGAATATACAGCTGATCCGCCAGAGCTGTTCATCAGAAACATCCAGTTCAGCCATCATCCGATTGCGCAGATAACGCATAAGTACGTTTCGAGGGCCAAACTGACACCAGGCAACCGCCACATCATCGATGTAGTACAGTCCTCCGGTCGAACCGGACTTTTCAAGAGCCGAGCGATGGAATTTCTTTCTTGCTTCCCTGTCCAACTGTGCGTACTGCCCTGCAGTGGCAAGATAAAAACTGCACCAGCATCCGCCGCGTACGCCCTTATGTTTTTCAAATAATATTTCGAAATCATCCCAGTTCTCTGATGTCAGTCGTTTGAATCTTTCCATCTTGCACCACTCGTCCTTTATGATATTACAACGGTTAAAAAGCGGGCACTTTCTTCAAGTGCCCGTGGTATGTCAGAAGTTGTTTATCCCCGATATGGATTTCGTTTCTTCTCTTGCAAGTAGAGAAATGCGAACAAGAGAATGAGCAGCAGTTCCCCTGCCGCTACAAACACCCAGGGGCTTAAGGGTTGACTGACGGTGCCATAAGTGAAATCCGCTTTGGTCAGAACGTAATCCGAGCAGTGTTCCAGCGGGAAAGTGACAAAACCGTCTTTTACGATTAGACTGTTGAGGACCAGTTCCATCTGTTGGGTTTCTTTGTTATAGTAGTAGAATTTCAATGTCTCTTCATTTTCAAATTCATTTCCCACATATACGGTCACTGTGGTTCCTTTGGGCAGTTCACCCGAATGATAGAATGATAAATCCACCCGTCGTGCATGATTGGTGATCCGATCGATATCGAGGATATTGAGAGCTCCGAAAATGATTCCGGATTTAACTTTCAGGGTTTTGTCCATTTGACTTCCATCGAAAGTCCACGAGTATAATACTTCGCCAATATTGTTACGCCGTTTGACTGTCAGTTTCTTTTTGGTCGTCTTCAGTGCATCGATGATTTCCTTAGTGATCTCATCTTCCGGACCGACAATAGCCACCACCTCCTCAGCAACCGTTTCGGTAATGGCCTCCAAGGCTCTTTCAATCGGAATGACCGGTCCCATGGTGCTGCGGATGACCTTTATCAAATACCGGTTGGCAACACCGCTTTCCGAAGTTACCGTGACCAAGATCTCATTGACACCAAACTGAAGCTCTTCAATGTTATTGATGGTCAAAGTTGCCTTGGGATCTTCCGCTTCGGCGACGATTTCCACAAAATCGACTGTATTATCGACCGTAATTTCATATTCCTTGATGTCTGTTCCAAACTTGATTGGATAACCCACGACATCCAATGATTTCAGTTTGTTATTGATCGACAGAT